>JABFSE010000036.1 GCA_013140765.1 Sulfuriferula sp.
GACTCGTTGCCGGCAGCATTTGCTGAGGGTGATACTTATCCAGACCAAGAAGTATTGGATAGGGTGATTAACGCTATATCTGCCAGCGATATGCAAGCTATCGCTGAAGGCTTTATCAAGCCAGTCATTGACCAGATAAATAAGGGTGGTGATGCTGCAGAGGTATTGGGTTTATTAGCTGAGGCATATCCAGATATGGATGAATCAGAATTGACTAGTAAATTAAACCAGTTACTGTTTGCTGCAAAGGTATGGGGTCGGTTGAGTGCTGAAGCCGATTTGGAATAATCATGGCTAATATTGATCCTGAGTTGCAGGCTATTTTTGGGATGAAGCCGCAGGAAATCATTAAGTTTTTACAAGACAAGGGGCTTGCAAAGACATGGAATTTTGACGATATGCTTGCTGAAGCGCATAACCATACATTTACGGTTGCCAAAGCAATGCGCAATGACATTCTGGCAGATATTCATGAGGCGGTTGTTTCTGTGCCGCGTGATGGTATCAGTCGACAATCAGCAAAATCAGCGTTAACAAAAAAGCTGCAGGCAAAAGGTTGGTGGGGGAAGCAGGATGTCGTTGATACTGGCACAGGTGAGGTCAAAAAAATTCAGCTGGGTAGCCCGCGTCGACTAAATACGATTTTCCAGACTAATCTGCAATCAGCATATATGAATGCTCGTATGGATATGATGCGCCAGTCACTGGATACTCACCCATACTGGCAGTGGGTTGCTGTAATGGATAGGCGTACCCGACCCTCTCACGCAGTCATGAATGGCCGAGTATTTGGTGGCGATGATGTCCTGTGGACTAATGTTGCCAAGCCACCTTGCGGTTATAACTGCCGTTGTCGCCCGCGTCCACTCTCAAAAAGGGCCGTCGAGCGCGAGGGATTGGAGATTGAAAGTTCAGCCGGCAGGATGGTTGATGTCGAAGTTAATTCAAATGGACAGGCTTACCATGTAAAAGGTCTTAAAGTGACTGGCCATGATGGCAAGCCTGCTATATTTAAGGCAGACGTGGGTTTTGAATTGCAGCGTACTGGGGGTGCTAACTGGCAGGCACCTTTTACGCCGATACCCATGAGTAATGTGCTGCCTAAAAATCTGGCCACACCAAAGCCATTGCCCCTATTGCCCGCGCCAGAAGTATTCGATGCGACACGTCTATTTAGCTCGGGCATGGATGCTGAGCATCGCGTATCGTCATTTTTAAATGAATTTGGTGCTACGTTGTCGCAACCAGTTACTTTCTGGGATGTGACTGACGAGCCACTGTTAATTAATGATGCCCTATTCAAAGATAAGTCGGGGGCATGGAAAGTTGATAAATCAAATAGAGCAGCCTATTTGCCGATGCTGGCTGATGCAATAAAACGACCTGATGAGATATGGCTGTATTGGCAGGCAGTTAAAAGCAATGTGGGCGCAGTGTTGCGGCGTAGATACATCAAGCAGTTTATTATGGATGGACAGACACAGCCCGTTTATGCTGCATTTGACGAAGGTAAAAATGGATGGGCTGGTGTGACGATATTTCAGGTAGATAAAGATTATGTACAGCGCCACGGCTATGACACCGTTGATGATTATATACAGGATCAACGTCGTGGGTATTTGTTGTACTCGCGTACAGAATAGATTTAGTATTGCGGGCACTTCCATCCAGTTGCCCGCACCCCGCGCCCCTATGGATATGAGGGATGGCTCCGTGGATGCGCGATGAGCTTGTTGCCATTATAACCTGGTCTGATCGGAAAACAAGATGATTACAATTGAAATACGTGATAGTGCTGTGCAGCAAGCGCTGCGTAATATTGGACAAAGAGTCGCCGATATGTCACCAGTGATGCGCGCAATCGGCGTGGAAATGTTATCTGAGACTGAGGGCAATTTCCAGTATCAGGGGCGACCTAAATGGATGGGGCTTGCATCTAGGACAATCGAGCAACGTACTAGAAAAGGTAGCTGGCCAGGAATGATATTGCAACGAGAAGGAGATCTAGCTGGTGCTGTACGGGTAGAGAGTGATTCCAATAGTATGACATTAGGTGTGCTAGATGAAATTAAGTATGCAGCTATCCATCAGTTTGGCGGCATGGCTGGTCGCGGCCGTAAGGTTAAAATCCCTGCCCGTCCATATATGCCATTTGATATAAATGGCAATCTAACGGATACCATGCATAACGAAGTGCTGAGTATTGCATCTGACTACCTGCGCAAGGTGATTGGTTAAAACGCTATTTAAGCGATTTACGCCGCTTCAGATATACCGTTGTAGCAAAAAAACCGTGGACAAGATTTTAACGGGGGTTTAACGCCCTGCATTCACGCGCACGATTCACACCGAGGATGTGTTTTTGAGGAGGAAACAGATTTTGCATTCCCGGCGCATTCTGGTACGCTAAAAAAGACTGATAAAAAACCTGCATTAACGGAACCCGTTCCGCCTTAACTGCCCCCCTCGCCGCCGTCACAATGGCGGCATGAATACACAAAAGCCCATCCAAATCTTTCGTCCTGGCACTCACACTGCGATGAGCGGTGCTGTGCTGGGATTTTCTGAAACCGATCTCGCTGCTTCGGCAAATGCTTATGACCCAGCCAAGCATGAAGCGCCCTTGGTTGTCGGCCACCCCAAGCATGACGGCCCTGCCTATGGCTGGGTGAAGTCACTCGGGTTTGCCGAGGGCGGCCTTGAGGCTCAGCCTGACCAGGTTGATCCTGACTTTGCCGAGATGGTTGCTGCTGGTCGTTTCAAGAAGATATCTGCCAGCTTCTATGCCCCTGATTCCCCAAATAACCCAGTGCCAGGCGTTTACTACTTGCGCCACGTTGGCTTTCTCGGCGCGCAGCCGCCTGCCGTTAAGGGCTTGCGTGCGCCTGAGTTTGCTGACAACGAGCAAGGTATCGTTGAATTCGCCGACTGGTCTGACATGCAGAATGCTGGCCTGTGGCGCAACCTGCGCGAGTGGATTATTAGCAAGTTCAGCCTGGATGAAGCAGACAAGGTGATCCCCGGCTATACCGTCGCCTCGCTGGAAGACGACGCCCGCAAGGAATCGCCTGATGAACTTACTCCCGTACCTGCTTTTACCGAGCCTACTAACCACAACAAGGAGACACATGTGACCCCAGAACAAGCTGCTGCGCTGGAAGCTGAAAACGCGCAAATGAAAACCCGGATAGCTGAATTCGCGGCTGCCGATAAGCTGGCCAGAACTGCGGCCATACACACTGAAAACACCGCCTTTGCCGAAAGCCTGGTAACGGCTGGGAAGCTGCTGCCAGTGAATAAGGATGTGGCCATTGCCACGCTGGATCACTTCGCCGGTCAGGATACGCCTGTCGAATTCGGCGAGGGCGATGCCAAGCAGCCGATGGTCGATGCGCTCAAGGCATTTTTACAGGCGCAGCCAAAAGTAGTGGCGTTCGGCGAGCACGCTGCCGGCGAGATCAAGCAGGTCGATATGGAAGACGCCACGGCGATCAGTGCCAAGGCAGTCGAATTCATGGAAGCAGAGGCTAAGGCCGGGCGCACTGTCAATATTGCCCAGGCCGTGGCGCATGTCACGCAAGTTAACCAATAAAGGAGCCGCACGATGTCGAATGTTTTAGCAAAAAACTATGTGGCCGGGGTAGCGATTCCCGCTTATACCCTGGTCAAATTTGGTAGCGATGATTCTACCGTGGTACCTGCCGCTGCTGCGACCGATTTTGTTATCGGGGTAACGATGGATATTGCCGCTGCGCAAGGAGAGCGCGTTGACGTTGAAGTCATAGGTACGGCTTATGTTGTCGCTGGTGCGGCAGCTGCTCGCGGGGCGCTGGTAGCGTCAGATGCGTCTGGTCGTGGTGTAACTGCAGCCCCTGCAGCGGGTGTTAATAATCGGATTGTCGGGATATTCCTAGAGGCACCTAGTGCCGCAGGAGATGTTGTGCGCATATTGCTCAACCAAGGTTCGCTACAGGGTTAATTTTTAATTTAAGGAGATATTGATGTCAACGACTGCTTTTCCAGTTAACCCCCAGCTAACCGCAATAGCGATTGGTTATAAAAATCCAGATGTGGCGCTAATTGCTGACAAGGCGTTACCTAAATTCCCAACTGCAAAAAAATTCAGCTACACGGTTTACAACGCGCAACAAGGTTATACCGTACCCAATACGAAAGTAGGTCGCAAATCTGAACCTAATATGGTTGATTTCGGTGGCACTAGCGTAACGGGTGAAGTGGTTGATTATGGTCTGGATGATTTATTGCCTAATGATGAGATTAAGGCATTTGAAGATATGCCCAAGCCTGCCAGCGGCGGCCCTATTGATCCACAATCTTTGTCGGCGATGATGCTGA
>JABFSE010000020.1 GCA_013140765.1 Sulfuriferula sp.
CCGCAGGTTTAATCTCTATGAGACTGACCTAAAGTCTAGCCGATGTCTCCCAACTCAGCCTGCTCCATCACATCAGGTAGTTTAATACTTTCAGCTTCTGAGTAGGTAGGGGAATGATACGAGGTCTTGCAATCCAAGGGGGCATCGGGGTCAGGTCTTGCAATCCAACATTTACCCCAATTTAACACTGGCTACACGCGGTCTGATACCACTATCCCTTCCTGCGCCACCGTGTAGTGACGTACAAAACGAGAACCGTCGACGAGGATTGTTTGAGCGCGTCGCGTGAGTTCCGCAGCCGCCCGTTTTGTTCGTTACTACACGGAAAGTCCGCAGGACTGGCGCAGTAGGGTGCTTTTCTCTTAGCTTACTTTTTCCTAGGCAAGCAAGCGTAAGTAACTTGCCGTCGGGCAATCCCGACCTACACCTCGCAAAAATACAGTAAAGTTAGAACTGACCCCAATCAATTCCTATGCAAGGCTAAAATGCGCTAAACTTCCATTATTATCATATCAAGCATCACCATTCATCATGCTATTACTCGGATTAGACCTTGAAACAGGAGGTGCTTTCAATGCGAATATGGACACCAATTTCATTACTGAGGTGGGTTTGGTGTTATGGGATACTGAGTTTGCGCAACCTGTGGAGTTTTTGTCTGTGCTCGTTAAGCCCACGCAGGCCGTCTCGCCTGAATCTGTGGAATATACGGGTATTAGCGATGCACTGTTAGCGCGTCATGGACAGCCGCTTGATATTCGGACGTTGCAGCCTATCGCTAAATTGATGAATAAGGCTGATTATATCGTTGCGCATAATGGGCGTGATTTTGATCGTCCGCTGATTACCGCCGCGTTCAATCAATTCAAGCTAAAAATACCTGCCACGCCTTGGCTGGATACGCAGTATGACATTGATTATCCGCGTCCATGTAAGAGCCGCAACCTGATTTATTTAGCGGGTTATCATGGCATGGTTAATCCTTACGCGCACCGTGCGGTTACCGATGTGTTGACGATGCTGACGATACTTGCTCGCTATGATATAGCGCAGGTTATCACCAATAGTCAGCGCAAATGGCTGATTGTGCAAGCAAATGTGGGCTACGATGAACGTGAAATGGCTAAGGAAAAAGGCTTTCGTTGGCAACAGGATGGTAGCAAAGTGTATGAGAAATGCTGGGTAAAACGCATTAGCGAGGATCAATTAACTGCATTACAGCAAAGCTGTGATTTTAATTTAACGATACTGGAAAAATTCTAAACCCGCCGCCAATGCTACCCCGCCATCAGCATCCCCATTAAACACGTCAATAAAACTCATAACGACCTCTCTGGCATATTATTTGCTGAACTGTTTAACAGGCGTAACGATAAACGTCTATGCGTTTTCATCGTTGCATCCTTATATTCTGTATCTGTTGGTTAAAATACAGTAAAATTAACACACTTTTTCTACGATTGGGCACGGTCATTATGAACCAGCATAACTTATTCAATTCTTGTACCGAATTCGATTTGGGCAATGGCAAACAAGGTAAACTCTACTCTCTACCCGCACTTGAAGCCGCTGGCGTAGGTAAAATATCACGTTTACCTGTTTCTATCCGCATTGTGCTAGAGGCTATTTTGCGTCATTGCGACGGCAAAAAAGTGACTGAACAACACATACACGAGCTGGCTAACTGGCAACCTAACGCCAACCGCACCGAAGAAATCCCCTTTATCGTTGCCCGCGTACTACTGCAAGACTTTACAGGCGTGCCGCTGTTAGCCGATTTAGCCGCCATGCGCACGGCTACCGCGAAAGCAGGCAAAAATCCTAAACTCATAGAGCCGCTAGTACCCGTTGATATGGTGGTCGATCACTCAGTGCAGGTTGACGTGTTTAACCAGGCTGACGCATTGCAACAAAACATGCAGTTGGAATTTATCCGTAACCGTGAACGCTACCAGTTCCTGAAATGGGGCATGCAAGCCTTTGATACGTTCAAAGTAGTGCCACCAGGCATCGGTATAGTGCATCAAGTCAATCTGGAATACCTCGCGCGCGGTGTAATGGAAAAGGACGGCGTGTATTATCCTGATACGCTGGTCGGTACCGATTCGCACACCACCATGATTAACGGTCTGGGCATCGTCGCCTGGGGCGTGGGCGGTATCGAAGCAGAAGCAGGCATGTTGGGTCAGCCTGTGTATTTCCTCACCCCTGACGTGGTCGGTGTCAATTTGACGGGCAAAATCCGCGAAGGCATTACCGCCACTGACGTGGTACTGACCATTACCGAAATGTTGCGCAGTGCAAAAGTCGTTGGCAAATTCGTAGAATTCTTCGGCGAAGGTGCGGCGGCGTTATCCCTGCCCGACCGCGCTACCATTGCCAATATGGCACCTGAATACGGCGCAACCATGGGTTTCTTTCCTGTGGATGAAGCGACTTGCGACTATTACGCCGCTACTGGGCGCACCACTGAGCAAGTCAACAGCATCCGCAATTATTTCCAGGCACAAGGCTTATTTGGCATACCGCAGGCAGGCGATTGTGATTACTCACAAGTGCTGGAATTGGACTTGGGCAATGTCGTCGCTTCGGTTGCGGGTCCGCGCCGTCCACAAGATCGTATCGAGCTGACAAAAACCAAAGCTAAATTTGCTGATTTATTCGCGCTACCTGTGAGTGCAGGCGGCTATAACAAACCCGCCAACGCACTGACCGAACGCGTTGCTTGCGGCAACAGTACATTAGGTCATGGCGATGTCGTCATTGCCGCAATTACCTCTTGCACCAACACCTCTAATCCTAGCGTCATGTTAGCGGCGGGCATACTGGCAAAAAAAGCCGTGGCACTAGGCTTGACCGTGCCCTCGCATGTCAAAACTTCATTAGGGCCAGGCTCACGCGTCGTCACCGAATACCTCAAAGCCGCTGGCTTGATGGATGCGCTGGGTGATGTCGGTTTCAAACTGGTCGGCTACGGTTGCACCACGTGTATTGGCAATTCAGGTCCGCTACCTGCCGCGATAGAATCAGCCATACTTGATAACGACTTAATCGCCGCATCGGTCCTGTCAGGCAACCGCAACTTTGAAGCCCGTGTGCATCAAAACGTCAAAGCTAATTTCCTCATGTCACCGCCGTTAGTCGTTGCCTACGCGCTGGCAGGTACGATGAATAAAGATTTGAGCACCGAGGCTATCGGTACTGGCAAAGATGGCAAAGCGGTGTATTTGAAAGACATTTGGCCGAGCCTGGAAGAAGTCGCCGCTGTCATGAGCACTGCGACCAACCCTGAAACTTACCGTGCGCTATACGCTGATTTCACCGCTGACAATCCACTATGGGCAGCCGTCCCTGCGCCTGTGGGTAGCGTGTATGACTGGGATGCAGATTCGACCTATATTCAGCAACCCCCATTCTTCGACGGCGCGGCAGGCGATAGCGGCGTGATACATGGTGCGCGAGCGTTGGCGGTGTTTGGCGACTCAGTCACCACTGACCACATCAGCCCTGCTGGCTCTATCAAACCTAGCTCACCAGCGGGTAAATTCCTGCTGGCGCACGGTGTCGATAAAGCCGACTTCAACAGCTACGGCGCACGCCGTGGTAACCATGAAGTCATGATGCGCGGCACATTCGCCAACGTGCGCATCAAAAACTTGATGATACCTGGCTCAGAAGGCGGCATCACTCGCCACCAACCTGACGGCGAAGAAATGGCAATCTACGATGCGTCCATGCAATATCAAGCCAACGGCACACCGCTGATGATATTTGCTGGCGAAGAATACGGCACTGGCTCATCACGCGACTGGGCGGCAAAAGGCACGAAATTACTCGGTGTAAAAGCCGTGATTGCCAAGAGCTTTGAACGTATCCACCGTGCCAACCTGGTCGGCATGGGCGTATTGCCGTGCCAATTCCACGCAGGCACGGATGCCGCCACGCTGAAACTCGACGGTAGCGAAACCTTCGACCTGCTAGGTTTGGAAAACGGCATCACCCCGCAACAAGACGTACAAATCGTTATCCACCGCGCTGACGGCACGACGGACACCACCATGGTCAAGTTGCGCATAGACACGCCTATCGAGGTTGATTACTACCAAAGCGGCGGCATTTTGCCGTTTGTGTTAGCACAACTACTCGCCTAAGCATGTCGGACTTAAACGACCCCCGCGTATTCTTCGCCGCAGAACGCACCCTGCTGGCATGGAATCGCACCAGTTTAACCTTAATGGCGTTCGGCTTTGTGGTCGAACGCTTTGGTTTATTCCTGCACATGCTTGCCCCGCACACACCGCAAACGGTGGAACGCGGCGTGTCATTCTGGGTAGGCATGGGCTTTATCGTGCTCGGTAGCGCCATGGCGATACTCGCCGTAGCGCAGTATCGGCGCGTGCTACGCACTTTCAAACCAGTCGAAATCCCCGACGGTTACTGGGTCAATATGGCCGCTGTCACCACATTGATATTAGCTGCTTTAGGCATAGCCCTTTCCGCATACCTGTTTAATGGCTTAAAATAGTCGCTTTATGATGTCCGCCTCCAGGCTGACGCACTAACCACCTGAATATAGACTATGACCCGCAAAATCCTCGTAACCTCCGCCCTACCTTACGCCAACGGCGCTATCCACCTCGGTCATCTGGTCGAATACATCCAGACCGACATCTGGGTGCGTTTCCAGAAAATGCAGGGTAATGAAGCCTACTACGTCTGCGCCGACGACACCCACGGCACGCCCATCATGCTACGCGCAGAAAAAGAAGGCATCACACCCGAAGCCTTAATCGACCGCGTACATGGCGAACATTTGCGTGACTTTACGGGATTTCACATCAATTTTGACAGCTACCACTCGACCAATTCAGATGAAAACCGCGAACTCGCCAGCCAGATTTATCTGAATTTACGCGACGCACAGCTCATCGAACGCAAAACCATAGAGCAGTATTACGACACCAGCAAAGCAATGTTCCTGCCCGACCGCTTCATCAAAGGTCAGTGTCCAAAATGTGGCGCACAAGATCAATACGGCGATAACTGCGAAGTATGTGGCGCAACTTACTCGCCTACCGACCTGATTAACCCAGTGTCGGCCGTTTCAGGCACGCCGCCTGTACGCCGCGAATCTGAACATTATTTTTTCAAACTGGGTGATTGTGCGGAGTTTCTGCGTACTTGGACACGCTCAGGCACATTACAAAAAGAAGCCGCCAACAAGCTTGATGAATGGTTTAGCGCTGGTCTGCAAAACTGGGACATATCCCGTGACGCACCTTATTTCGGCTTTGAAATCCCCGATGCGCCAGGCAAGTATTTCTACGTCTGGCTGGATGCACCTGTCGGCTACATGGCAAGCTTCAAGCACCTGGCAACCACCCAGCAACTGGATTTCGACGCATGGTGGAAGCCAGATACCGACACCGAGCTGTACCACTTTATCGGCAAAGACATCCTCTATTTCCACGCCTTGTTCTGGCCAGCCATGCTCAAAAACGCAGGCTACCGCACACCCACAGGCATATTCGCGCATGGCTTTCTCACCGTCAACGGCGCAAAAATGTCCAAGTCACGCGGCACGTTTATCACCGCTGAAAGCTATATCGACAGCGGCATGAACCCAGAATGGCTGCGTTATTATTTCGCCGCCAAAATCAACGGCACGATGGAAGACTTAGATTTAAGTCTGGATGATTTCATTGCCCGCGTGAACAGCGATTTAGTCGGCAAATTCGTCAACATCGCCAGCCGCACCGCAGGTTTCATCGCCAAGCGTTTTGACGGCAAACTCGCAGACAACCTGCCGACTTCTGAACTACTCAACGAAGTCCAGCACGCTGCAACTCTCATTGCCGAATGCTACGAGAGCCGCGACTTCGGTCGTGCGCTACGTGAAATCATGCACTTGACCGACAAAGCCAACCAATACGTCAACGATAACAAACCTTGGGAAATCGCCAAACAAGGCGGGCAAGACGCGCTACTGCATGAAATATGCAGCGTCAGCATGAATCTGTTCCGCCTGTTGACGCTCTACCTCAAACCCGTATTGCCCAAACTCGCCGCCGACGTTGAGCAATTCCTCAACATTCCCGCCATGCAATGGGCGGACGCGCAAACATTATTAAGCCAACATACCATTAACAGCTACAGCCATTTAATGACCCGTGTAGAACAAAAACAGGTAGATGCCATGATAGCCGCCAACATCGTCGAAACGCCAGCACCCGCAACACCAGCCGTTACCATCGCGCCCATCGCTGACACCATCAGCATAGATGACTTCAGCAAAATTGATTTACGCGTCGCCCACATCGTCAACGCCGAACACGTAGAAGGCGCAGACAAACTCATACGCCTGACACTAGACATAGGCGAAGGCATAACCCGCAACGTGTTCGCAGGCATCAAATCTGCCTACGACCCCGCATTACTCATAGGCCGCATGACCATCATGGTCGCTAACCTCGCTCCACGCAAAATGAAATTCGGCTTGTCCGAAGGCATGGTACTGGCAGCCTCAGGCGACACCCCAGGCTTGTACATCCTCAGCCCAGACACAGGCGCGACTGCGGGGATGCGAGTGAAGTGATTTTTATCCACGAAAAGCACTAAAAACACGAAAATGTAATTTACATGTTTAACCCAGCATCAAATATCAAAGGGTAGTCAGTGGAAAAATCTTGGAAAGAAGCCATCAAAAAAGTGCTCGCTGAATCAGATAGTCCTCTGCACTACACGGAAATTTCTGAGCAAATTTTATCGCGCGGCTACTATGCAACGGATGGTGCTACCCCTGCAGCAACGGTGAATGCGCAATTAGCCGCATCAATCAAACATGATGGTGAGAAATCACCCTACATCCGCGTAGGCAAAGGTATTTTCACGCTCAAGAATACGCCATCAGCCGCAGTCACTACTACATCAACAGCTAAACAAATAAAATCCGCTCCACTAATAGCTACAGATGACGAGGATGTTTCCGACTCCATCATTCACTCCTTTGGCATGTATTGGCAACGTGATTTAGTGGTGTGGCGCAGCGATCCAAAAATGTATGGCAAACAACAGGCACTTTCCAAAGCCGTCGATTTCGGCAAGCAAAAAGGCATCTACATACTCTACGATCACCATACTGTAGTCTATATCGGGCGTAGCATAGACCGTCCGCTAGGCAAACGCCTTGCCGAACACACCGTTGACCGCTTGGGTAGCCGCTGGAATCGGTTTTCGTGGTTTGGTTTACTAGACGTAACGCAAGAAGGTAATCTGCGCGAAACCACACTCAACACCTCCCTCGCCAGCCTCGTCGCCACATTTGAAGCCTTACTCATCGAAACACTGGAGCCACCCCAAAATCGTAAACGTGGCGATGATTTTTCTGCTATTGAATACATCCAAGACGTTGACCCAGAGCTCAAAGAAAAAGAGATACAAAATACCTTACGTGCGATAGAGCAACGTATGCGTGGCGGTTCATAATAACGAACACTATCCAAACCGCACTTTGACCTTGTACCAACACCAAAACGAATAAAGGCAATCTAAAAATGGCTGACATAGAACCTAGCTTATTTGGTCTGAAAAAGACGAATAGAGACTTCACTCAAAGAGAGGCTTGGGGGAAAAACCAATTTAACTCGTCTTTCCCTGCCGCTTTATGCTGCTATTTGGCTTCAAAAGATATACAAGCAAACTATCTTGCAATTTCAAACGGAAAATTAAGCTCAAGTCTCATTTCAATCCAAGATGTCTTCGGTATAAAAGCCGATGATAAAGACGCTTATTTTGCTTTTGAAGCACAGCACACCCCATACCAAAAATTCGTTATCGGTGCGTTACCAAGAACAGACTTGGTTATTCAAAAGGAAAGCTCTGGAGCATGTTTAACTGGGCTTGAGGTGAAACTGACTGCATTGCCTGACAATACTACTTGCGATCTACATGAAGCGTTATATGGCAGTGAGATTGTAGTAAGACCAGATACCATTGTGTATCTCGCTTGTAGCATTGCTGCTGGGCTTACAACCGAAGCACTGAGTGACCTCTTGCCCGTCATTAAGGTACAAGATTGGTCAGATGCGCGTCTTGTATTAGCAAAAATAACTGAAATCATTACCGCCATTGCATCTCTGTCCGTGGCACTTGAACAGAATCAACAAGCTTTTCTGCTACAACCCATTTGGAAAACATTAGGAAAGTCTCCAGAACTGGCTGAAAATTGTTTGGATATGTTTGTATGGAGTAACGCTGGATTTAGCAATTTCATTTCGAGTATAGCCAATAAAAATCCCAATTCAACAAAAATCACACGACAAACAAGAACAGCTATTTGGCTGTACAAAATGCTTAGTGATATAAAGGAACATAAAAAATTCAATCATGCTCAAATTATCGACGCTCTTTCGTACAATACAAAAAATGATAAAGCGTTTGCATCTGCGGGCACTGTAACAAACAAGTATATGTCATGCCCCAGGCTAATCAAGCCAGTTATAACAAAAACCGAAATTAAAGACATTATCTTAGGCGGTGGTCAGCACCTACTCAGTCCAGAAAGACGATTCGACGCTATTTTATTCAACTCGCCGAGCTTATTCGCATGAAATGTGTCGATCTTTTTGCGGGCTGTGGCGGTCTGTCGCGAGGCTTTGAGAATGCGGGCTTTGATGTGGTTGCTGCTTTTGAATACTGGGAACCATCTATCAATGTGTATAAAGAAAACTTTACACACCCTATTTTCAAACAAGACTTAACAAACGAAGTAGAGTCTATAGAAAAAATAAAGGCTTATACACCAGATTTAATCATGGGCGGCCCTCCATGCCAAGACTTTTCCAGCGCAGGCAAACGCGATATAACACAAGGTAGAGCAGACTTAACTTATCATTTTGCCAACATCGTTTGCGCTATAAAGCCCAATTGGTTTGTGATGGAGAATGTAGAACAAATTAAAAAAAGCCACATTTTAACTGATGTAATCGAACAGTTTTCACATACGGGTTACGGGCTTACATCAGTCATTCTTGATGCTTCTTTTTGTGGTGTTCCTCAATCAAGAACAAGGTTTTTTTTGATTGGACATCTAAACGACAAACACAATCAACTCACAGGTACACTTAAAAAAAATCTTGCGGAAAAACAAATGACTATTCGAGATTACTTAGGCGATAAACTGCAAGTAGAGCTTTATTACCGCCACCCAAGAAACTACAATCGTAGAGGTGTATTTACTATCGACGAACCAAGCCCAACTGTGCGGGGCGTGAATAGACCTGTACCAAAAGGCTACAAACTAAATACTTGCGATCCAGAAAATGCCGACCTGACGAAAATCAGACCGCTCACTACAATTGAGCGTAGCTACATACAAACATTCCCTAGTGACTTCAGATTTCCAGGAACGAAAACAAACTTGGAACAAATGATAGGCAACGCAGTACCTGTTAATCTTGGCACATTTATAGCCAATGCCATTAAAGAATATAGTGCTCATGGCGCGATCAAAACATCTTTATTCGATGAAACACTGCCATTTGAATTACCTAACGTGTCACTTAATAGAATGGGGTAATTCACGCCTCATAGCTAATTTTGAACATTTTCGTGCTTTTCGTGTCTTTCGTGGACATATAACTTAACCTAGCTAACCCATGCGCCTATCTATATTTACTAAATTACTTACCCTGTTTCTATTATTGACCTTAACGGCTTGTGGCACGCTACCTAATCTATCTGAGTCTGATAAGCCCATAGCCAGCCGTACTGCGCCAAAAATCGCGCTGGTGCTGGGTGGCGGTGGTACGCGGGGGTTTGCGCATATAGGCGTGATTAAAGCCTTGGAAGCGCAGGGTATCGTGCCTGATATTATTGTGGGCACGAGTGCTGGCTCGGTGGTGGGTGCGCTATATGCGTATGGTTACAGTGGCTTTGAATTGCAAAAAGTGGCTATACAAATGGAAGAGCAATCTGTCATAGATTGGGCGTGGCCTAGCCGTGGAGTGTTCAAGGGTGAGGCTTTGCAGAATTTCATTAACACCACAGTGAAAAACACCCCTATCGAAAAACTAAAACGCCCATTTGCGGCGGTGGCGACAGACTTGAGTAATGGTGAAGTAGCCGTATTCCGCACGGGCAATACGGGGCAAGCAGTGCGTGCGTCGAGTGCTGTGCCTGGGATATTTCAGCCTGTGACTATTGCGGGGCATAATTACGTTGATGGTGGTTTGGTGCGCCCTGTGCCTGTGAGCGTAGCGCGTTCATTGGGGGCGGATTTTGTGATTGCGGTGGATATTTCTAACAAACCCAAAAACAACACCACTGCCAGCACCATTGATGTACTGATGCAGACTTTTGATATTATGAGCCAAACGATTAACCGCTATGAATTGCCTAAAGCCGATATCGTTATCCGTCCACGCACACAGGATATCGACGTGAGCAGTCTGGACGGACGGCATATTGCCGTACTGGAAGGTGAAAAAGCAACCGCTTTAATCATGCCTGAACTCAAAGCTAAGTTAGCCAAACTCCGCTGAGGCAACTACAAACCGCTGGTTTCAGCCGCAACCAGCGCGTTAATCATCGCTAGATTGACATCTGTTGTGCTGATTAAGCAACGTGCGGCGTAATTATCTATCACCGCAATATCGCTACTTTCTGTTGCCATCACTAATTTCAACATTAAACCTGTATTGCCTTTGTACTCTATCACTGCCGCCTTAAAATCATCCGATAATTTTAACGGGTTAATAAGTGTGTGCATGGGTTGCGCCAATAACTTATCCGTTAACGACAACAGTCCCACCAAATACATGGTTTGTGGATCTTGTACTTGCAGGCTTTTGCGCGACAATGACTCTAACAACAATCCGCGACTATAGGCTTGTTTCAACACCGCCGATGTTGCCATACTCGGCGCAACGCTGGCATTGAGCAATAACGACAACCAACGTTGCAAACCTTCTAATTTCAATTGTTGCAAGGCTTCAGCAATGCTACTGACCAAGACGTCATTGCTGGAAATCATATTCACATAACGAATCAACTGATACACCAAACGCGCGTCAAATCGCATCATACTTTCTATCGCACTCAAGTCTTGGCGTGCGCTGACAGCCGCGAGTAACGCTCTTACCCGTGTCGGTTCCACCTCTATCAGCTGGTAATTAAAGGCTAAAGGTGAATCGCAAAAATCACCTTCATAACCGTCTAGCTTAAGTTTCTGGCAAACGATTAAGGTTTCCTGCGCACTCACGTTGTGGGCATAAATACGCTGCACACCCTGCTCACGCAACGACTTTACCATTTGCTCAATATCTATTGCACTCAGCAAAGCAGTATCAATACGCACTTGTTTAATCATGCCCAACAAAGCGCTAGGAATAGTTTGATTTAATTCACAATTCAGTAATAAATCATAACCTTGGCTCAATAATAGTTTTATTTTTGGCAAAAATTCAACGACACCCGACTTTTCACCCAAGCTCAGTGCCAATATGGTGTACTCCACAGGCAAATAAGCCACATCACCATGCGCCAAACTGTGAATATCAATACTAATCAGCAAACGATGCTCAGGATGCTTACCATCATCCGTCAACGCGAATACGCCAGCAAATAGCGTCGCATCATCACCAGCACGCAAATCTCTCGCCTGCCGCATATCACTGCTGTATGCCAAACGGATGCGTGGCATTAACTCAACTGCCGTAATGCGTCCAGACTTGCCGTATATTGTTTGTTTTTTCAATAACCGAGCTAGAATTTCGGCCTGCCGTGATTGGTTACCATCAGTTTGTATATCCAACACATGCGTTAAAGTTTTATCCTCATCATTATCTAAGGTATTGATATTGTTTTCTTTTTCCTTGTTTCCGTTACCAGGCTTAGTGGCCATATCGACTCCACACATAAAAATATATGATTATCTATCAGCACAATCTATGCCTTTAATATGCCATCGTGAAAAATCAGCTCACTATGCGATAAGCCGTTGCGTTGCGTAATCGCAAAACGGCTCACGGCCGCACTCGCCACTTGTATGCGGTAGCCCTGTTCGGCAGGCATACTCAAAACATGCGCCAACAGCATACGGATTACCCCAGCGTGCGCCACCACTAACACATGTTGCCCTGTATATTGTTGCACTAGCGCATCCCACGCACTACTGACACGCTGATAAAAATCAGCGATAGTTTCAGCATTCGCAGGACGATACGCAGACGGATTACGCTTAAAATTGAACAGCAAGTCAGGCTCAGTCGCGGTGATTTCGGCACTGGTTTTACCTTCCCAATCGCCAAATCTGACTTCTTTTAATCGCGCATCCTTCGTCAACGGTATCGCGTTTTTATGCGCCAACTCGGTCGCGAATTCAGCGCAGCGTAACAATGGCGAACTCACGATTTGTTGCCAACCAGCATATTCACCCACCGCCGCACGCATTTGCGCCCAGCCTTTAGCCGACAAGGGGTCATCTATCTGCCCACGATATTTACGCCCGCCCACAGGCTCACCGTGGCGGATTACATCAATGATGGTAGAAGTATTCATATTGCACTGTTGTTTTCGGTTAAAATACGCATATTAAATCAAGGGGGATACAAATGACACCACCACGCAATTTAGTTCGCTGGTTCGCAGGATTTATCATCCTGAGCATACTGCTATTTGCCGCCTATACTTGGGTAGCATTACACTGGTCTTATTCCACAGGCGAACGCGCAGGCTATGTGCAAAAATTCTCACACAAAGGCTGGGTTTGCAAAACGTGGGAAGGCGAACTTGCCATGGTTTCCATGCCTGGCACCATGAGTGAAAAATTTGCTTTTTCTGTCGTCAATGATGCGGTCAGTGAAAAAATCAACAAAAACCTGGGTAAGCGTGTCAGTCTCACCTACGAACAACATATCGGCGTGCCGAGTAGCTGCTTTGCCGAAACGCAATACTACATCACCGATGTGCGCGTTGTTGAATGACAGCAGTACAAATCACTCCCCGCGCCTATCACGCCAGCGCACAACAAACCCTAATTAACGCAGGCATACACCCCGTCTTAGCACGCGTATTTGCGGCGCGTGGTGTGGTGCAAAGCAGCCAGTTGGAAACAGAGCTCACAGGTTTATTACACTACCAAAGCCTGCGTAATATCAGTGCCATGGCGGCGCGATTAGCCGATGCCATTGCCGCGCAACAGCGCATAATCATAGTCGCTGATTACGATGCTGACGGCGCAACAGCGTGCACGGTCGCCGTGCGGGGCTTTGCCTTACTCGGATTAACGGTCGAGTTTATCGTCCCTAATCGCTTTGAATACGGCTACGGACTCACGCCTGAAATCGTCGCGCTCGCCGCCCAACAACAACCTGACATCATCGTCACCGTCGATAACGGCATTGCCAGCATTGCAGGCGTTGCCGCCGCGCAAGCATTGGGCATAGAAGTACTGATTACCGACCATCACTTGCCTGGCGACAGCTTGCCCGATACCTTGATAGTCAATCCCAATCAGCCTGACTGTCCTTTTCCCAGCAAAAATCTAGCTGGTGTAGGCGTGATGTTTTATGTGTTGCTCGCCACCCGCGCTGAGTTACAAGCACGTGGTGCGTTTGCGGGCAAAGCCGCACCTAATCTGGGACAATTGCTAGACATCGTCGCCCTGGGCACGGTAGCCGACGTGGTCAAGCTCGATGACAATAACCGCATTTTAGTTGAACAAGGCCTGCAACGTATGCGCAAAGGTCGTGCCTGTGCGGGCATACGCGCTTTATTCAACGCCGCCGCTCGCCCCATTAACGTCGCTAATACAGGGGATTTGGGTTTCATGATAGGTCCGCGTCTGAATGCCGCAGGACGATTAGATGATATGTCGCTAGGCATCACCTGCTTACTCAGCAACGACGACACCGAAGCCGAACGCATCGCACAACAACTGCACCAAATGAACATCAGCCGCCGCCAAATTGAGACTGACATGCAGGAACAGGCGCAAGCGCATCTCGCCAACATCACCACCACCGATAACTACAGCCTGAGTTTATTTGACGCAGGCTGGCATCAAGGCGTAATCGGCATACTCGCCTCACGCCTCAAGGACAAATTTCACCGCCCCGTCATTTGTTTTGCCCGAGGTAATGATGGCGAAATCAAAGGCTCAGGACGCTCCATTGCCGCATTGCATTTACGGGATGCGCTAGACCTCGTTTCCAAGCGCAATCCTGATTTGATATTAAAATTTGGCGGGCACGCCGCCGCCGCAGGTTTAAGCATACGTGAAACTGATTTCGCCTTATTTAACGCGCAATTTGAGCAAGTTGTACAAAGCCTGCTCAACCCCACCGACCTCGCCCGCACTATCGCCAGCGACGGCGAACTCAGCCCACAAGAACTCACCGTCGATTTCACCCGCCAAATCAACCAACAAGTATGGGGGCAAGGCTTTCCCGCGCCCAGTTTTACAGGCACATTTCAAGTCACGCAACAACGCCTGCTCAAAGACAAACACCTGAAATTCATGCTAGTCAACGCAGGGCTACGCTACGACAGCATCCTATTCAATCACACCGACACCCTGCCCGACACTATTACCACCGTCTATCAACCTGAGTTAAATGAGTACAACGGACAAGTTAAATTACAGTTAAAATTACTGCATTGGCAACCAGTAGCGGCATAATTCCTGCGCCTTGACACTCGATTTAACGCGTTTTATCGGTATAATGTGCAATTGTTTAGCGTATTTATCACGGACTAATATCAATGTTGAACATCCAGCAACTCGACACCCTATCCGCCACATTCCAAGCAGATTTAGCGCGTTTACTCGCCTTTGAAGATGGGCAAGATGCCGCTATTGAGCAAACGGTCGAAGGCATATTGCGCCATGTACGCCGTGATGGTGATGCCGCTGTGCTCGAATATACCAAGCGTTTTGATCGCTTAGACGTGGCAGACATGGCTGAATTGGAACTGCCTGTCGCACGCCTACAAGCCGCGCTGGACAATTTACCGACAGGCCAACGCGCTGCACTCGAAGCCGCCGCCGAACGCGTGCGTAGCTATCACGAACACCAAATCCAGACTTCCTGGACTTACCAAGAAGCCGACGGCACAGTGCTAGGTCAACAAATCACCGCGCTAGACCGCGTGGGTTTGTATGTACCAGGTGGCAAAGCTGCCTACCCATCGTCGGTATTGATGAATGCGATACCTGCTAAAGTGGCGGGCGTGGCTGAGTTAATTATGGTGGTCCCTACGCCTGACGGCATACAAAATGAGCTGGTACTCGCGGCGGCGGCAGTCGCTGGTGTTACCCGCGTATTTACCATCGGCGGTGCGCAAGCGGTAGCGGCACTGGCTTACGGCACGGCAACCATTCCCCAAGTTGATAAAATTGTCGGCCCAGGTAACGCCTACGTCGCCGCCGCAAAACGTCGCGTGTTTGGCACGGTGGGCATAGACATGGTGGCAGGACCCTCTGAAATTTTGATTATTTGTGATGGTAAAACCAATCCAGACTGGATAGCCATGGATTTGTTTTCACAAGCTGAACACGACGAACTAGCGCAATCTATTTTGCTGTGCCCAGATGCCGATTACATCGCGCAAGTTGTCCGTAGCATCAATAAATTACTGCCTGACATGCCGCGCCATGAAGTCATTGCCACTTCACTGCGTGACCGTGGCGTGCTCATTAAAGTCGCTGATTTGGATGAAGCCGTGCAAATCGCCAACTACATCGCACCTGAGCATTTGGAACTGTCTATGGACGACGCTGAGGTATGGGCGAAAAAAATCAAACATGCAGGGGCTATTTTCATGGGGCGCAACACGTGTGAAGCTATCGGCGATTATTGCGCTGGGCCTAACCACGTCTTACCGACTTCGCGCACTGCACGCTTTTCCAGCCCCTTGGGCGTTTATGACTTCCAAAAACGTTCTAGCCTGATACAAGTATCCGCTGATGGCGCAAATGCTTTAGGCGCAATTGCCGCAACATTGGCATATGGCGAAGGCTTGCAAGCGCACGCGCGTTCGGCTGAGTTTCGTATGACCACAGGCAAATCATGAGCCGTTACTGGAGCGAGATTACCCACCAGCTCACGCCGTATATACCAGGCGAACAACCCAAGCTGGCTAATCTCGTCAAACTTAACACCAACGAAAGCCCCTACCCGCCTAGCCCGCGTGTCGCTGAGGTATTGCGTGAGCACGCTGATAACCAGCTGCAACGTTACCCCGACCCAAATAGTATCGCGCTCAGAACCACTATCGCCCAACATCACGGACTGGCGTTAGAAAACGTATTTGTTGGCAATGGTTCTGACGAGGTGCTGGCGCACGTTTTTCTCGCGTTGCTTAAACACGATTTACCGATATTATTCCCTGATATTAGCTACAGTTTTTATCCCGTCTATTGCGGGCTATACGGCATTAAACATAGCCTTATCCCACTGACTGATGATTTTCAGATACAAGTGGACGACTACATGCGCCCTAACGGCGGCATTATTTTCCCCAATCCTAACGCGCCCACTGGTTGCCCTGTTAAATTAGCCGATATAGAACGTCTGTTAATTGCCAACCCTGACAGCGTAGTGGTCATAGACGAAGCCTACGTTGATTATGGCGCAGAATCCGCTGTGTGCTTAATTGCACAATACCCACAGCTATTAGTTGTACATACGCTATCTAAATCACGCGGTTTAGCAGGTTTGCGTGTAGGTTATGCGCTAGGCAACAGCGAACTTATCGACGGACTAACACGCGTCAAAGACAGCTTTAACTCCTACCCGCTAGGCAAATTAGCCCAACTCGGCGCGGCGGCGGCGATACAAGATACAGCCTATTTTGCATCGACTTGCGCTCAAGTGATAAACAGTCGCGAACAACTCATCGCTGATTTGAACAAACTCGGTTTTAACGTACTGCCCTCAGCTGCTAATTTCGTCTTTGCCGCGCACCCACAGCACGACGGTGCGACGCTCACCGCAAAATTACGTGAACGCAGCATCATCGTCAGACATTTTAGCAACCCACCGCGTATCGCGCCATTTATGCGCATTACCGTGGGAACTGACGAACAATGTGCTATATTTATCAATGCACTGACCGACATACTCAACCACACTACTGAATAGCCATCATGCGCACAGCCGAAGTCACTCGTAATACACTGGAAACCAAAATTAGTGTCGCCATTAACTTGGACGGCACTGGCACTAGCCGCTTTAACACTGGTGTACCTTTTCTCGACCATATGATGGATCAAATCGCTCGTCATGGTGTCATCGACATTGCCATTGATGCGGTAGGCGATTTGCATATAGACGCGCACCACACCGTTGAAGACATAGGCATCACCTTAGGGCAAGCCTTTGCCAAAGCCATAGGCGATAAAAAAGGCGTGCGCCGTTATGGTCACGCTTACGTACCGCTAGATGAAGCACTCTCACGCGTGGTACTCGATTTATCGGGTCGCCCTGGTTTGGAATATCACGTTACCTTCACCCGTGCGGCGATAGGCGGCTTTGACGTGGATTTATTCCATGAGTTTTTCCAAGGTTTTATCAATCACGCGGGTGTGAGCTTGCACATAGACAACCTGCGTGGCACTAACGCGCACCATCAAGCTGAAACCATATTCAAAGCGTTTGGACGCGCATTGCGCATGGCGGTTGAGCTTGACCCACGCATGGGCGGCGTAATGCCTTCAACCAAAGGATGCTTGTAACATGAGTGTTGATATTGCGGTAATAGATTACGGTATGGGCAATCTGCGCTCAGTGTCAAAGGCACTAGAGCACGTTGCTCCAGCCGCCAGCGTGCTGGTAACATCTGACCCCGAAATCATCCTAAACGCAGGCCGCGTCGTCTTCCCAGGCGTAGGTGCGATGGGTGACTGTATGGCAGAACTAGACCAGCGTGGTTTAATCGACGTAGTCAAACAAGCCGCCGCCAGCAAGCCTTTTCTAGGTATTTGCTTAGGAATGCAGATGCTGTTTGAACACAGCGAAGAAGGCGATGTCGCAGGGCTGGGTATTTTGCCTGGGCGCGTTTTACGCTTTCCTGCTGAAGCCATGTTAGACCACCGCAACGAACGCCTGAAAGTACCGCATATAGGCTGGAACGAAGTCCATCAAGCCGTGCCGCATCCTATGTGGAACGGCATTATTGACGGCACACGCTTTTATTTTGTACACAGCTATTATGTAGAAGCGGGTAATCCTGAGCTGGTTTCTGCGTTTTCTATGTACCCGTTCCCGTTCACCTGCACGGTTGCGCATAACAACATTTTTGCGGTTCAGTTTCACCCTGAAAAAAGCCAAGCGATGGGGCTCACCCTGCTCGGCAATTTTGTGACTTGGGATGGCAATGTAGCTCCCAACCAATGCGATACATTCAATACCGAATGTGCTATTTAACCCACTGATTTACTGACGCTAGATTACTGACCACCATGTTAATTATCCCTGCTATCGACCTTAAAGACGGTCACTGTGTACGCCTCAAACAAGGCTTAATGGAAGAATCCACCGTATTTGGCGAAGATCCCGCCGAAATGGCACGCCATTGGTTAGCACAAGGTGCCAAACGTTTGCATCTTGTTGATTTGAATGGCGCATTTGCAGGCAAGCCCGTCAACGGCGCGGCCATACGCGCTATCGTTGACGCGGTGGGTATGGACGTACCTGTGCAATTAGGCGGGGGCATACGCGATCTGGATACCATTTCCACTTATTTAGACAGCGGCATACGCTATGTCATCATCGGTACTGCCGCAGTCAAAACGCCGGGCTTTTTACACGATGCTTGCAATGCGTTCCCTGGGCAAATTATCGTTGGGCTAGATGCAAAAGACGGCAAAGTTGCTGTCGATGGCTGGTCTAAGCTAACCCAACACGATGTCATCGACTTAGCCAAAAAATTTCAGGATTACGGCGTAGAAGGCGTGATTTATACCGACATTGGTCGTGACGGCATGTTAAGCGGTGTCAATATAGAAGCCACGGTAAAACTCGCGCAAGCCTTGACTATTCCCGTCATTGCCAGCGGCGGCATTACCAATCTCGATGATGTGCATCAACTCTGCGCGGTTGAACACGAAGGCATTATGGGTGCGATTACAGGTCGCGCCATTTATGAAGGCACGCTGAATTTCCAAGCTGCGCAAGCCTTAGCTGATGAATTGTCAGGCAAATAATGGGACTCGCTAAACGCATTATCCCGTGCCTCGATGTCAACGCAGGACGCGTCGTCAAAGGGGTCAATTTTCTTGAATTACGTGACGCAGGCGACCCTGTAGAAATCGCCCGTCGCTACGACAAAGAAGGTGCTGATGAGCTAACATTCCTCGACATCACTGCCAGCTCCGATCAGCGCGACTTAATTTTGCCGATAATTGAAGCGGTCGCATCCGAAGTTTTCATTCCCCTCACAGTAGGTGGCGGCGTGCGTGAAGTCAACGATGTGCGCCGATTACTCAATGCCGGTGCAGATAAAGTCGGCATTAACACCACTGCGGTGCTTAAACCGCAAGTCGTTGCCGATGCCGCTGCCCGCTTTGGATCACAATGTATCGTTGTCGCGATTGACGTTAAAACCAATGATCAAGGTCGTTGGGAAGTTTATACCCACGGCGGGCGCACCGCGACAGGCTTAGATGCGGTCGAATGGGCAGTTAAAATGCAGGAAATGGGCGCGGGCGAAATTCTGCTCACTAGCATGGATAAAGACGGCACCAAAAGCGGCTTTAATCTCGCCCTCACTCGCGCCGTATCCGATGCGCTGAGTATCCCCGTTATCGCCAGCGGCGGCGTAGGTACGTTGCAACACCTCGCCGACGGTGTCATACAAGGTCATGCAGATGCCGTGCTTGCCGCCAGCATCTTCCATTTTGGCGAATACAGCATACACGAAGCTAAATTACATATGCTACAAAATGGCATAGAGGTCAGACTATGAGTGCGCAAGACAGCTATTTGAACAAGGTCAACTGGTCCGATGACGGCTTAGTGCCTGTGATTGCGCAAGATATACACACCAATGAAGTGCTCATGGTGGCGTGGATGAATCGCGACGCACTCAAACGCACGGTAGAAACCAATGAAGGCGTTTACTGGTCGCGCTCACGTAAAAAGCTCTGGCACAAAGGCGAAGAATCAGGGCACATACAAAAAGTCCATGAAATCCGCCTAGACTGCGATGAAGATGTTATCTTGCTCAAAATAGAGCAAGTCGGCGGCATTAGTTGTCATACGGGTCGGCATGACTGTTTTTTCAAAAAACTGGTTGGGCACGAATGGTTGATTACTGAACCCGTACTCAAAGACCCTGCGGAAATCTACAAAAAATGAGTGACATACTAAACCGTGTCGCCGCCACGCTGGAATCACGTAAAACCAGCACCGCTGAAAGCTCTTACGTTGCCAGCTTATACACCAAAGGCTTAGACAGCATACTCAAAAAAGTAGCCGAAGAGGCCGCCGAAACCATTATGGCCGCCAAAGATGGCGACAAACAGCATATCGTTTATGAAGTGGCTGATTTATGGTTCCACACCTTGATATTATTGGCGCAACAAGGTTTAGGGCCGCAAGACGTGCTCAATGAATTAGCGCGTCGTGAGGGCATGTCAGGACATACCGAAAAAGCGGCACGCAAGGAGTGAGTATGAGTGATTGTATTTTTTGCAAATTAGTCGCAGGTGAAATCCCCAGTAAAAAAGTCTATGAAGACGACGAAATACTGGCATTCCACGACATACACCCTATTGCGCCTGTGCATATTTTGATTATTCCCAAAGCGCATATAGTATCTTTGTCTGAATGCGAGAATAATCATCAAACATTGCTCGGACGAATGTTATTATTAGCACCTCAACTGGCGCGAGAACACGGCTTAACCACAGGTTTTCGCACCATGATTAACACAGGACGTGGCGGTGGGCAGGAAGTTTTTCACTTACACATACATATTTTTGGCGGCGGCGACAAACTCGCCCGTACTTAAAAAGGAAACATCATGGGTAGCTTCAGCATTTGGCATTGGTTAATTGTATTGGCCATCGTACTGGTCGTATTTGGCACTAAAAAACTACGCAATATGGGCAGTGATGTCGGCGGCGCAGTTAAAAACTTCAAAGATGCCATGAAAGAAGGCGAACACGGTCAAATCAATGACACGCATACAGGTCAAACCATAGACGGTGAAGTTAAAGAAAAATCTAAGAGCTAAGCCCGCATGTTTGATATAGGCTTTTCTGAAATTGTATTGATAGGCGTAGTCGCGCTCGTCGTCATAGGTCCTGAACGCCTCCCTAAAGTGGCTCGCACGGTAGGGCTATTGGTGGGGCGTGTGCAACGCTACGTTGCAACAGTTAAAGCCGACATCAGCCAAGAAATCCAGCTTGATGAGCTTAAAAAAAGCGGCGAGGCATTTAAGCAAAGTTTAGAGCAAGGTCAACAACAATTCACCCAAGAAATCGGGCAAATTGAACAAACCATACACCACGAGATCAGCGAAATCAGCTTAACCGATACCGTCACAACACCCGAACAAACAGCACTAGCAACTAGCTCATCCGAACACACTCAGGGTGAGCTGGTATTAGAGCCTCCCGCCGTTCCCCACCATCAAAACACTGTATGAGCCCATCTGACGACACGTTTATATCGCACCTTATTGAATTGCGTGACCGACTTATACGCGCCATTATTGCAGTCATATTGGTTTTTTTAGGTTTGTTTCATTGGGCTAACGACATCTACACCTTGCTTGCCCAACCTTTACTACACGCGCTTCCTAAAGGCGGGCAACTGATTGCAACCGAAGTCACAGCACCGTTTTTTGTGCCTATCAAAGTCACCATGATGGCTGCTTTTCTCATCGCCCTACCCTATATTCTTTACCAAATCTGGGCATTTATTGCGCCTGGGTTGTATTCGCACGAGAAAAAATTTGGCATTCCCTTAATTATCGCCAGCGTATTACTATTTATATGCGGCATGTCGTTTGCGTACTTTCTTGTCTTTCCCATCGTCTTTGGCTTTATCGCAGGCGTTGCCCCTGTCGGTGTCGCCGTGATGACGGACATAGGCAAATATGTGGATTTCGTCCTTGGTATGTTCATGGCATTTGGCATCACCTTTGAAGTGCCCGTTATCGTCGTGCTATTAGTCAAGGCGGGCTTAGTCAGTGTCGCCAAATTGCGTGAAATACGTCCCTACATCATCGTAGGCGCATTTATCATCGGTGCGATTTTCACGCCGCCTGATGTCATTTCACAAACCATGTTAGCCGTACCATTATGGTTACTATATGAATTGGGCATTATCGTCGCCAGTATTATTAGCCGCCCAGCCGCCGTCGAGGACAGTTATCAGCCGCTATCGGATGCTGAAATGGAAAACGAATTAGACCAACTAGATAAACACTAGCCGCATTATTAGCGCGTCCGCACAAAAAAAGTGCAAAAACTATCATAAAGCACCATTTAAGTGCAAAAATAATTAAATAAAAAATAACACCATTGATTTTAATCAATAAAATTTCTGGCTCGATTTTTGCGTATTTTTATCCCCAATATCAAAGGAGATAGTATGGAAAATCTGAAAGTCAGTAACGATATTTTATTTATTTTGCTCGGTGCCATCATGGTGCTCGCTATGCACGCTGGCTTTGCCTTCCTCGAATTAGGCACAGTGCGGCGTAAAAACCAAGTCAACGCGCTCGTGAAAATACTCGCCGACTTCGCTATTTCTACTGTGGCTTATTTTTTTATCGGCTTTGGCGTTGCTTACGGTGTACATTTTTTTCAAGGCTCAGAAATACTCATTGCCAAAAACGGGTATGAGCTGGTTAAATTTTTCTTCCTGCTCACCTTCGCCGCCGCTATCCCCGCCATCATTTCTGGTGGCATTGCTGAACGGGCTAAATTCGGCCCTCAATTAGCCGCCACTTTTGCGATTGTCGGGCTGGTTTATCCATTTTATGAAGGCATAGCGTGGAACAATAATTTTGGCATACAAGATTGGCTATTGCATCAGTTTGGCGCAAATTTCCATGATTTCGCAGGCTCAGTAGTGGTTCACGCTATGGGCGGCTGGATTGCGCTAGTCGCCGTCATTTTACTCGGTGCTAGACATGGGCGTTACCGCAAAAATGGTGAAATAGCGGCACACCCGCCATCTAGCATCCCTTTTCTCGCGTTAGGTTCTTGGATATTGATAGTAGGCTGGTTTGGCTTTAACGTCATGTCGGCGCAAAGCATAGATAAAATCAGCGGTTTAGTCGCGCTCAATTCACTCATGGCAATGGTAGGCGGCACGCTTGCGGCACTACTGATAGGGCGCAACGACCCTGGTTTTGTCCACAACGGCGCACTGGCAGGCTTGGTGGCAGTTTGCGCAGGCTCAGATTTAATGCACCCGTTAGGCGCGTTAATCACAGGCGGCATAGCGGGTGCATTATTTGTGTGGATGTTCACCATCACGCAAAACAAGTGGAAAATAGACGACGTACTAGGAGTCTGGCCGCTACATGGGCTATGCGGCACGTGGGGCGGACTAGCGGCAGGCATCTTTGGCACGACCGCATTGGGTGGTTTAGGTGGCGTGTCATTCATCGTACAACTGATAGGCACGCTAGGCGCGATTGCCGTTGCGCTCATCGGCGGCTTTATCGTCTATGGCACACTGAAGAAATTCGTCGGCATACGCCTAAGCCAAGAAGATGAATTCAATGGTGCGGATTTAAGCATACACAAAATATCCGCCTCAGCAGAACATGATGGTAGCTGGTAAAAACAATTACTGGGTTAAGGCACAACCTTAACCCAGTGCAGTTTACAGCTCGTACTGTTTTAATTTACGATATAAAGTACGCTCGCTGATACCTAATATATCTGCCACATTACGTCTATGACCGTGGTGAGTTTTTAATAATTCAGCAATATAGTCAGCCTCTAATTGCGCAATAGGAATACCTGCCACCGCTTTTTGTAGCTCTTCAGACACCACAGAATTTACCACTAGCGGCGTAATTCCTGCCTTCTGTGACGTTGCTAACGAACTACCCAGTACTATCTGATCCGCATCAATAATGCTGTTATGACATATCGCCACTGCCCGCAATAAAATATTACGCAACTCGCGCACATTACCAGGAAAATCATACTCAGTCAGCTTCGCTAACGCACGCTCAGTCAATTTACAACGCGGCGCACCTGCGTCAGTAATGCGCTTGAGCATCGCTTCTGCCAGCGCAGGAATATCACTGCGTCGTTCGCGCAAACTAGGTAAACGCACATCTATACCCGCAATACGATAATACAAATCTAGCCGATAATGCCCAGTCTCCGCCATTTCCAGCAAATTACGATTCGTCGCGGCAACGATACGCACGTCTGCTTTCAGTGTATCTGTACCGCCCATGCGTCGATACTCACCGCTTTCCAGCACACGCAACAGCTTGGCCTGCATCAGCAACGGTATCTCACCCGCCTCATCGAGAAACAGCGTGCCGCCATGCGCCAACTCAAACAAACCTTGCTTGCGCCCTATGCAACCCGTAAACGCGCCGCGCTCATGCCCGAATAGCTCATCTTCAAACATCGTTTCCGTAATCGCCGCACAGTTAATCGCCACAAATGGCTTATCATGACGACTAGAGCGTTTATGCAGATATTGCGCTGCCAACTCCTTGCCCACACCACTTTCACCCAACAACAATACCGACGCTTCTGATTCGGCAACTCGCGCCAACATCTCCACGCACTGCAAAAAAGCAGGCGAATGTCCGACCATGCGCATATCATCACAATTCAGCTCTTCAGGATTTGCAATCGGCATCACCAATTCGCCCAAATAGCGCACTCCCGCATCGCCCATAATAGGATGACCTTTAATCCGCGCATATTCAGGTCGATGATGCCGATCAAAATGCGTATGTATCACCTCATGCGGCTTGGCTGTACTAAAAACGGCCTGATGCGGGCAATCCTCACCATGTTGATGGCAAGGCACATCAGAACGATGCGACACCTCATAGCAATGTTTACCCACAATTTCTTGTTGCGAAATACCATAGTTTTCACAGTAAGCCTGATTTGCACCGACTATTTGATATTGCTCGTCAATCAACACAAACGGTGCAGATTGCACTTCCAATAAAGAAATAAGCTCAGTGCTTAATTTTGTTTTCATTTCGCCTCCACTGACAAAAAGTCATGACAATTTAATCTAGCATAATACAAAACCAGACATGCTGTCATGACATATTTAATAATACCATAGTCACGTAGTATTATTTTCTTTAATATCATATAACTAAGTAACTGGCACACTATATGCTATTAGATAGACAGGTAAGTTATTCCAACCATCACTCTAAAAGGATAAATTATGGCTCACATCGTGATTTTAGGCGCAGGCGTAGGCGGTATGCCTATGGCGTATGAAATGAAAGAATTGGCACGTAAAGGCGATACCGTTACCGTCATCTCTAATTCAGATACTTTTCAATTTACGCCCTCCAACCCTTGGGCGGCCGTAAAATGGCGTAGCCGTAGTGAAATCACTTTCCCAATCGCACCCTACCTCGCTAAAAAAGACATCGCCTTTATTGCCGACGGGGCGAAACGCTTAAACCCAGAAAAAAACCAAATTGAACTCATGAGTGGCGCGGTGGTTGATTATGATTACTTGGTCATTGCCACAGGACCTAAGCTCGCTTTCGACGAAGTGCCTGGCTTAGGACCTGAGGGGCATACGCATTCAGTATGTCATATAGACCACGCTGAAAAATCTGGTCAAGAATGGGATAGCTTCTGTGCCGCTCCTGGCCCTATCGTCGTCGGCGCAGTGCAAGGTGCATCTTGCTATGGTCCTGCTTACGAATACGCATTTATCATGGAAACCGACTTACGTAAACGCAAAATCCGCGACAAAGTGCCGATGACTTTCGTCACCGCAGAGCCATACATCGGCCACTTAGGGCTAGGTGGCGTAGGCGACTCCAAAGGTATGCTGGAATCCAGTATGCGCGACCGTCATATCAAATGGATATGCAACGCCAAAGTCACTAAAGTCGAAGCGGGTAAAATGTTTGTCACCGAACATAACGACGACGGCACACCAAAGAAAGAACACGAACTACCATTCGCTTACTCCATGATGTTGCCTGCTTTCAAAGGCATAGACGCAGTATTTGGCATCGAAGGTCTGACCAATCCGCGTGGCTTTATCCTCGCTGATCCATACCAACGCAATCAGAAATACAAAAACATTTTCTCTGTTGGCGTATGCGTCGCTATCCCCCCTGTAGAGGCAACGCCAGTACCGACAGGTACGCCAAAAACAGGCTACATGATAGAGTCCATGGTTACCGCAACCGCACACAATATCCGTAGCTTGCTCGATGGCAATGAACCTACCGAAAAAGCAACATGGAACGCAATTTGCCTCGCCGACTTTGGTGATAGCGGTGCTGCATTTGTTGCCTTACCACAAATACCACCACGTAATGTGAACTGGTTCAAAGAAGGTAAATGGGTGCATCTCGCTAAAATCGCGTTTGAAAAATACTTCATCCGCAAAATGAAAAACGGCACTACGGAACCTTTATATGAAAAATACGTATTAGGCGCATTAGGTATCAAAAAGCTAAAGTAAGCCTAGCTACATCAACATGAAATAGACAGTTTTCTCCAAACACCTACCATGATTCGTGCTAACTGGTAGGTGTCTTTTTACACGCAACTCAGCACTTGCCATACCATAAATATAGACAGCACCTCAGTGCTGCTCATAACACTGATGCAACTGCACGCTATAAAAAGTCATCGCTGACTACAACAAATACAGCAATCACGAAATTCCAGCACAAAGAGCCTGTTAATGCGCTTACGCACTAACACAGCAGTACGGTTGCCGCACGTGTAAACGTCGAGCATTTTTTAATGGCTATTATCAATGAAAGGGGCGCGCACCTAAATAAACCAGTAACACAGCAACATTTAACATCATAAACATTAACTTACTACAGAGGAAACACATAATGAAAGATCCTGTCGCAATCGGCTTATTTGGCTTTGCAGTACCCTTATTTATCTTGGCATCCATGTTTGCAGGCTATATCCCTATGGCTGGTATCGGCATGTTGCTGGCACTTGCACTCGGTTTTGGCGCGGCGGCTATGTTCGTTGGGGGTGTATTAACTTTTAATATCGGCAATTCTTACGTCGCAACTGCATTTTTCGTCTATGGCGCATTTTTCTTAACGCTCGCCATTGGCGGTAACAGCGGCGCACTGACTGCCACCATGAAAGATGCACCTCAGCTACTCAGCACTTGGTATTACTTGATGGCCGCCATCACAGCGATTTTCTGGTTAGGTGCATTACGCTTGAACATCGGCTTAGTCATCATGTTTGGTTGCCTATTCGCTGGCTTCATACTATTGGCAATGGGTAACACACCGACTGGCGCGATGCTGATGATGGCAACGGCTATTGTTGGTTTCTACTTAGCCGCAGTGCACATCATCAACCCTATCATGGGACCTGTATTACCTGTTGGCAGCTTGGCTAAAAAAGCAGCTTAATAGATAACACCAAGACTCGCACGGTGCTACAGCCAGCATCGTGCGATATATGCAAACATCTTATTTCCGCCAGCTAATCAGTAATACGCCACTCAATACCAGTACCGACCCCACAATTTGCAAGCCACCTATCGTCTCATTAAGAAACAAATACGCCATAAAAATGGTCGCAATAGGACCTGCTGAGCCGATGAGCGCAGTACGGCTAGGATTGATAAGACGAATCGCCGCAGACAACATAAACACGGGTAATATAGTTGAAAATACAGCCATAGCGGCACTGAGTAAATAAATGCGGGCTGGTAATTGCAAGGCACTAAAATCATGCGTTACGCCGAAATGTGCCAAAGTAAAGCTACTGGCCACTATCATTGCCAGCGCGGTGAAACGTATCGTACCGATTTTGTGAATCGCGTGCCCTGCGCCAACAAGATAGATAGAATAACTCAAGGTACTGGCAAAAACGAGGCTGGCTCCGAGTAACATGTTGCTAGACTGCTGTCCGAAATCATGAACAACGACCAACGCGATGCCCGCATAACTGATAATCAGCGCGACGACATGGCGGCGAGTAATAGGCTGTTTGAACAGCGCGGCAGAAAGCAGTACGGTCAGTGTCGGGTAGAGAAATAAAATCAACCGTTCCAACCCTGCGCTCAGGTATTGCAAGCCCATAAAATCCAATAGACTGGAAACGTAATAACCCACAAACCCCAATACCACTATCAATCCATAATCACCTCGGTGCAGGCTATTCGTATGCTGTTGGCGTGCACTCCAAATAGCGACAGCAATAAACACTGGCAAGGAAAAAGCCATACGCAATGCCAATAGCGTAATCGCATCTATAGGTGCGACCAGATAAGCGAGCTTGACGAAAATAGCTTTGGCAGAAAAACCAATAGCTGCGAGTATAGCCAGCATCACGCCTACGCCTAAACCTGGCGAGGGATGTTTCATCCTTAAATCCGCCATTTAGTAAAAGTAGCGATAACTCATTAAAGCGATTCCCATAGCCAGCAGTAACGCAATCAACATCAGCCAGCGTTGGTTCGCACGCTGTTGCGCGAGTAGTAATATAGTTTGTTCGCGCAAGGCGTTAGCATTATCTTGCGCCAAATAGCCGTGTACTAAGCGCGGTATTTGTGGCAACAGCGTAGCCCAGCGCGGAGCTTCATGTTTGAGATTACGCCATGCGCCACGCCAGCCGAATTGTTCGTTCATCCAGCTTTCAAGAAAAGGCTTGCCTGTTTTCCAGAGGTCTAAATCGGGGTCAAGGTCGCGTCCCAGCCCTTCGATATTGAGCAGGGTTTTTTGCAGCAAAACCAACTGCGGCTGGATTTCCATATTGAAACGGCGCGAAGTCTGAAACAGGCGTAACAACACTTTACCAAACGAAATTTCTTTTAACGGGCGGTCAAATATCGGCTCGCACACCGCGCGGATAGCGGCTTCAAATTCATCGACGCGGGTGTCTGCGGGTGTCCAGCCTGCATCGACGTGCGCTTGCGCAACAGCCCGATAATCGCGCTGGAAGAAAGCGAGGAAATTTTGCGCGAGGTAGTTTTTATCGACTTCAGTTAGCGTGCCCATGATGCCGAAATCCAGCGCGATATATTGCCCTTGCGCATTGACCTGGATGTTACCAGGGTGCATGTCGGCGTGGAAAAACGCATCGCGGAATACTTGCGTGAAGAAAATCTCCACCCCATCTTGCGCGAGTTTGGGGATATTGATACCCATGTCGCGTAGCTTGTCAGTCTGGCTGATAGGCACGCCTTTCATGCGCTCCATCACCATCACGCCCGCTTCGCAATAATCCCAGTAAACTTCAGGCACGATAAGTAGATTGGAATGCTCAAAATTACGCCGTAATTGCGAGCAATTGGACGCTTCGCGCATCAAGTCTAGCTCATCGTTCAAAGTTTTACGAAATTCGCCGACCACCTCGCGTGGATGCAGACGCTTGCCGTCGGAAAAGAGCTTTTCGACGAGTATCGCGGCTGCTTCAAGCAAGCCTAAATCATGCTCGATAATATCACCTATGCCTGGGCGCAGCACTTTGACAGCGGCTTCAGTACCGTCGCGCAATATCGCAAAATGCACTTGCGCCATCGACGCACTGGCGGTGGGCTCGGCATCAAATTGGGTGAAAACCGCTTCCAGTGATTTGCCATAAATGGCTTCGAGTTGAATACGCACTTCGCTGGCGGGGAAAGGCGGCACGCGATCTTGTAGCCGCGCTAATTCTTCGGCAATATCAAACGGCATAAGGTCGCGGCGGGTGGACAACATTTGTCCGAACTTAACAAATATCGGCCCCAATGCTTCCAGCGCGCGGCGCAGTCGGATTGCGCGCGGCTCAGATAAATCACGCCAGAATAAAGTCACATTGACCAGCCAGCGCAGGCCGCGCACACGCTCATGACCGAGGAAAAATTCATCCAGCCCAAAACGCGCTGCGACCCATAAAATAGTGATAAGGCGAAAAATACGCATGTAGAGTTAAGAGTTAGATTTTAGATGATGGGTCAATATGTCCAGGCGTTTCGCCAGCCGTGCGGTGTCGTCGCGCACAGTATCGACATCAATAATGAATTGTTGTAATGGTTTACGCTTAATTATCATGCCTGATTCTTCGTGCGCATATTCCACCAGCATCAACGCGCTAGTCACCACATTGGCACGCTTCCATTTAATCAGGTTGCGCACGATATTCACCAACTGATGCGCCGCACCGTCGCCGATATGACGCGCCAAATCGGCTTCAGCATCCCAGTCCAATTCCATCAACGTGTTGCCGACATCGGCCGCCAGTTGCGTATCGCCCGTGATATTGATGCGATGCGTGGCAGTTTTGTCACCCATCGCAATACGAGCCAGAATAAGCGGATTGAGATGAAACGTTGCATCAATTTCTGCGTCAGTGGCTAACTGCATATAGCCGTCACTATCGACACGCAGATTAAACACAACCAGCGGCAAGTGTATGGCGACACTTTTACCCGCGTGCGTGCTGAGTTTGTGCCGTGCGGCAGGTGCTGCATCAAGCAAATGATTTAACAGCGGAACCAGCACACGCCCATGTATGGCAGTCAACATTAGTATTTATAGCCTTTATGCAACGCCACCACGCCACCCGTGAGATTGAAATAATCCACTTTAGCAAAGCCCGCTTCTGACATCATGGTTTTCAGCGTTTCCTGATCAGGGTGCATACGTATGGACTCAGCGAGATATTGATAACTTTCTGCATCTTTGGCGATAACCTTGCCCATTACAGGCAAGAGCTTGAATGAATACACATCATAAATAGGCGCAAGCGGCTTCCAAACTTTAGAAAATTCCAGCACCAATAGCCGTCCACCTGGACGCAATACGCGATACATATCGCGCAATGCGGCATCCTTATGCGTCATATTACGTAAACCGAAAGCCACACTAACGCAATCAAAATAGTTATCAGGAAACGGCAGTTTTTCGCCATCGCACTGCGCCACAGGCACAGCCTGTCCCTCGTCGAGCATACGATCACGCCCCACTGTGAGCATGGAGCTGTTAATGTCAGTCAGCCACACCTGCCCAGTAGGACCAACTTTTTTCAAGAATAACCGCGTTAAATCCGCCGTACCACCAGCCACATCCAACACGCGATTACCCGCACGCACACCTGAGGTGGCGATGGTGAATTGTTTCCATACGCGATGCAACCCCATAGACATCAAGTCGTTCATCACATCATAACGCGCGGCAACCGAATGAAAAACTTCCGCAACTTTGCCCGCTTTATCCGATTCAGCAACGGTTTTGTAACCAAAATGAGTAGTGTTATCCATCATGCAGACTTAAATAAGTAGAACACAAATAATAACCGATAACGGCATGGACGTGGTTTGTAGCGGTGAAATAAAATGGGGTATGGGTAAAAATGAAGTGGCGAGCCAGACCCCCGGCACTTGCAATAAACAGCTGTGGCTGCTTCCTTCCGGACCTGACCAGGTTCACCGCCTTGCAATGCGGGGAGACCCGCCGTTTGCTATTCTACGCTAGTCATGAGGGGGCGCAAAGCGGTATAGTGTGATTTTTCGGCGGCAAGGGCAAAAGTGATGACTTTTATGCGTGGCTTGGGGTGGGGTTTGGTGTTGTGTGCGTTAAACTTTTCGCCTGTTTGGGCGGCAACTGACTTATTAGACGATAGCGACAAAATGCTTAATCAGCAGTTAGAAGACGCGCCTGACTGGGAAGAGGGGTTAGCCAAATTACCTGCCATGCCTAAAGATGAAAATTTGGTGCCGTTTTATGTTAGCGGTATCGCCAACAATCAATACGCGATTGACCAATCTACGCTAGACATTGGTAAAGATGGCGTGGTGCGTTATGTGCTGGTGATTAAAACACCCAGTGGTGCGAAAAACGTGAGCTACGAGGGCATACGCTGCGAATCTCGTCAGCGCAAAATCTACGCCACAGGACGCGACGATGGTAGCTGGGCGCAAATGCTGAAGCCACAATGGCAGGCTATTGCAGGGCGTTCGTTATTGTCTTATCACCGTGCTTTGGCGGACGAGTATTTTTGCCCTATCGGCACGATCGTTTGGAGCAAAGCGCAGGCATTGCAAAACATCAAGGCTGGCTGGTAATGCGTTTAGCGACGCAAGCATCGGCATCACAACGTAAATAGCCACCCTGTTGATACCAATCCGTCAGCACCCAGCGTTGGCATTCATGTCCATCGACGATATGAGTATGTACATCGGGACGATGGGTGTGTCCGTGGATTAGGCGCGGATAATGCTGGGTACGTAATACTTGGGCGACAGCTGTGTCATTCACGTCCATAATTTCGACGGACTTTTCTTGTTTAGCTGATTCGCTGAGGTCACGTGCTTGTTGCGCAATGGCGATACGAGTAGCGATAGTTTGCGCTAAGAACTGCTGTTGCCACTGTGGATCGCGCACCTGATCACGAAAAGCGAGATATTTAACGTCATCCGTACACAGCGTGTCGCCGTGCATGAGCAAGGTGGGCGTGCCGTATAAGTCGATTAAAGTGGGGTCAGACAATAACTGCGCACCGCTGGATAATGCAAACTGTTGCGCAATTAAAAAATCACGGTTGCCGTGCATGAAATAGACGCTGACACCGCCATCAACCAGCTGCCGCAAAGACAGCGCAACTTGCTGATTGAGATGCTGATCTAGTGTGTCGTCGCCTAACCAGTATTCAAATAAATCGCCGAGTATGTACAGCGCGTCAGCGTGAATAGCAGTTTGCGTTAAAAACGCAAAGAACAATTGATTGATATGTGGACGACTCTCGCACAGGTGTAAATCGGAGATAAACAGACTGTGCGAGCGTGTCATAGCGCTTAAACGACTTCTGCGCGTTCGATGATAACATCGGCAACAGGCACGTCTTGATGTCCTGCTTTATTGCCTGTTTTAACTTTTTTGATGGTGTCGATAACGTCTTGACCTTCAACCACTTTGGCAAATACGCAATAGCCGTAGCCTTGTGAAGTCGGTGCGCTAAAATTCAAAAAACTGTTATTTTTAACGTTAATAAAAAACTGTGAAGAAGCGGAATGTGGGTTAGGTGTACGCGCCATCGCCACGGTGTATGCGTCGTTGGTCAAGCCGTTTGCCGCTTCGTTTTCGATTTCTGCATTGGTGGTTTTTTGTTTCATACCTGGTTCAAAACCGCCACCTTGTATCATGAAACCGTCGATAACACGATGAAATATGGTGTTGCTGTAAAAGCCGCTATTTACATATTCTAAGAAGTTGGCAACTGTCTTAGGTGCTTTTTCAGCGTTGAGTTCCAATGTAATCACGCCGTAGTTGGTATGTAATTTGACCATTTTGTTTTCCTGATTAAAGTTAAAAAATAAATTATGCGCCGTTTTCTGCGACGATTTTCCAAATGCCATTTTGATTAACCCAGTATTGGCGTTTACGCATGACATTATCGAGATTGTTACTACGGTAATCTTGCTCAAAGCTGACCATGTACATGTTTTTTTGCCCAGGGTATTCAAATACACTGACGTGCGATAGCTTTAGTTTTATCCAAGTTTTACCCTGCATCACGCGGCGTTTTGCGTCGGCCCAATCACTGAATTTGATTTTATTCGCGGTAAAATTAGCCGCGTAATGCTTGATGTACTCGTCGGTATTACGGTTTTCCCAATCACGCCGCCAGATTTCTACTTGCGCCATGACTTCATCCTTACTGGCTTGCGCACTTTGCGCAGGAACCCACTTGATTTTATCTGCAATAACGACAGGCGTAACACTGGGGGTAATGTATTTGCCTAACTCAATTAAATCATTATTAGTCAACACGACGCAACCATTGCTGGCCTTAGGGGGGCGGCTATAAGTTTCACTGGTCGTACCATGCAACCAAATACCATGCCCGAACGAGCCTAGTTTTTCATCCCAATCATTGGGGAAATTAAGCGGAAAAGCAAAGTTACCATACAAATCAGGGAGTTTATCACCCTCTATTTTACGGGTGACGTAATACACGCCTAATGGCGTGCGGTTATCACCCTCACGGGCTTTTTCTACCCCATTTTTACCGATGGTAACGTAATAATCAGCCACATTTTGCAGTGTGCCATTTTGATTTTTGAATACAAATAAGCGCGATTTAGACGTATCCACCACCACCGCTGTCGGTATGCTCGCATCCAGTTGTAATAACTGTTGCGGTATCATGCCTACGCTAGGGCGATCCAGATAGCTACTTAAACGCGCCCGTGCTTCATCGCGCAAATCGGTAATCGCAGGCGTGCTCACTTTACTGTTACCAAAATGCGTCAGCGGTGCGATTTGCGCCATCAGTAAGTCACCGTGTATCAATTGGGCAAGGCGAAAATCTGGGTGTAGTTTAATTAGACTTTCAATTTGCTTTAGCGCAACATCTAGACGATTCTGCTGGATAGACAGCAACGCTTGCGCGAGCAAGGTATCGACTTGGCTTTTTAACGGCACGCTACGCAATGACGATGCGCTATCGTAAGTTGCGCCTGCCATCGCAATTTGCTCGTCCCCGTGTGCTGATACGACCGTGAGTAAACAAATTGAAGTGAGGGCTAGGCGCAGTTTTAACATACTCATTTGATGCCGAATTAACGTGAACGTTCCTCAGTAATTAACCATTTACCATTCACTTTGGCCAAGCTCAATGTTTTAGTCGCGCTGGATTTGAGACGGTCAGATTGATAGGCTTGCTTAAAATGCACTGTAGCACTGTTGCTATCGGCATCGCTCACGCGCACATCAGACAAAGCCACGCTGATTTTCTTAGGCGCAGTAATGCGCTCACGGCGACTGGCTTCCCACGCGCTGCGTGATTCGCCGCTCGGCGTTTTGAAGTTAGGCGCATAGCTGGCCAAGTAAGCATCTACATTTTGACCACCCCAAGCATCCGCCCAAGCTTGCACCGCACTGGTAACATCGCTGTTATCGGCAACCACAACAGCTGGCTTGCTTTCGACAGGCTTAACAGGAACCACAACGACGGGTTTGCTGGTATTCGCGGCAACGGCAATCGTATTTTTACCAAATAAATTCTTAATCAGTGATAGTTTGGTTTGTGCCGCTGTATTTTTGCCATCTAATTGCAAGGCTTTATCGTAGGCTTGCGATGCCATTTTTGCGTAAACATCACCTAGATTTTCGTGCGCCGTTGCATAACTAGGATGGGTACGGATAGCCATTTCCAACGCTGTTTTTGCTTTATCATACTGACCTTGTGCGGCATAAAGCACAGCTAGATTATTATATGGTTCTGGCAGCTCGGGGAAACTCTCAGTCAAATCAGTGAATACTTTAATCGCATCGGCTGATTTATTTTGCTCAGTTAAAATCACCCCTTTCAGGAACCGCGCTTGCGCATCTTGTGGGTTTTTTAGGATAAGTGCATTGAGTTTAGTCAGCGCATTATCATACTGACCTTGCTTGAATAAAGTGTTGACTTCTTGATACTCAGGGTTAGTCGCCGCCAAGCTCAAACCCGCGTGACCAGCAATCGCTAGGAACAATAGCGCTAAAAGAGAAGTGCGTTTCATTATGATATACTCATCTATCCTACAATCAGGGAGTTCAATTATACAAGAACTCACGCTGATGCGAACGATTACCTTAACAATAGAACAACTATGCTCACCATTTATAATTCATTAGGGCGTGAAAAGCAGCCATTTGTCGCCATTACCCCAGGTCAAGTCCGTTTATACGTGTGCGGCATGACGGTTTACGATTATTGCCATTTAGGACACGCACGTGTGATGGTGGCGTTTGATGTCGTTACGCGTTGGTTGCGGGCATCGGGTTATACAGTAGAATACGTACGCAACATTACCGATATAGATGACAAAATCATCAAACGCGCCGCTGAAAATAACGAAACAACTACCGCACTGACTAATCGTTTTATCGCCGCAATGAATGAAGACGCAGCAGCATTAGGCGTGTTACCGCCCACACACGAGCCGCGTGCGACAGACTTTGTTACGCCCATGCAAACAATGATAAGCACACTGATAGCCCGTGGTTTAGCTTATCCTGCTGATAACGGAGATGTCTATTATGCGGTACATAATTTTGACGGCTATGGCAAGTTATCGGGTAAATCGCTAGACGAACTCCGTGCAGGCGAACGCGTGGAAATTGACCAGCATAAACGCGACCCACTAGATTTCGTGCTCTGGAAAGCTGCCAAAGCAGGTGAGCCTGCATGGGATTCGCCTTGGGGCGCAGGGCGACCTGGCTGGCATATTGAATGTTCGGCCATGAGCGAACATTATTTATCACATCATTTCGACATTCATGGCGGCGGTCAGGATTTGCAATTCCCGCATCACGAAAACGAAATCGCCCAATCTGAAGGCGCACACGGTTGCGCCATGGCAAACTACTGGATGCACAACGGTTTTGTGCGCGTTGATAATGAAAAAATGTCCAAATCATTGCACAATTTTTTCACCATACGCGAGGTATTGAGTAAATACGATGCAGAAACACTACGTTTTTTCATCGCCCGCGCCCATTACCGTAGCCCGCTAAACTATTCAGACCTGCATCTGGGTGACGCTAAACAATCGCTTAACAGGCTCTATACCGCACTACGCGACATAACTATAGACGACATCGTAATAGATTGGGCGCAACCACAAGCGGCACGTTTCCAAGCGGCGATGGACGACGATTTCAACACCTCAGAGGCCGTTGCAGTATTATTTGAACTCGCCAGTGAAGTCAACAAAACCAAATCCACGCACGCCGCCAGCCTACTCAAAGCACTCGGCAGCGTGCTAGGCTTATTACAAAACGACCCCGCCGCACACTTACAAGGCACATCCACCACCCTAGATACGGCTCAAATAGAACAACTCATAGCCGACCGTGCCGCCGCCCGCGCCACCAAAAATTTTGCTGAAAGCGACCGCATCCGCCAGCAATTATTAGACGTAGGCATAGTGTTAGAAGACACGCCACAAGGTGCTATTTGGCGGAAGAGCTAAATAAATGAGGTGCATAAATGAGTATCACTAAGCGACAGCCAGACGATCAGTTATTACTATCCGAGATTATCGGCTCATTAAGCTATGCGCTTGATTTAACTGAAGGCTTGCCGCCTGGTCATAGCCTGCGATGCTGTTGGATAGGTATGAAAATTGGGCAACAATTTGGCTTAGAGACTCAGGCACTATCCGACTTATACTATACTATTTTATTAAAAGACGCGGGGTGCAGTAGCAATGCGGCGCGTTTATTTGAAATTTATGAAACTGACGATAGATTAGTTAAAAATGATTTCAAACAAGTCGATACTGACAGTTTTTTTCAGTTGGGTAAATTCGTGTTATCGCATATTGCAGTGGGGAAATCACTACATGAACGTGTGCGCAAAGTAATGGCATTGGCCGAACACGGTGAAGAATTTGCGCATGAACTGATTATAACTCGTTGCGAGCGCGGTGCTGATATTGCCCGTCAACTAGGCTTCGAGGAAACAGTTGCACAAGGCATACGTCATTTGGATGAACATTGGAATGGTAAAGGTAAGCCGTTTGGCTTAAGCGGCCATGAAATTCCTATCAATGCGCGTATTGCTTTATTGGCGCAAGTTATTGAGGTATTTTATGCAGCAGAGGGCGCAGAATACGCGATAGCCGAAGTCAATAAACGTGCAAAAACTTGGTTTGATCCAACATTGGTTGATGCGTTTAATCTTTGTCATACCCAAATAAATTTTTGGCAATGCTTTATGTGTGATGATTTACAAGCTCAAGTATGCCAACTAGAGCCTGATGCTAAAGTGATTGATATTAACGAGGCTAGGCTGTGTACAATTGCCGAAGCCTTTGGTAATGTTGTTGATGCAAAAAGCCCATATACATATGGACATAGTGCACGTGTGGCCGCCTACGCACTAGCAATAGGCCGACGGATGGAAATCGCCCCTGAGCGTTACAAATGGCTGTACCGTGCCGCGCTATTGCATGACATTGGCAAACTAGGGGTAAGTAACGCTGTACTTGATAAACCTGGTAAGTTAGACGCAACTGAATGGGCGCAAGTGCAAAACCACGCACTATATACCGAACAAATTTTATCTCGCTTAAGCATCTTTGGCGAACTAGCAAAAACAGCAGGTGCTCACCACGAGCGCTTAGACGGTAAGGGCTATCCTTTTGGTTTACACGCAACACAAATTTCACTAGAAACACGCATAGTCACTACCGCTGATATTTTTGATGCCATTACGGCTGAGCGGCCATATCGCGGTGCTATTGCAGTGCCTGACGCTATCAAAATGATGGAGAAAGAACGCGGCACTGCCATAGATGGCTGTTGCTTAGATGCGCTTAGACAAGCATTACCCGACTTGGTTGAGCAAGGTTATGTTGAATTACCTGCTGATGTTGTCATTTGAACCTATTTAATTACTCATTATAAAGCGATTATTTTGCTATCTAATCTCCATCTTACGGAGCAAATTAAATTCCTGGTCGGATTATTTGCCATCCTCAATCCATTAGGCGCTATCCCCATATTTTTAAGCATGGCTGGTGACCGACGACCCGCAGAAATGCACCGTACTGCCTTAAAAACAGCCAGTGCGGTAGCCGTGATTTTAATTTTGTCCGTATGGGTGGGTGATAGCGTATTAGGGTTTTTCGGCATCGGCATACCTGCATTCCGCATCGCAGGCGGCTTACTCGTTTTACTCATTGCCATCGCCATGTTTCACGCCAAAACCAGCCCTGCGCGACATACCGATGCCGAAGAAGCCGAAGCAGAATCGAAAAACGACATCTCCGTTGTGCCGCTGGCGATTCCGCTTTTAGCAGGACCAGGCGCAATTAGCTTAGTCATCGTTGATGCCCATCAAGCAGCCAGCTTAATTGACAAAGTATTATTCAGCCTATCCATTGGCATAATGGGCTTACTCGTGTGGGGCGTATTGCGTTTGGCTGAACCCATAGGAGCGCGATTAGGCACGGCAGGGCTAAACATTGCCACCCGTGTCATGGGCTTGATATTAGCGGCAATGGCGGTGCAATTCATCGTTGACGGCTTGATTATCTTATTACCAGGACTCGCGGCAAAATGATTACATCCGCACACAACAGCCAGTATAAAGCCCTCAAAAAGCTGGCAGACAATAGCAGTGAACGCCGCGAACTTGGTCTAACTTTGCTTGATGGTGAACACTTACTACTTGCCTATCTAGCCACAGGCGGCACACCGAAATTAGTCATCACCACCGAATCCAGCGCACAACACCCGCTATTAACACAACTTGCGGACGTGCCCCACTTATTATTAGCACCCAGTTTATTTAACACCCTCTCCCCCGTCAAAACCCCGACAGGCTTGATGTTACTGATAGATATTCCGCAACCAGTTGAAACGCACGCTCCCCAATTCATCCTCCTGTTAGAAGCTATCCAAGACCCAGGCAACTTAGGCACTATGCTACGCAGTGCGGCGGCGGCTGGCGTAGATAGCGTGTATTTATCCACAGGCTGTGCAGATGCGTGGTCACCCAAAGTATTACGCGGCGGCATGGGCGCACACTTTGCCACCCAAATTATCGAACACGCCGATTTAATTCAAGTCGCACAACAATTTAACGGCCTCATCTGCGCCACCGCGCTCGATGCCCCGCACAGCTTATTTCAAACCAAGCTAACGGGCAAAGTCGGTTTTGCTATTGGCAACGAAGGCGCAGGCTTAAGCCCACCACTCCGCGCCGCCACCACTTGCGCCATCAGCATCCCCATGCCAGGACAAGTAGAATCCCTCAACGCCGCAGCGGCACTTGCCATCTGCTTATTTGAACGAGTGCGCCAACTAGCGTGAACCGATAGGGCGTGAAAAAGCCCGCAAACCTTGTATTTATTGGGTTTAGAGGCAAAGTAATCGCTACCCATTTCGATGTCGTCATGTTTACCATGGAAGCAATAATGCATAAAATTTTAGACAACATTAAAGGCAGTCCGCTGGGGCAGCTGTTCAAAGCGAGGCTGGACTATATCAGCCCGTTCAACTGGCAGTTTTTCGCATTTATTTTTTTTGGGGAAATTATTTTGCTTATGGTATTTCCAATAGAATCTCATGCCGCAGTTAATAACGGAATTCTTGATACGTTGCTTGGCGTGATGAAAACTACGTCGGCAGGCTGAATGAGCAAGGCGATTGATCTAGCAAAACATCTGTTTTTTGGATTGGCTGGATTAGAATTTACCTTGTCAGCAATACAGCTAACGCTGAAAAAAGCCGATTTGCAAGATATTTTTGTGGATATCACGTTCAAAGTCCTGTCGTTGTCGTTTTTTGGAATGCTCATAACAGAACGAGGTCTGGCAGGAACGGAAATACCTCGATATGGACGAGTTTAATGAATGGGCGGCTGCTCAAAACGAGGCTAAACAGAGCAGCAATATCGTTGTCTTGGCAGGCTGAAAAACGTCAGTGACTGGAGAGAATTTACAGCATATCTTGGACTTGACCCTAGAAAACGGCATCATGTTACAAGCCGCAGAGGAATATGAAGACATGCCTGTGGAATATTTACTGGGTAATATCCTGGCGTTGGCGCAAGATTTTCAGCGCGTGTATGAGTGTGGTCGTGGTGATGAAAAATCCGAATTAAACGAACCAACGACAATTAACTATACCGCTGCTGAAAACAGCATGCCGATATACTGACTATGCCAAAACGATACTGATAAATTAGCACGCCGTTACATTCTGTGTTTGATCCTGGAGCTGAAAGCGGGTGGGGCGAAAAATGGTTAGGTTTTGTAGATGGAAGTAAATAGGCTCAGGTTGGGTCTATTTTTTGTAAGCGTATCAATTTGAATATACGATGCTCATAACCGCCTCTGCAACAAATTAAATTAACCACGTTGACGTCACTAGCTCTATAAAAATCATGTCAGGCTTTGAATTGTTAGTCTTTTCACTAATGATGATGGATAATCACTCCTAATGAAAATAAGCAAAAAATGATATTTTAATAATGGATTACAGCCCACATCAACTAGCCTACTTTGCACATCAACTTACGCGTCGCGCAGCTACGGATTCTATGGACAGAATGGCTGGTGCATTGCTTGACGCGCAGGTTGATCTGAATCCGCATCAAATAGATGCGGCACTATTTGCTTCGAGTAATCCTTTATCTAAGGGTGTAATTCTAGCCGATGAAGTTGGCTTGGGAAAAACGATAGAAGCAGGCTTGTTACTGGCGCAACGGTGGGCTGAACGTAAACGAAAATTGCTCATTATTGCGCCAGCGAATTTGCGCAAACAATGGCATCAAGAACTTGCAGATAAGTTTGGACTGGCAGCAACTATCCTGGAAGCAAAATCATTCAAACAAGCCATCAAAGATGGTCATGCGAATCCTTTTGAATCCAATAAAATTGTCATCTGCTCCTATCAGTTTGCCGCATCAAAGGCCGGCAGTGTCCAGAATGTGGCTTGGGATTTAGTTGTTGTAGATGAGGCGCATCGTTTACGTAACGTTTACAAAACGGACAATAAAACGGCTCGTATTTTGCGTGATGCATTGGCTCATGCACGCAAAGTATTCTTAACCGCAACGCCACTACAAAATTCATTACTAGAGCTCTATGGCTTGATAAGTTTTATTGATGATCGTGTATTTGGAGATTTGGATAGCTTTCGCACGCAATTTGCGCAGTTGCGCGAGCCAGGTAGTTTTGATGAGCTCAAACATCGCATCAGCCCTATTTGTAAGCGTACTCTGCGTCGTCAAGTTGAGGCATACGTTAAATATACCAAACGCATCCCGTTATTGCGTGAGTTCGTGCCTGGTGATGATGAAAAGCGACTTTACGATCTAGTTTCAGAATACCTTCAACGTGATCATTTGTTTGCATTGCCGAACAGCCAGCGACAGCTTATTACGTTGGTGCTGCGTAAGCTATTAGCATCAAGCTCATTCGCCATTGCTGGGGCATTAGAGTCGCTCATTCGTAGGCTGAATCAAGCATTGAATGAAAAGCTGCCTGCAACCGATTTGACTGAAGAGCTTGATCAAGATTATGAAGCGTTAGATGAAACTGCTGATGAAATAGCGCCAGACGACATTGATGATAATAACCACAGTAAAACCGAACAAGAAATTGCAGCCATTCGATCGGAAATTGCTGATCTTGAAGATTTTCGTTCGCTGGCCATTTCAATTACTGAAAATGCAAAAGGTACAGCATTGCTACAAGCCTTGAAAGTCGCGTTTGAGCGGCTGCATGAGCTAGGCGCCTCTAAAAAAGCTATTATCTTTACTGAATCACGCCGCACCCAAGATTATTTGCTCTCTTTGCTGGCAACAACAGAATACTCAGACGGCGTTGTTTTATTTAATGGCAGCAATACTGATCAAAAGGCCAAGAAAATCTATGCTGACTGGATAGCGCTGCATAAAGGATCTGATCGTATTTCCGGCTCGCGCACCGCAGATACACGAGCGGCTTTAGTGGATTACTTCCGCAATAATCAAAACCCTTCCGGCACGATTATGATCGCCACAGAAGCAGGAGCTGAGGGCATCAACTTGCAATTTTGCTCGTTGGTGATTAACTATGATTTGCCATGGAATCCGCAACGTATTGAACAGCGTATTGGTCGCTGTCACCGTTATGGTCAAAAACACGATGTAGTGGTGGTGAACTTTTTGAATCGCGATAACGACGCTGATCGGCGAGTTTATCAACTTCTTGATCAAAAATTCCAGCTATTTGAAGGTGTCTTCGGTGCCAGTGATGAAGTGCTGGGCGCGGTGGAGTCTGGCGTTGATTTTGAGCGCCGCATTGCAGATATTTATCAAAACTGCCGACATCCAAATGAAATTCATACCGCATTTGAGCAGCTGCAACTAGACCTTGCGGGCGAGATCAGCGATGCCATGCTGAATGCACGCAAATCCTTGCTAGAGAATTTCGATGAAGAAGTTCAAGAACGACTGAAGGTTGCAAAAAAAGATGCTGAAGTCAGTCTTGATCGGCTTGAGCGTCTTTTAATCCGTTTCACCAGATCCATGCTGGATGGTCATGCCGTCTTTGACGACGATGCATTTGGGTTTACCTTGCAGTCGTTACCTTTATCAGTAGTCGAGCACGCTAATGGCAGTGTGCCATTAGGCCATTACGAATTACCACGCCGTAGTGATGAAGCTCATGTTTACCGTCTGCAGCATCCCTTGGCGCAAAGTCTGCTCCATACCGCTCAATCAGCCAACTTAGAGCCAGCAAAACTACATTTAAACTATGAAGCTTATGGTTCGAAAGTTTCAGTATTGGCGTCGTTAAAAGGACAGGCTGGCATCGCTGTAGTTGAACTTTTGCGGGTTGAGTCTCTGGGTGCAGTCGAAGAATACTTATTGGTCGCAGGTATTGCAGGCACTGAGTTGCTAGATGCGGAAATCACAGAAAAATTGCTCGCTTTGCCTGGGCATGTTGAGACTATTAGTAATATTACCGTGCCATCCAATGTTAAAGACGAAATTAGCAGGCAGAAAAATCGTGTCATTGGCAATATCGAACAACGTAACCTAAGCCTATTTACGCAAGAGAGTGAAAAGCTTGACGCTTGGGCTGATGATTTAAAAGTGGGGCTAGAGCGTGAGATTAAGGAATTAGATCGCGCCATTAAAGAGAGCCGGACTAAAGGCAAAGGCGCAGCCACGCTTGCTGAGAAACTAGATCATCAGAAAGAGCAACGAGCACTAGAGATGAATCGTGACAAAAAGCGCCGCGAGTTGTTTGATAGACAGGATGAAATTCAACTAAGACGAGATAGTTTGATTGATGAGCTGGAAACACAGATAAAGCAAAAAATAACGCATAGCACCATATTGAATTGTGAATGGGAACTGTCATGAAAAATCGCATTATCAACGTCAAAGGCTCTGAAGTCGCTATCTCAACACGGCATGAACAAGACTACATCTCGCTAACCGATATGGTGAAAAACTTTGATGGTGGCAATGCCCTAATAGAGCAATGGCTAAAAAATAAGGACACAGTGCTGTTTCTAGGTGTATGGGAACAGATTAACAATTCAGATTTTAATTCCCCCGAATTCGAGGGAATTAAAAATGAAGCTGGGCGTAACAGCTTTTTTCTGTCCGCAAAAAAATGGATGCAAGCCACTGGCGCTATTGGATTACATGCCAAGGCAGGACGTTATGGCGGCACTTACGCTCACAAAGACATTGCATTTGAATTTGGCTCATGGCTTAGCCCAGAATTTAAACTCTATCTCATCAAGGAATTTCAGCGGCTCAAGGATGAGGAGTCCCGTGCTAATTCACTGGAATGGAATTTTCAGCGAACTTTGGCTAAAGTAAACTACAAAATTCATACCGACGCTATTAAAGCGCGCCTAATACCGCCACGACTGACAACATTGCAAACAGGCATTATCTATGCCTCAGAAGCTGATTTGCTTAATGTCGCGCTGTTTGGCGTTACCGCAGCGCAATGGCGGCAAACTAACCCAGACCAAGCTGGCAACATGCGTGATGCTGCCAGTATTGAGCAACTGGTGGTGTTGTCAAACCTGGAAAGCATTAACGCAGTATTGATTCATCAAGGTATGCTCGCACCAGCGCGATTAACGCAGTTAAATACCATAGCCATTATGCAAATGCAGTCACTGCTAAACAGTAGTGCAGTTAAGCAGCTCAGCGACACTAGCTCAAACAAGAAAATCAAATCATGACAGATAAATCTTTACCAGTAAACGGCATAATAAGCTTTGAAGGCATAAAGCGAGCTAATGAACATGGTGCAGAGTATTGGAGTGCCCGTGATTTGCAAAGCCAACTTGGTTATAGTCAATGGCGGCGTTTTGAAGATGCCATCAAGCGTGCCATAACTTCATGTGCGGCTTCTGGAAACGACCCTCAACATCATTTTGCCAGCGTCGGCAAAATGATCGAACTTGGTAAAGGTGGTCTACGCGAGGTCGAAGACTATCACCTCTCGCGTTTCGCCTGTTATCTCATCGCACAGAACGGTGATCCACGTAAACCAGAGATTGCTTACGCCCAAAAATACTTTGCCATTCAAGCACGTAGACAAGAACTCAGTGACCAAGCTGCCGCAGACACAGAACGGCTGGAACTACGCAAGCAAACGAGTGAAGAATTTAAGGCGCTCTCAGGGGCAGCACAAGATGCAGGTGTGCAAAGCAAGATGTTTGGCATCTTTCATGATGCTGGATACAAAGGACTTTACGGCGGCTTAGGAGGTGCGGCTATCAAAGCGCGTAAAACCATCCCGGAAAAAGACAATCTGTTGGATCGGATGAATGCCACAGAATTAGCTGCCAATCAGTTTCGAATGACGCAAACACGCGACAAATTGGCGCGTGATGGCGTTCGCAGTCAGGCGCAAGCCATCCAGACGCACGAGCAGGTTGGCAAAGAAGTGCGTGATGCGATCAAGCGCATTGGCGGCACACTGCCTGAACAAATCCCTCCCGCAGAACATATTAAGGAAGTTGAAAAACGTCTGAACAATAGCACACCAAAACTTGAGTTAAATGATCGTGAAGCAAGCGGTTTATTAGGTGATGTAGTGAAGGAATCCACAAAGGACGCGACATGACAGAACCAACCATTACCTGCCCAAACTGCAAGACCGAAATTCGACTTACAGAATCACTAGCTGCACCATTGCTTGCCGCTACACGTAAGCAGTTTGAAGAACGGCTATCACAAAAAGATATTGAGGTTGCCAAGCGTGAAGAAAGTATTCGTGAGAAAGAAAAGCAGTTTGTAGAAGCCAAGCGAAGGTTGGATGAACAAGTTGCCGATCAAGTTGCCGCACAGTTAAAGACCGAACGTGCTCTGGTCATTGCTGAAGAATCGAAAAAAGCCAAGCTTGCTAGTGCCGCTGAACTGGATGCCAAAACGCGCGAATTATCTGAGATGGAAGAAGTCCTTAAATCTCGCAATGAAAAGCTTGCCGAAGCACAAAAAGCGCAAGCTGAATTGATTAAAAAACAGCGTGAGCTGGATGATGCCAAGCGTGAGTTAGAGCTTACGGTGGAAAAACGGGTTCAAGATGGTCTGAACGAAGTGCGCATGCAAGCAAGGACTCAAGCCGAGGAAGAACAGAAACTCAAGGTAATGGAAAAAGAGCAAACCATTACTGCGATGCAAAAGCAGATCGAAGATCTTAAGCGCAGAGCAGAGCAAGGTTCACAACAATTGCAGGGCGAAGTGTCAGAATTAGAATTAGAGAATTTATTGCGCTTAAAATTTCCGTTTGACACCATAGAGCCTGTCGCAAAAGGTGAATTTGGCGGCGATGTGCTACAACGGGTTGTCAGTCAAAGCGGTCAGCCCAGTGGCACTATTTTGTGGGAATCGAAACGTACCAAAAACTGGAGCGATGGCTGGCTGGTTAAACTGCGCGAAGATCAAAGAACCGCAAAAGCTGAAGTAGCTGTGATTGTTAGCCAAGTGCTGCCAAAAGGAGTCGAGTCATTTGATGTGGTTGACGGGGTTTGGGTGACGCACCCACGTGCTGCGTTACCCGTGGCAACCATACTGCGGCACACTCTGCTTCAGGTCAACATGGCGCGGCAGGCATCCGAAGGTCAGCAAACCAAGACGGAAATGGTTTATCAGTATCTAACTGGACCACGATTCCGTCACCGTGTTGAAGCCATAGTAGAAGCATTCTCCACCATGCAAGAAGACCTGGATCGCGAGCGTAAGGTTATAATGAAACAATGGGCTAAACGTGAAGAACAGATTGAGCGGGTGATGGGGGCGACGGTGGGAATGTATGGTGATTTGCAGGGAATTGCGGGCAAGTCGTTGCAAGAAATTGAAGGCTTGGAGTTATCAGCATTGGAAGATGGAACGCGTTTAGGAAAGCACGATGATTAAAAAAGTATCCGATTCAAATCACCTTTCCAAGTTGGTATTGCATGGCTACAAGTCAATAGCGTCCTGTGAAATTGAATTAGGTAAACTCAATGTTTTGATCGGTGCCAACGGTGCAGGTAAATCGAATTTTATCGGCTTTTTCAAGCTGATTGGCAAGATTTTGGATCAGCAATTGCAATCCGCAGTTGGTACGTCAGGCGGCCCTGATACCATGCTGCACTTTGGGCGAAAAAAAACTGAAGCGCTGAGTGCCGAGCTGTATTTCGGCAACAACGGATATAAGTTTGAATTAAAACCTACTCAAGACAACAGGATGATGTTTTCTCGCGAATGCTTGTGGTGGACTAAGCATGGTGATTGGCGGCCAGAATCCGGACATTTTGAGTCTTATGTGGAAAAGCAAAAGGGACAAACCCGCATCTACGACTATGTCGTCCCACCTATGCGCAGCTGGCGTATTTACCACTTTCACGACACCAGCGATAGCGCGACTGTCAAACAGATTCACGGCATTAACGACAACGAATACCTGCGTGAAGATGCCCGTAATCTGGCGGCATTCCTTTATCGTCTTGCAAGTCAGCACGAAGCGCATTATCGCCGTATCGTCAAATCCATTCGATTGGTAGCGCCATTTTTTGGCGATTTCCACCTACGTCCAACCGTAGATAACAAGGAAAAAATTCAGCTTGAATGGACAGAAGCTGGGCAGGATGTACCCTTCTCAGCCAGTGCGTTGTCAGATGGCACACTGCGTTTTATTTGCCTTGCCACCGTACTGTTACAACCTGAGCAGTTCATGCCCGCATCTATTCTGATCGACGAACCAGAGCTTGGTTTGCACCCTTATGCTATCGCAGTCCTCGGTGCACTAATGAAATCGGCGGCACAGAAACATCAGATTATTGCTTCCACGCAATCCGTTGAATTAGTCAATGAATTCGAGGCGGATGATCTTATCGTCGTGGACAAAGAAGATGGTGCATCCACTTTCAAACGTCCCAATGCCGCAGCGCTTGCCGAGTGGCTAAAGGACTACAGCTTGGGCGACCTATGGAAGAAAAACCTTCTAGGTGGGAGGCCAGCATGATACGTCGCCTATATCTGCTGGTAGAAGGTCAGACGGAAGAAACTTTTGTCAGAGAACTGCTTACGCCACACTACGCGCGTATAGGGCTATACATTACCCCCATTATCGTCAGCACGAGCCCAGGCCATAAAGGTGGTGTTGTCAGCTACGGCAAAATCAAACCTCAAATTAGCCGACTATGCAAACAGGATGACCATGCCAGCGTGTCCACGATGTTCGATCTTTATGCACTGCCAGGTAATTTTCCAGGAAAAGCTACCGACACCTACCTCTCGCAAGGAACGGGCGAGCAAAAGGCGATTTTTCTAGAAGCCCAACTTGCACTAGACATTAATGAAATCAACTTCATCCCTAACCTGATGGTTCACGAATTCGAAGCTCTACTGTTTGCGAAGCCAGAAGCATTTCGTGATTGGACTAATTCCCAAAAACTGGTTGATTCGCTGAGAGCTATTGCTATGGCGCATGAAACTCCCGAGCATATCAACGATAGCCCGCAAACAGCACCATCCAAGCGTATTGCGAAATTGATGCCAGAATATGAGAAAACATTTCACGGCCCACTGATCGCGGCAGAAATTGGTCTTGACTCACTGCGACAGGCTTGTCCCCATTTTAATAACTGGTTGCTGCGCCTTGAACGGCTTGCAGCATGAAGTAAGTCAACCGTGATTGAGTATAGCGATGATCGAACAACAAATAGAACTGACTAGCCTAAAATTTAGTCACCGTGTTGAAGCCATAGTCGAAGCGTTTTCGAGCATGCAAAAAGACCTGGACCGCGAGCGTAAAGTCATCATGAAACAGTGGACTAAACGTGGAGAGCTGATTGAGCAGGTGGCGGGAGTGATGGTGAGTATGTATGGTGATTTGCAAGAGATTGAAGGGGTGGAACTGCCTGATCTTGGTGTCTATAGTAGTTTGACTATGGAGCGGTCATGACTGCCAATATCTCTAACCAAATCGAAACCACCGTACTCCACGAAATACTGAGCTGGTCTATCAATCGACCTGAATGGCAACGTGATGCCTTACGTCGAATCGTCGAGACAGGAAGTTTGACTGATGTTGACCTCTTGGCACTGGAGGGCATTTCCCGATCCAAGCTTAAAATTGACTCGGTCAAATCGGCATCCATTACTACTGACCCGTTGAGAGCCGAACACTTGCCACCAACTCCAGGTGCTGCGGCATCAGTTTCCCTTGTGTCAATCGGCGATCTACAACATGTCAATCGCCTTCCTCAGGGATCAACTATTCCGTTTGGCAACGGCATTGGTTTGACCATTATTTATGGAGAGAACGGGGCAGGAAAATCAAGCTACGCCAGAGTAATTAAGAGGGCATGCCGTGCAAGGGGCGTGCCTCCCAACATAAGGTCAAACGTATTTTCACCATCTATAATAACTAAGCCCGCTTCTGCAAAAATCGTTTTCAAAACTGGTACCACAGAAGTGTCGGTGGCATGGTCTAGTGGGGCGATTGCAGATCCTCGTCTAGCAAATATATTTGTGTTCGACTCGTTTTCAGCCGAGCACTATGTAAGCGTGGATAACGCAGCGGCATTCACTCCTTATGGACTCGATGTGTTGCCAACGCTATCAAAAGCATGCGATGCACTAGCAGAGCGGCTTAAATTCGACGTTGCTAAATGGCGAACAGCTATTAACGGAGCTAGTGCAAGCTGGGAGTACGATTCTACGACTGAGGTCGGAAAGTGCATTCAGAAATTATCCGCCACGACACAAGTAGCCGACATAAACGTTTTAGCTGGGTTCGATCAAAAACAGGCTCAACAACTTGTAAACCTGCGTGAGGTGTTAAAGGCTGATCCTTTGCAAAAAGCGAAGGAGACGAGAGCGGCTATTTCCAGAATTGAATTGTACGTCAAGCGAGTCAGTGTTATAGCTAATGATCTTGCTGACGACAAAGTCGAGGTCATTAGGAAGCAGCTCGAAGACGCAATAATGACTGAAAGTACTGCCAAGGCATTTGCCTTAAGTCAGTTTGATACATCGTTTTTAGCTGGGACTGGATCTGAGTTGTGGCGCGCCATGTGGGATGCAGCTCGAACCTACTCCAATTCAGAAGCATATCCAGACCAAGACTTTCCTGTTGTGATGGATGATGCCCGTTGCGTTTTATGTCAGCAGGAACTCAATGACGATGGCGGCAAGAAACTTTCTCGATTTGATGCCTTCTGTAAAGATATGAGTCAACAGGTGTCTTTAACGGCAGAACAGACGCTCTCGACAACGTTGACAAACTTGAACGCTATTATACCACTGGCACCTGAGTTAGATAAGGTTGATGCAGACCTTGCAGTTCTTACTGCAGAGCAACGCACGTTGCTTTCGGAGTTCACAACCAAGGCAGATGCACGGCTTGAGCAGCTAAAGAAAAACCTTCTTAATAGACACTGGGCAACGCTCACGGGCATCCCGATTTCGCCAGAAACGATCATCCGCAGCGTGATAACGAATCTTGAGGATCGTGCCAAAACAGAAGAGTCAGCGCATAATCCAGGCATACGCAAAAACCTGGAGGTCGAGTTTCGAGAACTTGATGCTCGTGAATGGTTGGCCGGCATTAAGGACGATATTCTGGCGCAATTGGAAAGATTGAAGGCGATTGCTGAGCTGGAAGGCTGCGAAAAAAATCTAAAGACTGCTCCGATTACAGCAAAGAGTACGGAGCTTACACAACAGTTCGTAACGAAAGCTTTCCAGGAACGATTCAAGGATGAACTGAAGGCACTGGGACTTAAAACTCTTGACGTGGAGTTAGAGTCAGTACAAGGGAAAAAAGCTGAAACTAAGTTTGGTCTTCGACTGGTTTCAGCAGGTAGCAGCAAGGTTATGGACATCGCTAGCGAAGGAGAGCAGCGCTGTATCGCACTGGCAGCATTTCTGTCGGAGCTGTCCCAAGCTTCGCACCAATCTGCTTTGGTGTTTGATGATCCTGTTTCGTCCTTGGATCATTGGCACCGCGAAAGAATTGCAGATCGCCTGGTTGTCGAGGCCAAGCAAAGACAAGTCATAGTTTTTACTCATGATGTCGTGTTTCTAAATGATCTTCTGGCCTTCGCTGAAAAAACAATGATGACACCAAACGTACTGACGCTCGAATGGAACGATGGTGCGCCAGGACGGTATGTGGAAGGGCTTCCATGGGACAGCAAGAAGCCGCTTGACTGCTTGACTGAGCTTGAGAAGAGTCAGGCGATTATCAGCGCCAAGTGGAACCCTCAGCCCAATGGAGCAAACATTGAGGCGATGCGACATGGCTATTCGCGGCTACGCTCAACGCTGGAGAGAGTTGTCGAAGTTGAACTGCTTGACGGAATTGTTTGCCGCTTCGAGTCCCAAATAAATGCTGGGCGTGTGAAGAGTTTGATAGGAATTACGCAAGCAGAGTGTGATGAAGTAAAGAGACTGCTCAATAAATGCCATCAAATAACTGACGCTCACGCTCCTTCCACATCCGCAATTCCTGATCCTACGGAGTTTATGCAGGATATCACTAATGCTCGGCAACTCGTTGCAGACATCAAAAAACGCAAAAAACAGAATCAAGCAGTTGGAGGCAAGCCTTAAACATGACAAAACAAAAACTAGAACTAACCTGGATAGGTAAAGATATACGGCCTCAGCTGGAGCCGCGTATTTTATTGGAAGACCAGACCAAGAGTTATCACGCGAAGCATCGGGTGGGTGAGAATGATATTTTCGACAATCGATTGATTTTCGGGGATAACTTGCTAGCGTTGAAGGCACTGGAGCAGGAGTTTACTGGCAAGGTGAGATGTGTCTATATTGATCCGCCATATAACACTGGCAGTGCTTTTGTTCACTATGACGACGGACTAGAACATTCAATTTGGCTTGGGTTAATGCGTGACCGATTAGAGATACTGTGGAGGTTGCTTGAAAGAAATGGCTCGCTTTGGGTAAGTATTGATGATTCTGAGATGCCTTACTTACGTGTGCTTTTAGATGAAGTTTGTGGCCGTAGAAGCTTCGTTGCATCAAATATCTGGCAAAAGCGGTACTCACGAGAAAACCGAGAGGCGATTGGTGATGCTCATGAGTATGTTCTCCTATACGCCAAGGATCCAGAGCAATTTAAACGCACAAGAAACAAACTTCCACTGGGCGAGAAGCAGCTCGCTGTTTATAAGAACCGCAACAATGATCCCAAAGGCGCTTGGCGCGCAGTTTCGTTCTCAGCACAAGGATTTAGACCCAATCAGATGTACGAGATCGTATCGCCGATTACTGGGAAGCGGCATCGACCGCCAGAGGGGTCGTGCTGGAAAGTTATAGAGTCCGAGTACCTGCGACTCCTTGCAGAAAATCGGATGTATTTTGGAAAAAACGGCGATGCCGTGCCATCGCGGATACAATACTTGAAGGACATTGAAGGAATTGTACCTTGGACATGGTGGCCGCATGAGGAGGTTGGGCACACAGATGAATCGAAGCGTGAGATTCAAATCCTTTTTGGAAAGTCGGACACCTTCGACACACCGAAACCAGAGAGGCTGATTAATCGCATCTTAGCGATTGCAACAAACCCTGGCGATCTCGTCCTTGACTCTTTTGCTGGCTCAGGCACCACAGGCGCAGTCGCTCACAAAATGGGTCGCCGCTGGATCATGATTGAGCTGGGGGAACATTGTCACACGCACATTATCCCCCGACTGCAAAAAGTAATAGATGGCGACGATCAAGGTGGTATAAGCCAAACAGTGAATTGGCAAGGTGGCGGTGGCTTCCGTTATTACCGTCTTGCGCCTAGCTTGTTGTTGCAAGATACTCATGGGCAATGGGTGATTAATAAAGAATACAACGCTGAGATGTTGGCAGCCGCGATTTGCAAGCTGGAAGGTTTTAGTTATGCGCCGAGTGCTGATCATTATTGGCAGCATGGCTATAGCACTGAAAACGATTTTATCTATGTCACTACGCAAAGTTTAAGCGCCGCGCAATTGCAGGTGCTGGCTGAAGCGCTTGGCTCGGAACGTACTCTGCTTGTTTGCTGCGCGGCTTTTCGTGGGGATACCAGCCGATTCCCTAACCTCACGGTCAAGAAAATCCCCAAGATGGTTCTGCAAAAATGTGAGTGGGGGCATGACGACTATAGCCTGAATGTGGAGAACTTACCCCAGGCACCTAAACCAATCAGAGCCAATGTACAAGCAGGCTTGTTTGGCGATGACGATGCTGGGAGTGCGGCATGAGCGATCACTTGCCAGATGAGCCTAAGCAGGATGGTCAAAGTGGTGAATTTTTACTGTATCAAACTGAAGATGCACAGACACGCATTCAAGTCAGGCTGATTAATGAAACCTTATGGTTGACGCAAAAGCAGCTTGCCGAGCTTTATCAGGTGAGTGTCCCGACCATTAACGAGCATTTACGCAATATTTATGCTGACCGTGAATTGGATGCCGAGCGAACTATTAGGAAATTCCGAATAGTTGCCCTGGAAGGCGCACGCGAAGTGGAAAGGCTGAGTGATCATTACAACCTTGAAGTGACTTTGCATGTAGGTTATCGGGTACGCTCTCATCGTGGTGCACAGTTCAGGCGATGGGCAACAGATATGCTCAAGGCTTATCTGGTCAAGGGTTTTGTGCTGGATGATGAACGCTTCAAAAGCGGCAAGGACGATGCTTATTTTGAAGAGTTGTTGGCACGCATACGTGATATACGCTCATCAGAAAAAGCATTCTGGAAAAAAGTACTGGATATTTACGCTACCAGTATTGATTATGATGCTTCGACTGAAACTGCTCAGCAGTTTTTTGCCACAGTACAAAATAAAATGCATTGGGCTGCGCATGGGCATACGGCTGCCGAACTGATTAAACTGCGTGCTGATGCTAATACAACGAACATGGGTCTGACTTCATGGGCGGGTGCTGCCAAGGGTGGTGCTATTCGTAAAACGGATGTGAGTGTCGCCAAGAATTATCTCAATGAAGAAGAGCTGGGTACGTTGAACCGTATCGTCAATGCCTATATTGAAATTGCAGAGTTACAAGCGCAAGCGCGCAAAGTAATGACCATGGCGGACTGGATGAAGAGGCTGGACGACTTTCTACGCATGACTGAGCGGGATGTGCTGACGCACGCAGGAAAAATTACGACACAAATTGCGCAAATCAAGGCGGAGACTGAGTTTGATATTTATCGAAAACAGCAACTCAATATGACTAGCCAAGTTGAACGGGATTTTGAGCGGGTAATTGCAGAGCCGCTCAAAACTGTTGAAACATCGAGAAAAGTAGCAAAAAGAAGAACACCCAAAAACAAGGCAGGGTCTGAAGAATGAGTTTAGAAAATATTGTCCGTTCGATCTCTGGTCGTTTAAGTTTGCGTGAACCACAAGCTGAGAGCCTGCAAAAACTCGCTGCTGCAATGGATGCAGTGCCTGGTCTGAAAGACCACCAGGCACGATCACCCGAAGAGCTTGCTGCAATGATAGAAGCGCTGAAAGCACAGTTTGATAAGCTTTCTGATTTTGAGCGGGATTTCCCCTCATTCTGTTTTGCCTTGGCAACTGGTGTAGGTAAAACCCGCTTGATGGGGGCCTTTATCAGCTACTTGCATGCCGCTTATGGCTACAAGCATTTCTTCGTGCTGGCACCTAACCTGACTATCTATAACAAGCTGATTAGCGACTTCACACCCAATACACCAAAGTATGTATTCAAAGGCATTGCCGAATTCGCAGTAACATCGCCAGAGGTAATTACTGGGGATAATTATGACCAGCGGGTTACCCAAAGCCTGCTGGGTGGGATAGAAATTAATATTTTTAATATCTCTAAAATTAACTCCGAAGTGCGTGGTGGCAAAGAGCCGCGCATCAAACGCATGCGTGAAGTGCTGGGTGATAGTTATTTTGATTATCTGGCCAGTTTGCCTGACCTGATTCTGCTCATGGATGAATCACATCGATACCGTGGCAGTGCAGGGGTAAGATCCATCAATGACCTAAAACCTTTAATTGGTCTGGAGCTCACAGCTACGCCATTTGTGGAGAGCAATAAAGGGCCTGTGCCATTTAAAAATGTGGTGATGGATTATCCGCTTGCGCGTGCCATCGAAGATGGCTTTGTCAAAGAGCCTGCGGTGGTAACACAACAGAATTTCAACCCGGCTGATCATAGTGCAGAGCAGCTTGAGCGTATCAAACTCATGGATGGCGTGCGCGTGCATGAAGAAACCAAAGTGCATCTTTTAACCTATGCACAGCAAAAGGGCGAAAAGCTGGTTAAGCCGTTTATGCTGGTGATTGCGCGTGATACCACCCATGCCAGCCAACTCATGGTCTATATTCAATCAAATGATTTTTTTGATGGGCGTTATGCAGGTAAGGTTATCCAAGTAGATAGCGGGACTACCAGCGGATCTGAGGGCGATGAAGTGATTCAGAAGCTGCTGGCGGTGGAAAGCTACGATGAACCGACTGAGATTGTCATTCACGTTAACATGCTTAAAGAGGGCTGGGATGTCACGAATCTCTATACGATAGTGCCGTTACGTGCAGCCAACGCACGCACCCTGATTGAACAATCGATTGGTCGTGGCTTGCGATTGCCTTATGGGCGTAAAACTGGCGATGAGGCAGTGGATCGTTTAAACATTATTGCGCATGATCGATTTCAAGAAGTGGTGGATGAAGCCGGGCGAGGTGACTCGCCTATTCGTATGCGTCAACTTAAACTCGATCCTGTAGGAATGACGACACCTACTGCGCGTACTGTGCTGGTAAATTCAACCATTGATACCCTGCTTGGAATTGATATGGCAAGTACTCACCCGCTTACAGCATCGGCTGGGGTATATATCCCAGCTACACCCGCTACCGTGCTTTACACAGGTGAACAGGCTAGAGTGGCGCATGTCGTGATGGATGTGATAAATGACATGAGCAGGGTGCAAAATCTGGCACCTACCAGTGCTTCATTGACTCAACAAGAAATTCAGCAGGAAATCGTCAGACGCGTAGAAGCCAAAGTCACTCCACAACAAGCAGAATTGCTACCAAGTGGCGGGACGAGTATTGCAGACATCGTTAAGACGGCAGTTGAGCTGGTGGCACAACACACGATTGATATTCCTCGCATATCGGTTGTGCCTAAAGGTGCGATAAACAGTGGATACAAGCCTTTTGTGCTGGATGTATTAAAAATGTATTTCCAGCCACAAGACCAGCAATTGGTTGGTCGAGGACTGCAAACAGGTAAAGACATACTTTACGGTCAGGCTTCCAATGTGACAGAAGCCAGGCTGGAGGATTACATAGTTCGTGAGTTAATCAATTTTGATGATGTGTCGTATGATGAGCAGGCGGATCTCATTTATAACCTGGCTGGCCAAGCTGTAACCCACTTTAAGTCATACTTGAAAACGGAGGGTGAGCTACACAACGTGTTGGCAAATCAATGTAAGGCAATTGCCGATAACATTCACCTGCAAATGTTTCAGCACTATTTTGAAGATGTGTCCGAGTCTGAGGTTGTCGTTAGCCAAGGATTTACACCGTTAAAACCAAGTGCAATTACCACCGAGGGTGAAGTACTGACCCTGCACCAAGCGCCACCAGAAAAAAGAAAAATTGCACAAGTTGTGTATGGCGGTTTTGAAAAGTGCGCATACACCTACCAAAAATTCCATTCAGATACAGAACGCATTTTTGCATCTATTCTGGAGCGTGATGCATCGCTATGGTTCAGGCCATTATCTGGACAGTTTAATATTTACTACCGTGATGGTGTGAATCAGCCTGAGTATGTGCCAGATTTTGTGGCGACAACGCAAAGCCTGAATCTGATTATTGAGGCCAAGAAAGCGGCCGACATTGATTGTACTGAGGTGAAGGCGAAAACAGCTGCCGCTGTTGAGTGGTGTAAACATGCATCGGAATACGCTCAAAAACATGGTGGAAAACCTTGGAAGTACTTATTGATTCCGCACGATGCAGTGGCTGTTAATAAAACATTGAGTGGGTTTATCCAGAAATGAGTATCAGTAAATGGTAGAGGCTGGGGGGATTACCCCACCACTTCGGCCTTCTGAATTTTCTCAATGACAGCTTTTTTGGCTTTCTTAGTGACGACTTCACTTGGATCTTTATCCTCAGCTAATAATGCTTTGGCGTTATCACGTTTAATACGGGCTTGTGCCAAAGTTACGCTTGGGTAAACACCTAATGATAACGTTTTTTGTTTACCACCAAATCGGTACGCCATTTTCCAATGCTTACCACCACCAAATGGCTTAGCAGGATTATTAGGATTTTCGCGCATGGCATTAATTAGCAGATACAAACCACCACTATCTGATAGTTTTTGTTGGTTGTTTGTTGGCTTAAAATTCTTAATCTGCAATTCTGTCAAAGCCATATATTTACTAGCCTCCCACTAAATTTGTTGGTTTTTTTTTAGTATATTACACGCAAATACACCAACAACCAACAAAACAACCAACACATCTATCTGGATTTCTTAAAACAGCTTAGGACTAATTAAGACGTAAAAAAACCCGCAAACCTTATATTTATTGGGTTTAACGGGCTTTTTGAGACTGCTTGGGAATGTTTGAAGCTGTGTATTGATGCCCGGTGACAACATCGAACAAGCATTATAAGCCTTGTATTCATTGAAATTTAATTTTCAAAACTCGTAAAATACCAACAAAAGTACCAACAATGAGTTAAAACCGCAACCCAGAACCCCGTTTAATTCGCTTTCTTTTTTGCGTAGCAACCGCTTTTAATGCTTCTGATTCCCATGTTGTTGAATAAACCACATCAATTGCCAAATATCAACCTTAGCACGTGGTATCAGTAGCTCACAGGTCGCGCCGCCGTGTTCGTCACGAACCGCTAAGGCTAGATAATGATAGTTATCGTCTGTATCGTCAGCATTGCAATAACTAGCACATTCTAAGGCTTGGTTATCTACCAGCATTTTAATCACGCGCTCGCGTCTTGCTTGCTCTTTTTGCAGTACGGTTAAAACTTGGCGTTTGTGTATTTTAAGGGTGGCACGTAAATTATCATCTAATTCCTTCCCACTGATTAAAATCATCCCCTCTTTAAGTGAAACGATATAGCCAGAATTTCGTAAATTTTGGATAAATTTCGCCGCGTTCATTTAGATTACCTCTTGATAGTTTGTACTGATTTTTCGATACGTGTTTTTCTCGGTAACTTCGGTAACATTTTCATCATCTGCCTCGCAAGCCACGCCGTTGTTGGCTTCCAGTGTTACCGAAGATGTTACTAGAATTTGTGTGTTACTAGAATTCTGGTAACATTCTGCTTTTCCGCTTTCAAAATACGCTAAATATCGCTTAAATACTTCATCAAATTGCGCCCGTTCATAACCCTTTGCTGTTTCGTAATCGTATCTGTATGTTTTAGATGATATGCCATATGCCCCCAATAATTTGCTAAGCTGTCTTGTTGATAACGCCTTGCCATAGTTATATGTTGCCCACGCATTTTCTTCATCTTCACAAAGGGCGGTGACCAACTCAACCAATTTAATTTTATCGACTTTTAACCGCTCAAACACATCACGAATATCGTTCAATAGTTCATTGCCAGTGCTTATCGATTTATCTACCGAAGCACAAAGGATTATCGCGGCATTGGTTGCCATTGATTGCCACTTATCGCCTGCCATTGATGCAATAGCCAATAGCGGGCGGTAATGTTTGTTTTCTCTATCTGATAACACACTGATTAACTTACCGCCATCAATCCGCTTTTTACTTTCATACCTGACACGTTCGCCGTAATCTTCTGCAAACCTTGCCAGTCGTGAACTGATACCATCGAATAATCCATCTTCCGCCGTGCTTAATTCATCTGAATGCTCAAAGCTCATACGTTTACGCATCCTTATCATTACACCACGGCTTAACGTAGCATCAGCCAGATGTTTTTCTAGCATAATGCCTGCTATCGCCTTGGCTGAATAAACGGGGAATAGCTTAGGTATATAACTTTTTCCGCTACTGTCTGGTTCACTACGTAAAACCCCGCCTGAACGTTCATAGCCTGCGTTTACTACGCCCGTCATTTCTGGCTTTTCTTTGAAAAATGTATCAGATTCGTCAATAAGTAGCGTTGGCTTCCATAGTTCAACAGCTCTAAATAAGGCACTTGTGGTTGCGTTTTCAGTTAGCAACGGGCGACAACTCATGCCCTTAATCGTCTTTAGCAATTCAGACTTGCCGCAAGCCTTTTCAGGGGCGTTAATCAAACACAAGGGCGCAATGTCTATATGCTCAATAAACCAAGTCATGGCACACCACAGCGCGGATACAGTCGCTTGCTCATCATCTAAGATAATAAAACGCTTAATCGTTGCCTTTACCTCGTCCAGCAAATCAGCGGGGTTAATAGGCTCATTACATGGCTCATGCTCTGGAAACGGTAAAGCATCCAAGCCTTTATTGCCTCGCTGTTGATTTACAAGTGCATCCAGTATTGCTGGACGGATACCCATATCTTTAGCCGTGCGTGCTCTAACGCGGTCGTAGGCGATAACGCTTAGGCTTGATAACCATGCTATGGTTTCATCGTCTGTTTTTTTGGTGGATTCTGTATTATTCATCATTACCCACCGCCTTAATTTCTTTAACGAGAGCAATTGCCTCTAATCCGATCACACTAAGCGCGTCTATGGTATCCATCGAGTGCAGTATTACGCCCATCAGGGCAGCCAAATTGATGGGCGTTGCGTAGTAATCGCTACCCATTTCGATGTCCTCATGCGTACCTTGAACTAATTTTTTCAAGTTGATTTGGGTTAATACAGCCTCATCGCTTGCTCGGCAGAACCATCTTAATTCTGCTTCTGACAAGTCAGATTTATCGGTTTTGTTCCAAAGCTCGACGAGCGCGTGACCTGCGCTAAATCTGATAGGGTTTTGTGGCGTGGTATTCATGATGTGATACTCCTTGCGTTTTGAAGTCTTACCCGAAGTTTTGAGCTTAGGGCGTTCGGGGGTTCAAAACCGCGCAAGGACGGCGGGCATATTCCCTGCGTAGCAGGTGTTGTATTAGCCGCACTCCCGAACATTGAAAATTTTACGGACGTAAAAAAACCGCCATGATTACTTATGGCGGTTTTATCCGCCTTGCGTGCTTTTTGAGAGCATGTGAAAGATGATAAATCCAAGTTCATAATGTGGCAAGCATTGTTTAGCGTTAGCATGGTTTAGCCCTCCGCTTTCGATGTTAAGCCGCCTATCCACGCGGTTATGTCTGACTGCTTCCAGCGCACTGCACCTGAACCTAAATTAACGGGTTTTGGAAATATGCCTTTTTTTATGTTTCTATAAATGCTGGAGCGACTAATGCGAGCTTGCTTTTCAACATCGGCGCGATTTAATAAAACTTCTGGAACTGTAACTAATTGGGGCATGGTTAATCCTTTCTGCACGTATTTGTTTGTATGGGAATTCATACAAAGGTATATGTGCAAGAGCGGAAATTTCAAAAACGGGGCTGAAAAGCCTTGTCAGCGTTTGCTTTTTTCAATCACATAAGCCCGCTGTAAAAGCGTTTCCATCGCTTCCCAGTACCGCCGCTTATCCTCGTTCGTCCAGCTCAAATCCTCCTTAGGATAAAAGCCGCGCATCATCGCGCCGATTTTGCGAAGCTCAAATGCAATTTGATTGTTACCCGTCCTCATTGCCAATTGCTGCGTAGCAGCTTGCTTAACTTCTTTTGACCCTAACGCCAAATCTCGTATAAAGCTCGATGTGGATTTGCCAGTATTCATTGCGTTGATTCTGATGATTGAATACTCATCAGTGGTAACGCGAATTTTCACATATTTAGTGCGAGTATTTTTTGAAACCGATTCCACTTTACGCCCCCGTTTTTAGATCCGATTTTAGATATGTGCGAAAGCGGAAATATCCGCTACAAGTCAAGGCAAAGCCGAGACGCGATTTTATGGGTGTCGGGCGCAGCCTGACCAGGGGAGTGTAAGCACATCGAATGAAGCCAACGGCGTAATGGAAGATGTGGGCACACTCCTTACCCTGCACCTTTCTTTTTTTGCTTTTTCGTGTTGATTTACCTGTCGTTATTTTCTAAACACAACAGTTGGAAAACAGTACAAAAAAAATAGTTTTATAAATTTCCTAGTGTGCGCATATAGGTTTGTACTCGATGAAATTTCGCATCTAGTACATACAGTATGTGCAAATTGTGCACGGTCTAACTAAAGGAGTGGTTCTTAATGATGAATAACAGTGACTTTCTAGAAAAAATTGATAGCGGCTTAACGTTGCTTAACGACGACCCAACTAAAATGAGCAGCGAGATGCTTATTCGTAAAGCCTATCCCGTCATCAAAAAACATCGTGATCGAGGCGTCAAATTAGAGGCGATCGCCGAATTTTTGCAAGAGATGGGGCTACCAATAAATCGCGGGCACTTGATGCGTGCTATCGGAAAGATAGAGAAAGAAAACATGCCTGCTATTAATCTAAAAGACAAGAACGAAACGCAAAAACGAAATTTTGTTGAGATTGACGGTGAAAACTATGATTTGTCATTACCCATGCCAATAGATTTTTGTGAACCGAAAAACATGAAAAAACGTGTTGCTTGGGTTAAAGCTAAGAGAGAGGGGGTTTGATATGTTGAGAACTTATTTTGTTGATAGCGGGGCCGGCGGATGCGGCGTCACTTTTAATTCGAGATGTATTGTGGAAATGCTTTTGCAGCAAAAACAGAATCGCATAGAAAAAATCTATGTCGTCGATGTATTCGCACTGTATACCGATCTTTGCAATGAAACATACGGTTTGCGGGATGATATCGTTGATGGTGTGTGTGTTTTTGCAATCAATCATCGGATTACTTGCGTTGATGATTGGTTTTCTTGCGTATCGTTGTTAGATGAGCTTGGTGCGTTTGATCAAACATCAAACACTCGGATCGTGTTCTCCGCGTCGCGATATGCAAGCATGCTGTTTGCAGAAAATTCTATGCTTGTAAATTTATTACAAACGCTGAACGTAGTCCACGTTTGGACGCTAGGAACAACGGAATACAGCGTGAGCAACCTTGCGAATAAAGTGCGAGATTACCCCCTTTTTTATTCAAATGGGATCGTTGTGCGGAATTTAAAAAATGGGAACGCCGAAGATTTCATTTTTTGGAATGGCTCGGAACTTGAAAAAAAATTACGAGGGTATGGATGGCACGTTGTAGATGAGCCACTTGTCAGCGGCGAAAACAATACGGCGCGATTAGCGAACCGTAATCTTCATGATCTTTTTGCGATCTTTGAGAAAACTGATTTTGATGGGAGCAATAATGCATAAAATTTTAGACAACATTAAAGGCAGTCCGCTGGGGCAGCTGTTCAAAGCGAGGCTGGACTATATCAGCCCGTTCAACTGGCAGTTTTTCGCATTTATTTTTTTCGGGGAAATTTTGTTGTTCATGGTTTTTCCGATTGAATCACACGCAGCTGTTTCGGATGGTGTGCTGGATAGCCTGCTCGCTGTGATGAAAAACACCTCGGCGGGCTGGATGAGTATTTCTATTGATTTCGCCAAGCATTTGTTTT
>JABFSE010000015.1 GCA_013140765.1 Sulfuriferula sp.
GCGGTTATCGGCGCGGCGATGCGTAAACTCGTCCACCTTATCTATGGCGTAGTGAAGTCTGGCAAGCCATTTGATGCTAATTTCGCTAATAAGGGGCTTGCTATTCAAGACGGTATCTGACCCCGTTTATGCGTTTATGTGGTTATTTGGGGTCAGTTCTAACAATCAAACATTTTAACCGTTCGTTTTGCGGTATAATGGGTGTTATTGCTTAGGTTTGTGGTGGGAGTTTAATGGTTACGACGACAAATAGCGTTGTGCAGGATGATGCGAATATAGATCGCTTGGTGGCTGGGATGGCTGGCGGGGATGCTGATATGGTGCGGCAGGTGGCGGCTTGGTCGTTGGCGCAGGCTGATGTGGCTTTTGTGGCGGGCTGTGGGCGTTGGCAACATGCTTTGGGTACGGCGTTGCAGGTGGTGGATTTGCATTTGGATGCGCACAGTGTGGCGGCGGCGTTGTTGCTGGGTTTGGCGTTGGACACGGATGTACCTGTGCCTGCGGCGGTGCTGAAGCTGGCGCAGGGTGTGGCGCAGATGGATAGTGTGGCGCAGTTGATTACGGGGCAGGGGGATGGGCGTAATCAGGTGGAAAATCTGCGGCAGATGTTGTTGGCGATGGTGGAGGATGTGCGCGTGGTGCTGATTAAGTTGGCGGAACGCGCTCATGCTTTGCGACTGGTCACGCCGAGTACGGATGAGGTGGCGCGTTGGCAAGTGGCGCAGGAGGTGCGTGAGTTGTTTGCGCCGCTGGCGAATCGTTTGGGTGTGTGGCAGGTTAAGTGGGAAATGGAGGATTTGGCTTATCGTATTTTAGAGCCTGTGCATTATAAGCAGATTGCGAAGTTGCTCGATGAAAAGCGGTTGGATAGGGAACGTTATATTGATGATGTGCTGGCGATATTGCGGGCGGAGTTGGCGGCGGCAGGTATTAAGGCGGAAGTGACGGGACGACCTAAGCATATTGTGAGTATTATCAATAAGATGAAGCGTAAGCATTTGGCTTTTGAGCAGCTGTATGATATTCGCGCGGTGCGCATTTTAGTGCCTGAGCTAAAAGATTGTTACACCGCTTTGGGTATCGTGCATCATTTGTGGCAGCCGATTGCGGGTGAGTTTGATGATTATATTGCGCATCCTAAGAGTAATCATTATCAGTCTTTGCATACGGGTATGTTGGGGCCTGAGCATAAGGCACTGGAGGTGCAGATACGGACTTTTGCTATGCACAATTATGCGGAACTGGGTGTGGCGGCGCATTGGCGTTATAAGGAAGGGGCGACTAAACCGACGGGAACGGAGGATAAGGTTGCTTGGCTACGGCAGATTTTGCAGTGGAAAGATGATGTGGCTGACGGTCAGGCATTGGCCGATTTGTTTAAGAATGAGCTGTTTCAGGACAGGATTTATGTGCTGACGCCGCAAGGTCGGGTGGTGGATTTGGCGGCGGGCGCGAGTCCTGTGGATTTTGCTTATCATCTGCACACGGATTTAGGGCATCGTTGCCGTGGGGCGAAAGTCGATGGTGCGATTGTGCCCTTGAATACGCCATTAAAAAATGGGCAACGGGTGGAGATTTTAACGGCAAAACAGGGTACGCCTAGCCGCGATTGGTTGAATTCTGCTTTGGGTTATTTAGTAACGCCGCGTGCGCGGGCGAAGGTGCGACATTGGTTTCGCTATCAGTTTTTTACTGAAAATATCGCGCAAGGGCGTGAGTTGCTTGATAAGGAGTTGCGTCGTTTAGGTGCGAATGATGTTAATCTCGATAAGCTGGCTAATAAAATTGGCGAGCCTAAAGGCGATGAGTTTTTTGCGGCGATTGGACGCGGTGATGTTAGCGTTAAGCAGTTGAGTGATGCGATAGCCGCGTTGCAAGCACCACTACCTGTGGCGGTAGTGGCCAAACGGGGTTTGCCGCAGGCGGGTAAATATAAGTCGGATACGGTGTTGATTGAAGGGGTAGGTGGCTTACCTGTGACTTTTGCGCGTTGTTGCCAGCCAGTACCGCCTGCCATGATTATGGGCTATGCAACGCAGGGGCGTGGGGTGACGATACACAGGGCAGATTGCAGTAATGTGACACGGGTGCAAGGTGAGCGCAAGGCGCGTTTGCTGGCGGCGAGTTGGGCGGGAGAGGTTGAGCAGTTTAGCTGTGAAATACAAGTAAGCGCATACGACAGGCATGGTTTGCTCCGCGATATATCGGATATTTTTGCTAAGGCGCATATTGCCGTGACGCAGGTGAATACGGAGTCGCAAGGTGAAATGGCGGATATGTTGTTTCGTATTTTAGTCACGCAGCCTGAGCAGGTGCAGCGGGTATTAAGCAAAATTTTAGCACTGGCTAATGTGGTCAGTGCGGTTGAGAGGGTATGAGTATGCAAGGCAGTCAGCAAGTTGAATTTGAGTTGCAAGGTGAGTTTGTTGAGTTAAATCAATTGCTCAAGCTGGTGGGTGTGGTGGATAGCGGCGGTGCTGGCAAACATTTGGTGGCGGAAGGTTTGGTGACGGTGGATGGCCAGTTGGAGTTACGTAAAACGTGCAAAATCCGCACTGGGCAGGTGGTTGCGCTAGGTGATGTGGTGATACGGGTGGTGGGCGTCTAGTACATATCGCCTATAGTGCTATGTGCCTGCGCCCCCTATTATGCTGAATCTGTTAAAAAAAGAGGCGTTATATGTTATTTGAGAGCTTTGCAACCGCGCAATCGGTGCTGTTATGGGTGACATTCGGGCTGGCATTAGTGCTGGGTCTGGTGGCGAATAAAACCAATTTTTGCACCATGGGCGCAGTGTCTGATTGGGTTAATATGGGCGATTTTGGGCGGATGCGGGCTTGGCTATTGGCGATGGCAGTGGCGATGTTGGGCGTGTCGGTGTTGGAGTATTTGGGCATGGCGAATTTAGATGCGTCGTTCCCACCGTATCGTGGCGGTCAGCTTATTTGGGCTGAAAACATCCTAGGCGGCATACTGTTTGGTATCGGCATGACCTTTGCATCTGGTTGCGGTAATAAAACCTTGGTGCGTATAGGCGGCGGTAACATTAAGTCTATAGTCGTGCTGCTGATTATCGCGGTAATCGCTTATTTTATGGTTAATCCTTTTCCTGGTACGGATAAAACACTATTTACGGTGTTGTTTCTGAGTTGGTTGCGTCCATTGGCTGTGAATGTAGGCGCACATCAGGACTTGGCTTCGTTTCTGGTGACTGATGTGAGCTTGAAGCAAGCGCGTTTAGTGTTGGGTGTGCTGGTGGCTTTGTTGATTGCGGCATTTGTATTCAAGTCGCGTGATTTTCGTAGCAATAAAGATCACGTCATTGGCGGCTTAGTGGTGGGTTTGGTGGTGTTGGGTGCTTGGTATGTAAGTAGTACGGTTGGGGTAAAAACGACGGATGGTACTACTTATACGCTACAGTCATATGTGCAAGAATGGGATTTTGTGGCAGGTTCGAATGAAGTCAAGCCTGCTGATAGTCGTCCGTTAAGCCCGCAGTCATTCACTTTTATCAACCCTATGGGTCAAACGTTGGGTTATGCCGCTGGCAAATTTGATAGCAGTTTGCTGACATTCGGCGTGATGGCATTGGCGGGTGTGATAGCGGGTTCGTTGCTGTGGTCGTTGTTGAGCCGCAATTTCCGTATTGAATGGTTTGCGTCAGTGGGTGATTTCGGTAACCATGTTTTCGGTGCGATATTGATGGGATTCGGCGGCGTGCTGGCGATGGGTTGCACTATCGGTCAAGGTATTACGGGGATGTCAACGTTGGCACTGGGTTCGTTCCTAGCGTTCATTAGTATCGTGTTTGGTAGTGCGATTACTATGCGTGTGCAGTATTACAAGCTGGTTTATGAGGCGGATGCGAGTTTGCTTGGCGCGTTGTTAAGCAGTTTGGTTGATTTCAAATTATTGCCTAAATGTATGCGTAAACTCGAAGCGGTTTAAGTTGCATGAGTGAAAAGCCCCTATGCACGTTAATCTGTGCATAGGGGCTTTTTTATGCGTGAATAGCCTGCTATTACGTCTGACAAACTATTGCCAATATCATGACAAACCTATACAGTCTGGGCTACTGATTTCCGTCATATTCAGTTGCGTTATTTTTTGGAATGTTAATGGTATGTGATGATTACTATGCAGATAAATGAATTAGAAGCCAAATTACAACAGACGCAAATTATCTTAGATAAATCGCCGTCTTTGGTTTTTTTAATGGTTCCTGAAACGTTGCAGTTTGTTTTTGTCAATGCTAGTTTATTGACTTGCCTAGATTATAGTCAAGATGAAATGTTGGCTATGTCGGCAAATCAGCTTAACCCCGCCTTTTCTGATGATTACTGCCAATCAATTTTAGCCCCGCTGTTAAGCGGCGAGCAAGAATCGGTTGATTTTGAGATGGCATTCATCCGTAAAAATCATGAGATTGTGCCTGTTGCCATGTTCCTGCGTCTGGTTGAGATGGGGGACAGTAAATTGCTATTAGCGATTGCGCACGATATTACGATTAAGCAACAGCACGAAGCCCACATATCGCGGCTGACTAATTTTTATAAAGCATTGAGTGAGGTCAATCAAGCGATAGTGCGTATGCACGATGAAGCGGCGTTATTTCCATTGGTTTGTCGGGTGGCTGTGGAATTGGGTGGCGTGGCTATGGCGTTTATTGCGCAAGTCGATGCGCGACAAGGTTGGATTAAACCTGTCGTGAGCTATGGACACGGCAAATCGTCTGTGGATGGTTTGGTGATTGCCGTCACTGAGCAAACAGGAATACTGGCGACAGCGTTTCATGAGCGACGCATAGTGGTGATTGATAATAGTGCAGTCGATAAACTCAGCTATCTGGCTGATGAAGATGTACGGACATTCGGCTGGCAATCGGCGGCAACGTTTCCTATTATGCGGGCAGGCGAGGTGTTTGCATTATTAACCGTACATCATCAGTATAGCCACGCGTTTGAGTTGCCATTGGTGAATTTAATCTCTGAAATGTGTGGGGATATTTCTTTTGCGCTGGATAATTTTGATCGCGAACATCAGCGAAAACTATTAGAAGATGAGTCGAAACAGGCTTCATTGGTGTATCAATACAGCAGTCAAGCGATGATGGTGACGGATGCGGATAATCAGATTATTTCAGTAAATCATGCCTATACCACAGTAACAGGCTATGCCGCGCATGAGGTGATAGGTAAAAATCCATCCGTCTTGTCGTCAGGTCGCCACGATGCCGAGTTTTATAAAACCATCTGGAATACGCTTAAAGCGTATCAGTATTGGCAGGGGCGTATTTGGAGCAAGCGTAAAAACGGTGAAATATATCCTGAATGGATGGCTATCAATCTAGTGCTAGATGAAGAGGGTGAGCCTTATCGCTATGTCGCCACATTTTATGATATTACTGACAAAGTACGCGCAGAGGAGTTGATTTGGAAGCAAGCCAATTATGACCTGCTGACGGAATTGCCTAATCGCTATATGTTACATCAGCGGTTGGTGCAGGAGGTTAGCTATGCCCAACATAGCGGGCATGGCGTAGCTTTGTTGTACATAGACTTGGATCAATTCAAGGAGGTGAACGACACTTTGGGTCACCAGATGGGCGACTTATTATTGGTGCAAGTCGCTCAACGAATACGCTTGGCAGTTAATAGCAACGATATTGTGGCTAGGTTAGGCGGTGATGAGTTTGTGGTCATCGTGCCTTTATCGGATGGTAAAGACAATTTGACAGACATTGCGCAAAACGTGATTACGCAACTTGCGGCGAGTTTCGATATATCGGTCGATAAACGTGTTATTCATATTTCTGCCAGTATCGGTATTGCTTTGTGCCCTGATGACGCAAACACAGCAGACGATTTATTAAGAGAGGCCGAGCAAGCAATGTATGCGGCCAAGCAGGCAGGGCGTAATCGTTTGAGCTTTTACACTGTTGCGCTACAACAGAAAGCCCAGAATAGATTGCGCTTGTTATCTGATTTACGCTACGCATTGACGACGCAACAGTTTGAGCTACATTTCCAACCTATAGTGGATTTGAACACGGGCAGAATTACGAAAGCAGAAGCCTTAATACGTTGGCAACATCCTGAACATGGATGGATGAGCCCTGTGGAATTTATTCCGCTTGCTGAAGAAACAGGCTTGATTATCGCGCTGGGTGATTGGGTGTTCAAAGAGGCGGCAACATGGGCGCGACGCTGGCAACAAAATAGCGCAGATGGTAGCAGTATTCAGGTGAGTGTTAATATGTCTCCTGTGCAATTCAAAGATGCAACGGTAAAACTGGCAGACTGGTTGGCTTATTTACAAAATTTAGGTTTGTCTGGCGAAAATCTAGTCATAGAAATAACGGAAGGCTTGCTCTTAGACGCTTCTACCTTGATTACGGATAAGTTACTGACGTTCCGTGACGCGGGGATTAAAGTGTCTATGGATGATTTTGGCACGGGTTATTCTGCTTTATCCTATCTAAAAAAATTCGATATAGATTACTTAAAAATAGATCAATCATTTGTGCGTGATATTTGCATAGACCCTAGTGATTTAGCATTGTCAGAGGCTATTGTGGTGATGGCGCACAAGCTAGGCTTAAGGGTGATTGCCGAGGGAGTAGAAACAGCGGCGCAACGCGATTTGCTGGTGCAGTGCGGTTGCGATTATGCACAAGGTTATTATTTTTCTCCCGCTTTGCCACCCGCTGAATTTGAGCTATTTATTCGTGATAATCAAGCCGCCGCCATCTGAACAGGGATGTGGTTGCGGCTGTTTTTAATGCGATTATGCTCATCCACGTAAATGAGTTGTGGTGCGTAGTTTGCTAACTCGGTTTCGGTGTAGCTGGCAAAAGTAGCGATGATTAAAATATCACCTGGATTGGCTTTGTGCGCCGCCGCGCCGTTGACGGAAATCGTGCCTGAGTCACGTTCTGCGCGGATGGCGTAGGTGGTGAAACGCTCACCATTGCTGACGTTGTAAATGTCAATTTGCTGATATTCAAGAATATCAGCCGCCGCGAGTAAAGTGTCATCTATCGCACATGAGCCCTCGTAATGCAATTCGGATTGCGTTACAGTGACACGATGCAACTTGGATTTGAGCATGGTTCTTTGCATGTTTTAACCTTTAGTGGTCATGTTTTATGCCTGCTATTATAAGCGTAAACATGCCCACTCGCACTAGATTAGTCTTCGTCTATCTCTTCAGTAAGGTCATCGTTCGTGGCTAATTCGGGGTGCGCCGCTTCGATAATTTCACGTATTAGCTTGAATAGCGCACGACTGCTTTTAGGTGCTTGTTGCAGGCTGGCTTCTTTGCGGGCGTTACGTATTAAGGTGCGTAGTTGCTGAATATCGGCGGCCGGGTGGTCGGCAATAAATAAGGTGACTGCGCCGTCGTCGTTAATGAGTTTGGTGCGCCAGTGTTCCATTTGGTGAAATATGGCGTTTTCGTCGCCGTGATTATTGCGCCATCTTTCTAACTGGTTGGCAATCGGTTGCGCGTCAACGATACGCATTAAACGTCCTATATATTGCTTTTGACGACTCAGCGCACCATGCGCAGTAATGCGTTTGGCGGCATCTATGGCATCACGCAGGGTTTCAGGCAAGTCCAGTTTATTGAGTTTACCTTTAGGGAGCGCAATCAATTCTTCGCCCAGTTTTTGTAATGCCGTCATTTGGCGTTTGATTTCGCTTTTGCTAATAACGGGGATTTCGTCTTCTATTTCTTCCATGATGCTCAGGTAGGCTGTAAATGTTGTTATGATAACGGTTTTCGCCTTACTGCGTCTGGAGTTTTCGTGTCTGAACAATTTAGCCATACTAAAAATGAACTGCAATTGCTAGTGCAAGAGATGTTGGATTACGCTAAACAGCAGGGCGCGACAGCCAGTGCTGCTGAGGCTTCCGAGGGTATGGGGCAGTCGGTGACGGTGCGTAAAGGTGAAGTTGAAACCATAGAATATAATCGTGACAAAGGCATAGGTGTAACGGTATTTATTGGTCAGCGGCGCGGTAATGCCTCGACTTCTGATTTTAGCCGCACTGCTTTGCGCGATACAGTGGACAAGGCGTTGACGATTGCGCGTTATACGGCAGAGGATAGCTTTGCAGGCTTGGCGGACGTGGAACGGCTCGCAACAAACTTGCCTGAGCTGGATTTATATCATCCGTGGCATCATAGTATAGATGATGCTATCGCCATGGCGAGGGAGTGTGAAGCGGCGGCGTTGGCGGCAGATACACGGGTGAGCAATTCCGAAGGCGGTAGTGTGAATACGCAGAGCTCGTTGTTTGTGTATGGTAATAGCTTAGGGTTTTTGGCAGGTTATCCAACCACGCGGCATGGCATTAGCTGTGCTGTCATCGCTGAGTCGGTGCAGGGTATGCAACGTGATTACTGGTACACCTCAGCGCGGAACGCGGCGGATTTGATGTCGGCGACAGAAGTCGGCAAACGCGCAGGTGAGCGCACTGTGCGGCGTTTGGACGGGCGTAAAGTCAAAACCTGTCAAGTGCCTGTGTTATTTGAAGCACCGATTGCGGCAGGCTTGATAGGCAGTTTTGTGTCCGCTGTGAGTGGTGCTAGTTTGTATCGCAAATCGTCATTTTTGATGGATAGCTTGGGGCAGACGATATTCCCTAGCTGGATGCAAATCAGTGAACGCCCGCATTTGTTGCGGGGGCTGGCAAGTAGCCCGTTTGACAATGAAGGCGTGGCGACAGTGGATAGAGAAGTTATCCAAGACGGCGTATTGCAAGGCTATTTTTTGAGCAGCTACAGTGCGCGTAAGCTGGGGATGCAAACGACGGGTAATGCGGGCGGTAGCCACAATCTGCTGGTTAATAATACGGGCGAGGATTTTGCTGGCTTATTGCAAAAAATGGGCACGGGCTTGCTGGTGACGGAATTGTTGGGGCATGGCACGAATATGGTGACGGGCGATTATTCACGTGGTGCGGCAGGTTTCTGGGTGGAAAATGGTGTGATTCAGTATGCCGTGGAAGAAATTACGATTGCAGGTAATTTGAAGCAGATGTTCCAAGACATCGTGGCAATAGGCACCGATACCGAAGCACGCGGCTCTAAACAAACGGGGTCAATACTGATTGCGCAAATGACGGTGGCAGGGGAATAGATTGGGTGCTTTATTAAAACTCGCTGATTTAATCGACGCATTGAATGAACGCGTAGGGCAGAGCGTGAAATGGCTGGTGTTACTGGTTACATTGATTTCTGCTGGCAATGCGTTGGTGCGCTATACGCTGGGCGTTAGCTCAAATGCGGGCTTGGAAATACAGTGGTATTTATTCGGTGCAGTTTTTTTATTGGCAGCAGGTTACACTTTAAAGCACAACGCGCATGTGCGCATAGATTTTATTTATGGGCGATTATCTAAGCGCGGGCAAGCATGGCTGGATGTATTGGGCACGTTGCTGTTTTTGTTGCCTTTTACGGCGCTGATTATTTGGTTTTCTTGGGATATGTTTCTGCTGGCTTGGCAATCTGCAGAAATGTCCCCCGATGCAGGTGGTTTATTGCGTTGGCCGGCTAAACTGCTTATCCCCGTAGGCTTTGTGTTATTGGCGTTACAAGGTTTGGCTGAGTTGATTAAAAATGCGGCTGTGTTAGTGCAGGAGACAGGCGCATGAGTATGGAGTGGATGGCTCCCGCCATGTTTGCGGGCTTGGTATTTGTATTGCTGTTAGGTTATCCCGTGGCGTTTTCGTTGGCGGCGAATGGCTTGATTTTCGGTATTGTGGGTTTGCAATTAGGTTACTTGGATATGAGTTTGATGCAAGCTTTGCCTGAGCGCGTGCTAGGTATTATGGCGAATCAAACTTTATTGGCAATACCGTTCTTTACTTTTATGGGTTTGGTGCTAGAGCGTAGCGGCATGGCCGAGGATTTGCTCGAAAGTGTAGGGCAGCTATTTGGCGCAGTGCGCGGTGGTTTGGCATACGCGGTGATATTTGTCGGCGCGTTATTGGCGGCAACGACAGGGGTAGTCGCCGCTTCGGTGATTGCGATGGGGCTGATTTCATTGCCGATTATGATGCGTTATGGCTATGATGCACGTTTGGCAACGGGCGTTATCGCGGCATCGGGCACGCTGGCGCAGATTATTCCGCCGAGCTTGGTGCTAATCGTGTTAGCGGATCAGTTGGGCGTGTCTGTTGGTGCGCTGTATCAGGGGGCGTTAGTGCCTAGCCTAGTATTGACGGGCTTGTATGTGCTGTTTGTGTGGGCGGTGACAATGTTAAAACCGACCGCCGCACCTGCGTTGCCTATGTCAGCGCGACCATTGCAAGGACGTGCTTTGTGGGCAAGTGCTTTGCGTGCGATTTTGCCGCCATTGTTACTGATATTTCTGGTACTGGGTACGATATTCCTAGGCTGGGCAACGCCGACAGAAGGTGGTGCTATGGGCGCAACAGGCGCGTTATTGCTGGCGTGGGCTCGCCGTCGCCTACCTTTGCATTTATTGAAACAAGCACTGGATAGCACTACTCGGTTATCTAGCTTTGTGATGTTTATTCTTATAGGCTCTACCGTATTCAGCTTAGTATTTCGCGGCGTGAACGGTGATTTATGGGTGGAGCATCTATTAACAGGCTTACCTGGCGGCGCATTAGGATTTTTAATCGTGGTGAATTTGCTGGTGTTTGTGCTGGCATTTTTTCTGGATTTCTTTGAAATCGCGTTTATTATTATTCCATTACTAGCACCTGTTGCGCAAAAATTAGGTATAGATTTAATCTGGTTCGGTGTGCTGATAGGCATCAATATGCAAACCTCATTCATGCACCCGCCATTTGGCTTTGCGCTGTTTTATTTGCGTAGCGTCGCCCCTAAAACCATCAAAACCACTGATATTTACCGTGGCGCGATACCTTTTGTGATTATCCAGCTAGTCATGGTGGCATTAGTTATTATTTTCCCCAACATCGCCAGCAGTGCCAAACCCGCCACCCTATCCAGCGGCGTAATTGAAGTGCCGATGGAACAGGACGGCTATGGGGATTATTATTTGCCTAAGGAGTGGCGATAAGTCTATGCGCCGCCCAGGTAGTTGTTTTGTCGCCAAGCCTCGAAGGTGACGACGGCGACGGTGTTGGATAGGTTTAGGCTGCGGTTATTGGGCATCATGGGTAGGCGTATGCGCTGTTCAGTGCTGAGGCTGTCGAGTATTTCTGTAGGTAAGCCGCGTGTTTCTGGGCCAAAAACGAATACGTCTTCGGCTTGAAATTGGCAGTGAGCAAAAGGCGTAGCACCTTTGGTGGTGAGCGCAAAAATGCGTCTGTTGCCGAGGCTGGTCAAGCAGCTTGCCCAGTCAGGGTGAACCTGCAAATCGGCGTACTCATGGTAATCTAGCCCCGCGCGACGTAAATGTTTGTCTTCGAGCTTGAATCCTAGCGGTTCGACTAGATGTAAGGTGCAGCCTGTATTGGCGGCGAGGCGGATAACATTGCCTGTGTTCGGTGGTATTTCAGGTTCAAATAGGACGATATGAAACATGGTGATGTCGAGATTAAATAACGAATTCGCTATTATGAAGCAAAGAGGTGAAATATGGTTCCCCATTTAACAACTGCATTAACAGGACCGCTACTGGATTTAGAGCGGCACATTCTCGGCAATACGGCAAAAATTGAACGTTGGTTTCGTAGCCAGTGGCATCTGCATCATGCGCCATTTTATACATCGGTTGATTTGCGCAACAGCGGCTTTAAGTTGGCTCCTGTTGATACTAATTTATTTCCAGGTGGTTTTAATAATCTGAATCCTGATTTTGTGCCTTTAGCTGTGCAGGCGGCGATGAGTGCGGTAGAGAAGATATGTCCGGACGCGCAACAATTATTGCTTATCCCTGAAAACCATACGCGTAATGTGTTTTATCTGCAAAATGTGGCGCGGTTAGCGAGTATTTTGCGTCAAACGGGCTTGGAAGTGCGTATAGGTAGCTTGATACCTGATATGACTGAGCCGTTATTACTGGATATAGGTGCGGACGAAAAGCTGTTGTTGGAGCCTGTGGTACGTCGCGGTAATCGCGTGGGTGTGGCTGATTTTGATCCGTGTGTGGTGTTGTTGAATAATGATTTATCGGCAGGTGTGCCGCCTATTTTAGAAAATATAGAGCAAAAACTTTTACCACCATTGCACGCAGGTTGGCATGTACGGCGTAAATCACAGCATTTTGCGGCATATGACCGCGTAGCAGCTGAGTTTGCCGAGTTGATAGATATTGATCCGTGGTTGATTAACCCATACTTTGCAACTTGCGGTGAGATAGACTTTCATGCGCGTGTGGGGGAGGCGTGCTTGGAAGCGCATGTGGGATTCATGCTCGAGCAAATCCGTGAAAAGTATCAGCAATACGGCATAGATGCCGATCCGTTTGTCATTGTTAAAGCCGATGCAGGTACATACGGTATGGGGATAATGACGGTAAAAAGCCCTGAAGATGTGCGTGATTTGAATCGTAAACAGCGTAACAAAATGGCAGTGGGTAAAGAGGGCTTGCAGGTGTCGGAGGTGATTATTCAAGAGGGTGTTTACACTTTTGAGAGTATTAACGAGGCGATTGCCGAGCCTGTGGTGTATATGATGGATCATTTTGTGGTGGGTGGTTTTTATCGCGTGCACACGGGGCGTGGCGTGGATGAAAATTTGAATGCACCTGGTATGCACTTTGTGCCGCTGGCATTTGAAACGCCGTGCTGTACGCCGAATCAATTGGCGAATCCTGATGCCACGCCTAATCGTTTTTATACCTACGGCGTGGTGGCGCGGTTGGCAATGCTGGCGGCGGCGATAGAGTTGGAACAATGAAATTTTTATTTATTATCGACCCCATTAGCACGCTCAAAGCCTATAAAGATAGCACGGTGGCAATGATGCGCGAGGCAGCGCGGCGTGGGCATGAGATTTGCGTAGTTCGTCCCATAGATGTGCTGTTACGTGATGGCGTGGTGATGGCGGATGTGTGCGGTGTGCAGATTAGCGATGATGACGCGAATTGGTATCAGCTAGGCGTTAAATTACGGCTGAATTTAACGGCGTTTGAGGCAGTGCTCATGCGTAAAGACCCGCCGTTTGATACAGAGTATTTATACACTACGCATTTGCTGAGTTTGGCTGAACAGCAGGGTGCGCGGGTGCTGAATAAGCCTAGTATGTTGCGGGATTTTAATGAAAAACTGGCAATTGCCAAGTTTGCGCAGTTTACCGTGCCGACTTTGGTGAGTCGTCGCGCGGCAGAAATTAAATTGTTTGTGGCCGAGCAGGACGATGTGATTTTGAAACCGCTGGATGGTATGGGCGGTAGTAGCATATTCCGTGTGCGCACAGGCGAGGTGAATCTGAATGTGATACTCGAGGTGATGACGCAGTTAAATACGCGCACTATCATGGCGCAACGTTATATTCCCGCTATTAGTGCGGGCGATAAGCGTATTTTGTTGATTAACGGTGTGCCTGTGCCGTTTGCCCTAGCGCGGATTCCTGCATCTGGCGAAACACGTGGCAATCTGGCGGCAGGCGGGCACGGTGTGGCGCAAGCATTGACGGCACGTGATAAAGAAATTGCTGACACAATTGCACCTGTGTTGCGTGATATGGGCTTATTTTTGGTGGGGCTGGATGTGATAGGGGATTATTTAACTGAAATCAACGTCACTAGCCCTACGGGTTTTGTGGAAATTACGCAACAAACTGATAGCAATGTGGCGAGCTTGTTGGTGGATGCGTTGGAGCAGGTATGCGCTTGCTGATTGTGCTGGTGATGTTGGTATTGGCGGGCTGTAGTCAGCCACAGACCTATAGTCAAGAAAGCTATGTGTTTGGGACGCGAGTAGAGATTACCATTTACGGCGCACCGCAGGCATTGGCGGCGCGTGTGACTAAGCAAGTATTGCGCGATTTCGACGAAATGCACCACACTTTGCACGCGTGGGAGCCAGGTACGCTGTCGCGGATGAATGCTGTTTTTGCATTATCGCCTGTGCCAGCGGCTATCGCGCCTGGCATGATACCGATTATTCAAGATGCAACACGTTATTCTGTCCAATCAGGCGGGACATTTAACCCTGCTATCGGTAATTTGATTAAGCTGTGGGGGTTTCAGTCGGACCATTTTGAGGCAAAATTGCCTGACCCTGCAGCGATTAAAAAACTGCTCGCTGAACGCCCACAAATGCAAGACATAGTGCTGGACGGTATTATGTTTCATAGCACGAATCCTGCTGTGCGGCTGGATTTAGGCGGCTATGCTAAAGGCTATGCGCTGGATATAGCGGCGGCTTATTTGCGTAGTCAGGGGATTAAAAATGCCTTAATCAATATCGGTGGTAATATCATGGCAATAGGGCAACACGGCGACCGACCTTGGCGTGTGGGCATACAGCATCCGCGTAAACCATCGCCTATTGCGCTATTGGATTTGCGTGATGGTGAAGCGGTGGGTACGTCGGGGGATTATCAACGTTATTTTGAATTAGGCGGTAAGCGTTATTGCCATATTATCGACCCGCATACAGGCTGGCCCGCGCAAGGCGTGCAGGCGGTAACGGTGTTGATTCCGCCGAGCACCCACGCGGGGACGTTGTCAGATGTGGCGAGTAAGCCTATTTTTATTGCAGGTGTGGCTGGTTGGCAAGCGGCGGCGCAAAAAATGGGCGTGCAGGATGTGATGTTAATAGATGCGGCAGGCAAGGTTTATATGACTGATGCGATGAAGAAACGATTGAATTTTAAGCTAAATTAGGGAGTAGCAATGATAGGCATACTCATTGTCGCGCATGGGACATTAGGCGAGAGCCTGATACAGTGCGCAACGCATGTATTGGGTAGTCGTCCAGTACAAGTGCAAGCATTGGATGTCAGTGCGCAGACGCAATTATGTATGCTGGACGATGCGCAGGCATTGTTGCAAGAATTAGAGCAGGGCGATGGGGTGTTGTTGCTGTCAGATATTTATGGTGCGACACCATGTAATACCATGTGTCGCTTGCTGATGCCTGGACAGGTTGAAGGGGTTGCTGGGGTTAATTTGCCTATGTTAATGCGTGCGATTACGTATCGTCATTTGACTATGGCTGATTTAATAACGAAAACCGTCTCGGGCGGACAAGAAGGCATTTTACATATAACAACGGAGTTTTGCGATGCTGCAACAGGACATTGAAATCATTAACAAGCTGGGCTTACATGCACGTGCTTCAGCTAAATTAACGCAAACGGCGAGTCAGTTCACCAGTGAAATCTGGATTACCCGCAATCAGCGTCGAGTCAACGCCAAAAGCATTATGGGGGTGATGATGTTGGCGGCGGCTAAAGGTACGACTGTCACCTTGGATACTGATGGCTTGGACGAACAAGCTGCGATGACGGCATTGGTCCACCTTATCAATGATAAATTCGGGGAGGGCGAGTGAGCTTTACCTTACATGGTATAGGCGTTTCACCAGGCATTGCTATCGGCGTGGCGCGATTGGCTTCGCACAGTCGCGTCGAAGTGGCGCATTATGTCCTGCCTGCACAGTTTATTGATAAAGAAATAGCGCGATTTGATGATGCGATGAACACCGTGCGTCAGGAAATGCAAGCCTTACGCGCACAGATTCCAGCTAATGCACCTGCTGAAATGCCTGCGTTTTTGGATATGCACTTGATGATATTGGATGATTCAACTTTGTCCAGTGTTCCCAAGCAATTGATGCGTAGCCAATCTTGCAATGCGGAATGGGCGTTGACACAGCAAATGGAGCAGTTGGTCGCGCAATTTGAAGCGATAGAAGACGCTTATTTGCGTGAGCGCAAGACGGACGTGGTGCAAGTTGTAGAGCGTGTACTTAAAGTGCTACTGGGGCATCCTGATAATTTACCTTCTAATGAAAGCAATCTCGCAGATTGTATTTTAGTCGCGCATGATTTATCGCCTGCTGACATGATTAACTTCAAGCGTCAGCAGTTTGCCGCGTTCATTACTGACGTGGGTGGAGCAACTTCCCATGCCGCCATTTTGGCGCGGAGCATGAATATCATCTCGGTGATGGCGTTGCATAGCGCGTTGAGCCTGATACGTGATAATGAAATTATCATCGTCGATGGTCAGCAAGGCGTGGTGATTGTTGACCCTGATGATGCCGAGTTAGAAGAATATCAATTACGCCAAAATCAGTGGCGTATTGAACATCAAAAGCTCAAGCGCATTACCAGTAGTCGTGCCGCCACCATAGACGGTATAGAAATCGAGCTGCACGCCAATATCGAATTGCCGCAGGATATAGCTGCCGTGAAAGCCTCTGGGGCAACAGGAATAGGTTTATTTCGCAGTGAATTTCTATTCATGAATCGGGTGGGCTTGCCGACAGAAGATGAGCAGTTTGAGGCTTATCGCGAAGTCGCGGCGGCAATGAATGGGATGCCTGTCACTATTCGCACCTTGGATGTGGGTGCAGATAAGCCGCTGGGTGAGCTGACTGAACATACCCTGAACCCTGCGTTGGGGCGGCGTGCTATTCGTTTGTGCTTATCTGAGCAGGCACTTTTTCATACTCAATTGCGTGCCATATTGCGTGCTTCGCATTACGGTAATGTTAAAATCCTGATACCGATGTTGAGCAATTTAACTGAATTGCGCCAAACTTATACAGCGATAGAGCGTGCTAAAACGAGCCTGACCGCTGAAAATATTGCGTTTGATAATACGATAGCTGTCGGTGGCATGATAGAAATACCCGCCGCCGCATTGATGGCGAGTGCTTTCGCCGAACGGCTGGATTTTTTATCCATAGGGACCAACGATTTAATTCAATACACCTTGGCGATAGACCGTGCCGACGACAAAGTGAGTTATTTGTACGATCCACTGCACCCTGCTGTATTACAGCTTATCGTGATGACATTACGCGCAGGCGAAAAAGCGGGTAAACCCGTCTCTGTGTGTGGTGAAATGGCGGGCGATCCAAAATTAACGCGTTTGTTGTTGGGCATGGGTTTGCGTCGGTTTTCTATGCAGTCAGCCAGCTTATTAAGCGTTAAACAGCAGGTGTTGACTACGCAAATAAGTGATGCGCAGAGTTTGATACAAAAAGTCTTGAAAGCGACCGATACCGACAAAGTGGATATGTTGATGGCGCGTTTGAATCAGTAGTTTTAGTGTGATTTTATTATCTAGAAAGTGAATATGAGTGTGCTTACCATTGCTACCCAGGCTTTTCTTGACCAAAAACCAGGCACTTCTGGCTTGCGTAAAAAAGTGACCGTCTTTCAGCAAACGCATTATTTAGAAAATTTCGTCCAGTCTATTTTTAACAGCATCAATGCGCCACAAGGTGCCACATTGGTATTAGGCGGGGACGGTCGTTATTACAATCGCACGGCGATACAGATTATCCTGAAAATGGCGGCGGCAAATGGCTTTGGCAAAGTGTTAGTTGGGCAAGGCGGCATATTATCCACGCCTGCGGCTTCATGCGTGATACGTAAATATCAAACTTTTGGCGGTATTATTTTATCTGCCAGCCATAACCCAGGTGGGATAGACGGTGATTTTGGGATTAAATTTAACGGTAGCAATGGCGGACCTGCAACCGAAACGGTAACCGATGCGATTTTTGCAGCGAGTAAAGTCATTACCCAGTATCAGCTAGTTGATATGCCTGATGTGTCGCTGGATACATTAGGCGTGAGTCAGCTAGGGGCGATGACGGTAGAGGTGATAGATGCCGTCAGCGATTACGCTGAGTTGATGGCGTCACTATTTGATTTCACCGCGATACGCGATTTATTGGCTGGTGGTTTCCGCATTAAATTCGATGCCATGCACGCGGTGACGGGGCCGTATGCTACTGAAATTTTGCAACATCGTCTAGGCGCGTCGGCGGATAGCTTGATGAACGCTGTTCCGCTGGAGGATTTTGGCGGTGGTCATCCTGATCCTAATCTTACCTACGCGCCAGAATTGGTAAGTATTATGCACGCCGACGACGCGCCAGATTTTGGTGCAGCATCGGATGGCGATGGCGATCGTAACATGATATTGGGCAAGCAGTTTTTTGTCACGCCGTCAGATAGTTTGGCGTTGCTGGCGGCTAATGCGACATTGATTCCTGCTTATCGCGGCGGCTTGGCAGGCGTGGCGCGTTCTATGCCTACTAGCGCGGCGGTGGATAGAGTGGCACTGGCATTGAATATTCCCTGCTATGAAACGCCTACAGGCTGGAAATTTTTTGGCAATCTCATGGATGCAGGCAAAGTCACGCTGTGCGGTGAGGAAAGTTTCGGCACAGGCTCTGATCATGTGCGTGAAAAAGATGGCTTGTGGGCCGTTTTATTTTGGCTCAATCTCATCGCCGCACGTCGGCAAACAGTTGCTGAAATTGTGCGTGAACATTGGGCGCAGTATGGGCGTAATGTGTATTCGCGCTATGATTATGAGGCTTTACCAACGGCGGATGCGCAGGCGGTTATGGCGCATTTGCTGGCGAGTTTTGCGACATTACCTGGTCAGCAATTTGGCAAATACTGTGTTCAGCATAGTGACGATTTTAGCTATACCGACCCCGTTGATGGTAGCGTGAGTACAGGGCAGGGCATACGTATTTTGTTTGTCGATGGTTCGCGCATTATTGTGCGTTTATCGGGTACGGGCACAGAGGGCGCAACTTTGCGTATTTATCTTGAGGCTTACGATGTCGATGTGGCAAACCACCATTTAGATGCACAAGTTGCTTTGGCTGAGTTGATACAAGCGGCGTTGCAAATTACCCAGTTACAACAATTGACAGGGCGCGAGCAACCGACAGTAATTACTTGATTTGCGGTGCGGTGGCTCAATCTGCATTTTTTTGAGGCAATCGGGCTTCCAGCATCCGTAATTGACGCGCGGCTTCTTCAGCGCGTGCGTCGTCAATTTCACGCATCACAGCGTGTAAATCAACGGGGCTGTCTTTACCGACAAAGACACCTGTGAGCGCACTATTGGGTAGCAATTCGCCTTGTTCATACAAAGCCCAAATTTCATTGCCATACTGCGTTTGCAATAATTCAGGCGCAAAATTCGCGAAATACTGCGTCAGATTATTGACATCACGCACCAGCAGACTTTGCGCGTGATTATTACCCGCCGCGTCCACTGCCTGAGGCAAATCTATGATGACGGGTCCGTGTTCGCCTAGCAGAATATTGTATTCCGATAAGTCGCCATGTATCACCCCAGCGCACAGCATTAACACCACTTGGTGCAATAATGTGTGGAAGTGCTCCCGGGCTTCTACGGGTGTAAACGCAACATCATTCAAGCGTGGCGCGGCGTTGCCCGCAGCGTCAGTGACCAACTCCATTAACAACACACCCTCATGAAAATGATAGGGTTTAGGCACGCACACGCCAGCGGCGGCAAGACGATACAGGGCATCTACCTCAGCATTTTGCCAAGCGGCTTCTTGCGCCTCACGCCCATAGCGTGAGCCTTTCGCCATTGCCCTCGCCATGCGGCTATTTTTTACCTTACGATTCTCGGTGTAGTCCACGCTTTGACGAAAGCTACGTTTATTCGCCTCCTTGTAAACCTTGGCACAGCGTACTTCGTCACCACAACGCACAACAAACACCGTCGCTTCTTTGCCGCTCATGAGCTGACGGATGACATCATCAATGAAGCCGTCTTCAAGTAGGGGTATGAGTCTTTTCGGTATTTTCATAAATAAATCGCGGCGGTGTTTAGCGGGTAATGATAAGTGTGTAGTGTACCATAGTTTTTATGGTTAAATGTTGGAATGTTAGAACTGACCCCGTATAAAATACCGCTCACTTGGGTGTGAGCGGTATGCTTTTAGCCTGCGAAGAAGGCTTTTACTTTATCCATAAATGAATGGGCTTTAGGGCTGTGACGGGCGTTGTCTTCGCGGTTGAGGTTTTCTAGCTCGCGTAACAATTCTTTTTGGCGTTCGGTTAGGTTGACGGGGGTTTCTATCGCAACATGGCACATTAAGTCGCCAGGCGCATTGGTACGCACGCCTTGTATGCCTTTGCCGCGCAGGCGGAATACTTTGCCTGATTGGGTTTCTGCTGGGATTTTTAGTTTGGCATGACCGTCTAGCGTCGGGATTTCGATTTCGCCGCCGAGTGCCGCTGTGGTAAAGCTAATCGGCATTTCGCAATGCAAGTCGTTGTGTTCACGCTGGAATACGGTATGTGCTTTGAGGTGAATAACAACGTATAGGTCGCCAGTAGGACCGCCGTTTACACCTGCTTCGCCTTCGCCTGATAAGCGGATGCGGTCGCCGTTGTCCACGCCTGAAGGGATGCGTACCGATAAGGTTTTGTGTTTTTTAACACGCCCTGCACCATTGCAAGTGCCGCATGGGGTAGGGATGATTTTGCCTGTGCCGTGGCATTTTGGGCAGGTTTGTTGTATGGAGAAAAATCCTTGTTGCACACGTACTTGCCCATGACCGCCGCAAGTGTTGCAAGTGGTGGCTTGTGTGCCTGGTTTTGCGCCCGTGCCGTGGCAGGTTTCGCATTCTTCTTGAGTGGGAATACGGATTTTGGTTTCTGTGCCACGCGCAGCTTCTTCTAGGGTGATTTCTAAATTGTATTGTAAATCTGCACCGCGATGGACGTTGGATCGCGCACGTCCGCCGCCGAAAATATCGCCGAAAATATCACCAAAGGCATCAGAGGAGAATCCACCTGCGCCACCACCCATGCCAGCACCTTGCTCTAGTCCTGCGTGCCCGTATTGATCGTAGGTGGCGCGTTTTTGGCTGTCGGTTAAGGTTTCGTAGGCGGTTTTTGCTTCTTTGAATTGTTCTTCAGCTTTGGGATTGTCTGGATTGCGGTCAGGGTGATACTTCATCGCTAGGCGACGATAGGCTTTTTTGAGTTCGTCTTCGCTGGCATCACGATTGACACCTAGCACTTCATAATAATCGCGTTTAGACATGATTTTTCAGTAATTTCTTAGCTAACTAACATTGCGGTTGTAAGTAACGAAATCAGGATGCGCACACGCGCGTCCTGATTTAACGCGCAAAAGACTTATGGTTTGTCTTTAACTTCTTCAAATTCAGCATCAACGATGTCATCATTGTGCGCGTTGCTGTTACCGCCTGATTGACTTGCATCGCCTGCTTTTGCTGATTCAGCTGACTGCATTTTTTCTGATAATTTGTGTGCTAGTTCGCCCAGTGCGGTTGATTTAGCTTCGATATCAGCTTTGTCACTTTCTTTTAAGGCGGCTTCAGCGGCACTAATTGCTGCTTCAATCGCGGATTTTTCATCTGCGCTGACTTTGTCGCCAAATTCAACTAATGATTTTTTGGTTGAATGTATCAAGTTGTCACACTGGTTACGTGCGTCAACTAATTCGCGTAGGATACGATCATCTTCAGCGTGGGCTTCAGCGTCTTCTACCATTTGCTGGATTTCAGCGTCTGACAAACCTGAGCTGGCTTGAATCTTGATTTTGTTTTCTTTACCAGTGGTTTTGTCTTTTGCAGATACATGCAAAATACCGTTAGCATCAATATCAAATGTCACTTCAATTTGTGGCATACCGCGTGATGCTGGCGGGATGTCTGACAAGTTGAATTGACCCAAGCTCTTATTACCCGCAGCGATTTCACGTTCACCTTGCAACACGTGAATAGTCACCGCATTTTGGTTGTCTTCAGCGGTAGAGAATACTTGGCTGGCTTTAGTTGGGATAGTGGTGTTTTTCTGGATGAGTTTAGTCATCACGCCGCCCATAGTTTCGATACCCAAAGATAGCGGGGTAACGTCGAGCAACAACACGTCTTTTACTTCGCCTTGCAATACGCCGCCTTGGATAGACGCGCCGACTGCCACCGCTTCGTCAGGATTCACGTCACGACGCGGTTCTTTACCGAAGAATTCTTTCACTTTTTCTTGTACTTTAGGCATACGTGTCATACCACCGACTAAAATTACGTCGCCGATGTCGGCTACATTTACGCCTGAATCTTTAATGGCTTGTTTGCATGGTGCGATAGTGCGTTCGATTAACTCTTCAACTAAGCTCTCGAATTTAGCGCGGGTGATTTTAACAGCCAAATGCTTAGGACCTGTTGCATCAGCAGTGATGTATGGCAAGTTGACTTCAGTTTGTTGTGCTGATGATAATTCGATTTTTGCTTTTTCAGCCGCTTCTTTCAAACGTTGCAACGCCAGCACGTCGTTACGCAAATCAACGCCTTGTTCTTTTTTGAATTCGTCAGCCAAGAAGTCGATAATGCGTTGGTCAAAATCTTCACCGCCTAAGAATGTATCGCCGTTGGTTGACAACACTTCAAATTGATGCTCGCCTTCGATTTCAGCAATGTCAATAATGGAAATATCAAACGTACCGCCACCTAAGTCATACACCGCAATTTTGCGGTCGCCTTCTTTTTTGTCCATACCAAACGCCAATGCTGCGGCTGTTGGTTCGTTAATGATGCGTTTTACATCCAAGCCAGCAATACGACCCGCATCTTTAGTTGCTTGGCGCTGGCTGTCGTTGAAGTAAGCAGGCACAGTGATAACAGCTTCAGTGACGGTTTCACCTAAGTAATCTTCAGCTGTTTTTTTCATTTTCATCAAAATTTGCGCTGATACTTCAGGTGCGGACATTTTTTTGCCGCGCACTTCTACCCAAGCGTCGCCGTTGTCTGCTTTAACAATGCTGTAAGGCATAAGACCGATGTCTTTTTGTACTTCTTTTTCTTCAAAACGACGACCAATCAAACGCTTAACCGCAAAAATGGTGTTTTTAGGATTGGTCACTGCTTGACGTTTTGCCGCCGCGCCAACCAAAATTTCGCCGTCTTCAGCGTAAGCTACGATAGAAGGAGTAGTGCGTGTGCCTTCAGCGTTTTCGATTACTTTAGTTGCGCCGTTTTCCATAACAGAAACGCAAGAATTGGTTGTACCTAAGTCAATACCGATAATTTTACCCATGATTTTTCCTATATTTAAGTGAGTGAGATGTGTTTAATATGTGGTTAATATGTTTGTTTTCAAGCGTTATTTTATGATTTTGCTTGTGCGACCATAACCAATGCAGGACGTATCATACGGTCGTGTAATTGATAGCCTTTTTGTAACACGGTAACAACCGTATTCGCTTCTGCATCGCTTTCTACCATGCCGATAGCTTGATGTTTATGCGCATCAAATTTTTCACCGACAGGGTTGATTTCTTGTAAATTAGATTTGCCAAACGCGCTACTTAATTGCTTCAACGTCAGCTCTACGCCGCTTTTCAGATTTTCTATGCTAGGTGTTTCTGCGCTTAATGCGGCTTCCAGACTATCTTTTACTGCTAATAATTCACTAGCGAAATCTTCAACAGCGAATTTACGCGCCTTAGCGACATCTTCTTGCCCACGTTTGCGGATGTTGTCACCCTCAGCTTTAGCACGTAGCCAAGCATCGTGATGTTCTTGCGCTTTTAATTCGGATTGTTGCAACATTTCTTCCAAGCTAGGCATGGTTTCGACTGCATCAACTAGCGGTTCGCTGGCGGCAGATTCGTTAATTTCTTGATTTTCAGTGCTCATGCGTAACTCCTATTTAATTGAATACGCATGAAGTGGGGGGGCTTGGTGTTATTTCAAGTTCAATTTACGTTTTTACTGTAATTATATTTAGTGATGCCCCCTAAATGGAGGATGTCATTAGGCTTACGTCCCTCTTACAATCAGTTATAAAGTCAAATTGAATAGGGGAGAACTTAAGCATGTATAAAACATATAGATACCTTGGTTATGTGTTGTTAGTAGTTTTGTTAAGTTTTAATCATACCGCTAAAGCAGACTGTTTTAGCGATGCCGCTTCTTGCGTAGTGAACTCAGCAAAAGCTGGTTTATATGCGCAATTAGCTGTTGGAGAAGTGTTGGCGTTCACAGCGCTTCATGCTGAGTGTGTAGCGGCTATTGCTGCCCAAGATTACGTTAGTCTTGCCACGATGACTACTATTAGCGGGTTGGCGGCAGCTGGGCAACTTAATGGGAGTTATGATGGTTGTAAAAATGATTTATATGGCAGTAAGGCAAAGTTGATATTAGCACCGTTAGTTTCTGTTGTGCCTAATAATGACTTGAAAAAAATAATAAATGGTGAAGTAACGACAGGTATAGAGGCTCTTATTTCTAGCATTCCTTTCCCCGGCACGCTACCTACTGTAGGTATGCAAATCAATTGCGGTTGCGCCGTTGCATCAGTTGGTTCAGGTGCTATTCAAAAAATCAAAAAGTCAATAGACGCAACAGCTGCTGCAGTAGATTCTTGTGGCGATGTGTTGGCGTGTGTCGGTGGTCCAGCACTAGCCGTTATTAAGTCCGTTGGTAAAGCATTGGGTTCGGCAGCCAAATATGTTGCTTCATGCTCTGATTCTGGTGGTACGTTAGGCGTATCGTTAAATGACTGTGGCGAAGCACCACCAGATTCTGATGATGTGGTGTATGGGCGTATATGGCAAGTGAATGTTGCTCAGCATGTTGAAAACTGGATTACTGGTAAAACATTTTCTTTGGGTGCTTACAGTAATGTGGATGCTGGTTGGGATGTGAGGATTATGTGGGAAGCCTGTAATGCTTATTATGATGACCATAGGTTCTCTGAGAAGCACGCTGACAGTAAATGCAATGAATACCGTGACAAGCGTTTTGGACCAGAAACATCGTTCTTATTTAATGCTCGTATGTCTAGTGAGTTTTTCCCTAAGGAAGTTTATAAAGCAGCACGAGCTTCTAGTGATGTTTTTGAAGCGACATATTGTGGTAATAAGCAAGATCCGTCTAAGAAAAATAATACGGCTATTGATGCTTCTTCAGATGGTAATGCTTCGTTGTACTCAGGTATGGTTGCTGAAAAAAGAGCCGCATGTAGTCAGGCGATTATGGCAAAAATAGGCATATCGGGTAATGGAGGAATTGTTGCTGAGGGTAAGACGGTCGTCGCTGAGGCGAAAAAGATTTTCACTAATTACCCTATGGATACGGGTTTAAGAAAAAATTATGACTTTAACAAGGCTTATCAAGTTGCTTTGTCAAAATATGTTGCTGATATAAATAGTTTAGGTGAAAAACAGCGTCAACTAATTCAAGCTGAAAGCGTGAAGAGCCAGCCCACTTTAATCCTTAATACCGCCTATCGTGCTATTGCGTTGGAAACAATATGGCCTATGTACCGAGATAAGTGTCCACCTGAAGAGACTGGGGCGCGTAAAGATTGCTTGCTTAAAACAGGTGCTTATTTAGGCGTTATTGTGCAGGGTGGTAAAACGCCTAATGGTGAATTTAATTTGGGTGACTTTGGTAGCTTAGCAGACATTGATTTCTTGACTTGGCAAATGCCACCAGTGATTTATCAAGGTGCTTTAGCTACATATAAAAAACAAGGTGTCGTGATGACAGCGGACTTAGCTAGTGCTTGGGTCATGTCAGCTTTTGTAGATAAGGCCGCTGAACTGGCCGCCATCGCACCTCAGTCAATTAAAGACGCTAAAGTTAAAATGGGCGCAGCTCGTATGGAACAAGAACAATTGTATAGTGCGAAATTAGACGCTTATACGGCTAGCTATAGTGGGCAATTAACTTGTACGTTGCCAATATCTGAACAAGTTACACACACTTGTGAGTATTCCAAAACCGCATTAAATGCGATGTTCTTAGTATGGAAAGGCTATTACACCAGTATTGATAGTGAAAAATCTGGTTTGAATGAAGTTACTAAACCACAAACACCATATGGATATGAACCATTTAAAAATCTGATTAAAGCCATAGAAGAGTCAACTGGTAGAGCAAAATTACAATATGCGGATATTAAAAAAGCACCTGATGCGATAATTAAAAATCCAAAGAAATACACGGTTAGTGCGCCTATAGGAGCAGATAAACTCAATAAATTAGCTGAATCGACAAAAGATAAAAAAGCGCAATCAGCTACAAATAATGGCTTGAGCAGTGTTGGAAACAACAAGGTTGACAGCATCTCTGATCAAGCAGCTGATGTCGCTAAAAATAAAAATATAGGAGGAGGAAGCAAATTATTGGTGTCTGAAACAGCACCTAAAACGGCGACTACAGAAAAATCGATGACGCAAGCTGGTGGATTGGGTGAGACCCTCTCAGTGGTCAGTCATGCTGTAGGTAATCAAACCAATACTCTCGCCGATCAGGCTAACAATGCAGGTAAGAATATAGGTGGAGGCGGGGTGCTGGCGACAAATAGCCTGGCAAATGTAAGTAATAAACCGTCATTTGATCCAACAACGACAAAACCAATGACACAAGGGGCGGGATTAGGGGACGCTGTGTCAGTGGCGAGTAATGCTATTGTTACCCGTAGTTCGAAAAACAACATGCCATCAGTTGAGCCAACACCAGTGAAAAACATGAGTGACGGACTAGGTTCAGTCACGAACACTGTGACAGTAGCTGCATTTGATAAGCCACATTACGATCATGTCACGACACAGGCATTAGAAAATAAATGGTTAATTCAGTGTAAAAATGAGCAATGCAAAATTGAAATACGTACTTTGATACGTGCACGTATTAGTGATGTGTTACGAGTTGCAGATACAGGTATGGATTTGCGTATTAAGGCAAATTTAGATGCGACAGAATTACGTATGGATAATCAGTACAACCCGCAAATGCAAGCAAAAGTGAATGCTTCTGCTACACCTAAAGCTGAAACTTTCAATAATTTCACATCAACTCAACCTGTTGGTAATGTGGGAGGCAGTATATCGGGGTCTTCTGCGGTCACAGTAGCAACCAAGTCACCTGAACCACCATTCGACAAAAATAAATACCAGCATCTAGCCCGACAAGGTTTGGAGTCGAAGTGGTTGATGCAGTGCAAAAATGAGCAGTGCAAAAATGAGGTTCGGACATTGATAAATGCCCGCATTGCTGAGGTATTGCGGATATCGGATACGGGCACTGATTTACGCATCAAAGCAAATTTAGATATAACTGAGGGTCGCATGGATAACCAATATAACCCACAGATACAGGCGAAAGTAAACGCATCAATGGCAGGCGTGCCTGTGAATATTAATACTGTTGTATCACCGTCAAGTCAGCCAGTTAAAAATTTTAAAGCATTCTAATTTGTTTGGTATTTTTGGGAGTCGATTTATGAATAATAAAGTTATGGTGTTAATGGTCAGTATTGGGGTAAATTTAGGAGTTTTTTCTACCACAGCATGGGCCGAAGGCGCACCTATTAGTGTATCGATTGGTGACATCAAACTTACTAGCACAGCAAACGCTAACAATGCGTATAAGTTACGTACAGAATTAGTAACTGCAAGTAATAAAACCATCAATGTTGCTTATCAATGGTTCGCTTATAAGAATGGTAGCAGCTTTGTAGTTGAGCCGCTGACGCACTTGCAAGAGCTTTCTTTAAGTAACTACCCTGTTGGTATTGACGCTTTTGTCCCAGAAAAATATTTCGTTCAGGGGTGTGCTAAGGTGCTACTGAACGCATATGATAAGACGGGAGAGCCGCTGGGTCGTGCGGAAACGCTCTGTCTGCCTATTGCACCTAAGGAAATGCTTGGGCAATGGGTTTGGCAAAAACCAATAGGCTGGGATAAAGATTTTGTCTTTCCTCTAGATCAAGTGTCGTTACAAGCCAGCTTGACGCAAGCCAATGGTTCACTTTGGGATATGAAGTCTGCAGCCCCACAAAATGCAACCTTGTTAGAAGTGAATATACGTAAATACACACCTTCATCTGTGAATCAGGCCTATTTAGGACCGGATTTTGAATTGATGACTCCTCAGAAGTTGATTGATGGCAGTGCGGTTTGGCGATTGGCAAGTGGTTGCAATGATTACAAGGTAAGAATTGTTACTCGAGATGGCAAAACAGCTAATCCTGCTGTGCTAACGAAAATAAATCCTTCCGCTTGGTTATTTTTTACGGGTGGTTCGTCATGCGAAAAAACGGGTACTTCGGTTGTTAAAGCTCCTGCTAGTTCTATAGTAACTCCCCCAGTACAAATGACTACTGGGGCATTTAATGCTATGAGTTACCAACAAGCAACGAGGCAGATTCTAGAGTCAAAATGGTTAATGCAGTGTAAAAATGAACAATGCAAAAATGATATACGGGTATTAATCAATGCCCGCATTGTGGATGTATTAAAAACTGCTGATGCAGGGACGGATTTGCGTATTAAGGCTAATTTGGATGCTGTAGAAGCGCGTATGGATACTCAATATAACCCACTCATGCAGGCAAAAATAAATGCGCCAATACTGGCTGCGCCAAATAATTTATCTTTGCCTTATCGTCCTGTCAATGTTGTGACCCCGATTAAATTAACCCATTGAACTGTGAGAGTTTTGTTATGAATATTCGTATCGTTTTACTATTGGTCTACACGGGGGGCAGTTATGTTGCATTGTCATCCGTATATGCTGACGATGCACTGTCAACCAATGAGGCTACAACGAGCACTTGGCAACAGGGAAATGCCAGCGCCCCTGTACCAGTGTTGGTGCAACAAGTAGATGGCACAACTAAGTTGGAGTGGCATGGTGGCGCTACTGTCAATTACTACAATAATAGTGTTGAAACAGCGGCTGGACAATTTGGTACCCCGCTTAACAATGGTAGTTTTTATAATTTACAAGGGCAAAGTGATTTACGCAGCATAGCTGATAATGGCAACGTGGATTATTTTCAAATAGGGGTAACACGGAGTAATGACCCTGCTGTACTCAGTCTGTATCATCAACAGATCAATAATGTGCAAGTGGGTCGTAGTGGTCCAGGTTATTTATTAGCAGCTGGTGATGTCGCGCCTAATTTTTCTAGTTTAAGTTCCGCTTTGGGGTTGCGGGGATTGATTGCGCAGAAGCAACTTGATCAAACATCTGTGACTGGATATGCGGGGGTCGTTGTGCCGAGTTGGGAGTATTTGGGGCGGCAAGTACCGCGTTATCAGCTCATTCGTGATGTGCGCGGTGTGAAGGTCGAACACGCTTTTAGTCCAACTTTCAAACTTTATGGTACTGGGCAGTATGGGGCAGAGCGTGAAGGTACGGCTGATATTCCAGGGTTAATGCCTACTATTGTTCGTTCTGGTAGTGTCGGCTTTCAATACAATGCCGCTACTTATCAAGTAACAGGTGAAACAGCGGTTAGTCATTTTGAGCAACAGCTTTTTGGGTTGCAAGAAGCTGATAAACGCGTTGGTTTAGCTAGTATTATAGATGGCTCTTGGCGAGGGCAATCGCTCTCACTACGCGCAGGTTATCATGATCTAGGACCTGGATATGTGAGCCTTTCCCAAATGGCATCACCAGGTATTCGAGAGGTATATACTGGTGCTGATTGGGTAGCCGCACCATGGATTAGTGTGGGTGCCGACTTGCGTAATAGTAAAAATATCTCTTTGGCAACATTGTTTTCACCTTCGCAATTGACCGATACAAATTCAGCAAATGTGCGTGCTAATATAAATTTTGGGAGTGCGTACCCAGGATGGGCTTTATCAGTACAACAAAATATATCTTTGAGTCGTAACCCTGTTGATCAATTGGCTCGAAACCAACAAACGTCATTGGGCTTGAATTATGCTAATCAAAACTGGGCGGCTTCACTGTCATTTGGGTTGGGTATAATGCGTAATGAAGCTGCCACTGTATACGATAGTGATACTAGTACTTGGCAAGGCAGTATTTCCCGTAATTTCAACAATATGACGGATCTATTACCCGCTAGTTGGACTGTTAGCGCTAATCTATCAGCTAGTTTGCAAAGTCAGGATTTATTGGTTGGTGATACTGCAAAAGCATACAATGCAACTTTAGGCCTGAGTGGACAGCGCACGGGGTGGGGCGTATTTAATGTTAGTTTAGGTAATGGTTATAATACTCGTCCAAATGGGCTTTCTACGCTATGGATGACATTTTTACAGGCTGATTTTTCTCGACCACTGACCGAAAAAGTGAGCGCAAAAATTTATTTGCGTAATACTCGTCGTAATATAGCAGACCCTACATTAGCAGCCGAAGAGCAGAATATTGGTATGCAACTAGGGTATAACTTCTAATGGGAAAGCTATGGGGAGGGCGTGTGCCTAAATTTTTTGCAACTACGATCGCGGCAACCATGGTTCTGTCTAACATGTCAGTAGCGGCTGGTATGCCGAAGCAAATACTAAATGACATGGTTAACTACTATGTTTTAGGGGATATTCCTGCGCTCAAGCAATATATCGATGTACGCTTTATTGGTTATCAGTCTTTGTTCGATACGATGCAGATAGCAGTTAATCAGGAAGCGCAAGTACGAATCTTTTTTAGTAATATAAAAATACTTAACGGGAGGTCTGTGGTAGTGATTACTACGAATTGGGAAAAGCGTTATTTGCTTAAGCCCACTATGACACCACAACTAAAGCGCGGTCAAGTTAATTTGATGTTTGAACAATTTAATAATCAATGGCAATTGTCCGCAATTAGCGGTAATAATCCATTTACTCATTAGGATTAAATTATGTGTAAATCTGTTACAAAATTAAGCTTTCTTATAATCGCGCTATATAGTCCGTTTACTTGGGGTGTCGGGAAAATAGAAAGCGTTACTGGCACGGTTAGTGTAATGAGTAATTTGGGTGAGTTGAGAATTCCTCAAGAAAATGTGATTATAAATCAGGGTGATACTATCATTACTGGGCATGATAGCACCGTAATGATAGCTACTGATGATCAAGGGATTATCGCAATACGTCCAGACACTCAGCTAAAGATAAATGCTTATCAAGCAAATGGTAACGATCATGATACGGTCAAGATAACTTTAATGCGTGGTGGCTTTCGTAGTGTGGCTGGGTGGATTAGTCAAACGAACGTAGATGGGTATCAAGTAAATACACCCAATGCGACCTTGACCTTGTTAGGTAGTGATAATGAACCTTTAGTTGTTTTGGATGGGGTAGCTGCAGGGACGTATGATAGATCGCTTGCTGGTAGTGCGGTTATGACTAGCCCACAAGGAAAACTGACGATTACATCACAACAAGTAGCTTATGTACCATCCGCGATAAGTGGCGGCGGTGCGAATACGCTTCAACCTAAATTGGTAGGTGATGCGCCAAGACTCTTTCCTCTTGCAACATTTGATCGTCAGATTGACGAAAAAAAGACTTTGTTGGCCAATACAATAGAAGCCAGCTTGAAGAATAAACAACAAGAAAATTTGAGCAAAGGTAATGGTATTAACGGTAAGCCTAAAATTGGTGATATTTCTGATCAACAAGAAGCCTTGGGTGCATTAAATGAATTAGTACGTAGCTATGAAACAGGTAATGTTAATTTCATTCGTAATCGCTTAGATACAAGTATGATAGGTTATCAGCAATTTATTGATAGCGTTAGTCAAGAGGTGAATCAATGTAAGCAAATGCGTGTGAATTTGTTGAATACGCAAGTACAGGCGGGTCCCGACTTGGCTGTTGTGCAAACTAGTTGGCAAAAACGTTGTTTAGCTTTGCCTAATTTCACGCCTAGTTTTACGCAGGGAAATAGCAGCTTCCTTATGCATAAGGGTAAGGATGGGTGGTACATGGCAGCATTATCTGGCTCAAATTTATTTGCAGGTAGTCGGACATTAGCAACATTAACTGTGGGTAGCTCGTTAACATGTAGTCAAATAGCGAGTTCAAGTTTTGCAACTTTACCGTTCATGATTACCTTGGTTGATCCTGATTTAGTTGGGGCATCTACTGCGAGTGTTAAACTTACAACCAGTCAAGGTGAAAATGAGACTGTAGTATTAAACGCGGCTGACGGCGGTGTGTTTACACGTAGTAGTTATGTATTTAGTGGTTATTCGCCGACACCTAATGATAACATTGCTGAGGTTTCGCCTACAGCACTTACGCCTGTTTTTGTATGCCCATCGATTAATATTACTTATACCGACACTACGACACCAAGCGGCTATCCGCAAACAGTAGGACAGGTTGTTGTGTTACCGTAAAATCTAGATATTTAGACTTGGTTCATACCATAATATGCTGTTTGGGAGGTTTTATGTTTATGATTTTTTTGATAATAGGCATTGTTTTTAGTTATGGTAATTCCGCAGCGGCTACGATAGTCCCAACAAAAGATCTTCAAGGACTTATGGAACCGCAGGGAAGCAAGCGTTACAACGGTTCGTTTTTAATTTATCGTAGTGATGCTGAATATGATGAAATTAAATTACCAATATCTACGCCAATTGATAAGAATGATAAATTACTTGCCCCGAGTTATTTGTCACTAGCAGGGCGGCGTGTCGCGTTGCAATATATCTTACCTGCTGGCAGGTCTCCGTTGGAGGCTTTACGTAATTATCAGCAAGCGTATAAGGTGGATGGATTTGAGACTCTTTACGAGTGCTATGGCGAGTCTTGTGGTGCATCTAGTATAAATATACACAAATATGGTTTAGGTAGTTTAGTAATGCCATTAAATTATGAAAATGCAATTGGTGATAACTCTCCTGCGGCTTGCGCTGGTGGTGCTTTTACTGGCAATGTGCGATATGCAGTAATGAGTAATAAATTGACTGGTGCAGGTCTTGGTGTCATGACTTGGATGCCTGGCGATGTGTCAGTTTACTGTGATGAAAAAGAATTTAAGAAACATGCTAGTGTATTTTTTATCAGTATTGAACCGAAAGCATTACAACAAGAGATGAAGTCGCTTTCTGCAACTGAGTTAAGCAAGTCTTTAGCTGATACGGGAAAAGTGGCTATATATGGTATTTTATTTGATACTAATAAAAGCGTGATTAAGCCATCGAGTGAAGCGTCATTGCTGCAAATTGCTAAACTTATGAAGCAAAACTTAGCTATTAAACTACATGTTGTTGGGCACACTGATAATGTTGGCAACTTTACTGCAAATTTAACATTGAGTCGTGAACGTGCTAATGCAGTGATGCTGGCATTAGTCAATGGCCATCAAATAGCTCGTGAACGTTTAACTGCTAATGGTGTGGCGAGCTTAGCACCTGTTCAAAGTAACGATAATGACTCAGGCCGTGCTAAAAATAGAAGAGTTGAGTTGGTGTTGCAGTAAGTCTATTTTAAGTCGCTTTGCTGAGAAAAAGGTATTTGCTAATGTATAATACATCCGCTGAAAATGACTGGATTAGCACATTGGATGCTATTTATGCTGCAGTAGGGCAACCATCGTTGTGGTCTGTGGCGTTAGATGCGGTTTGTTCTAGTGTCAATGCGGATACAGCATTGTTATTTACGCCTTGCCCGCAGTTGCTTGAGTTGCCGCATTATTATTCAAGTCAATATGATGTAGTCACTGTTCACGACTATTTGGATAATTTCTTAATTGACGATCCATATAATGCTTCCGCAGTTAGTGCGGACTTTTTCAAGACTGGTGCGATAGCCGTAGGGCAACAATTGGTTCCGACTCACCACCTCCGTGGGACGCGTTTTTATCGCGAATTTTGTGTTAAGCATAATCAAGCTTATTTGTTGGCAAGTGTTTTGTTCGGCACAGATAATCAGTTAAATTTACCTGCGATGGTTTTGAGCTTTTATCGGGCTGAACAACATGGTGCGTTTGAGCAAAGAGAAAGTTATATTTTAGGTTGTTTGTTACCCCATATTCAAAGAGCTTGGTTATTGCATACACAAATAACACACTATAAAAAGCTCAATGCTGATTTGAGTAACGTGTTGAATTCCCTTAATCATGGCGTTTTAATTGCGAGTCCTGAAGGAGCCATGCGCTTTGCGAATGATGTGGCAAAGTGTTTTTTGAGTAATTTATATCTCTCTGAAATTAAAGGCGCAGTCACTAACAATAACTTCAATTTGCCAACTTATTTAATTGATTGTATGAATATGTCTATAGATAAGTTGATCTGCAGAAGGGTTGCTTTGCGCAATAGTGAAGAGTGGGTGGTGGTGGCCGCCTGTCTTAAGAATTTGCCTCATCTCAACAATGAAGGGGATACTGATAGTATTTTATTGTGGATAACGAAAGTAAAAGGTGATGGTGAAATGAAGCACGCTTTACTTACGGAGTTTTATAAATTAACGGCTACCGAATCACAGATATTGAGTTATTTGTTGAATGCACAATCTTTACAGAACATTGCGGATAGCTGTGGGGTAAAAATTAGCACTATACGCACTCACTTGAAATCACTATTTCTCAAAACAAATACCCAAAGACAGCAAGATCTCGTCCGTTTAGCGGGTATATTTAATAATATTCGATCGTAGTGTTTTTTGCCCTTACAATTAAATTGCACCCAGCTTAGCCGATATTTCCGCGCCAGCCTGTTGTAGTGCGCTTATCCATTCGTCTTTGCGGCGTTCGCGGGGGGCGGAGATGGATAGGCCTGCTACGGCTTTGCCGTGAGCATCGCGGATGAGTACGCCGATACAACCTACCCCTAATTCAGCTTCTTCATTATCTAGTGCATAACCTTGCGCTTGCGCTAGTGCGGCGGCGGTGCAGAGGTCGTGAGCGTTGGTGATGGTGTTGGCGGTGTAGGCGGGTAGTTTTGTGCGCTGTGCGTAATCTAGACAGGCCGTGCCTGTGTCTTCGGCTAACATGAGTTTGCCGACAGCGGTGACGTGCAATGGTGCGCGGCTACCTATCACTTGCTCGACGCGCATCATGCGGGTAGAGGTGACGCGCTCTATGTACACCACTTCGTCGTTTTCGCGCTGAGTTAGATTGACGGTTTCGCCTGTCTGGTCGCGCAGGCTGGTCATGATGGGCAGCGCGATTTCACGTATTTCTTGCTGTTGTGCAGCTTGTCCTGCGTAGCGCATCAAGCCTGTGCCTAGCTGGTAACCCCCGTTGTTGTCGCGCACTACCCAATTGTGATGATGTAATGAGGCGAGGATGCGAAATGCGGTAGAGCTGTGCAGATTGGTTTCTGCCGCCAGTGTTTTGAGGCTGGCGTGTTCGTGCCGCGCTAAACTTTCTAGCAGGCTAATCATGCGGTCTATTACTTGGATGTGGGTTTCGTTTGTCATGCGTTCATTCTATTTCATTTCGCATTGTGAAATCAAGTTTTATATTGCGAAATATGGCGCGATTTGATATTGTGTAGCTATCTTAAATCGCTAATGCTGAAGGAGTAATAAAATGAACGCACCTGTTTTTTGTGAAGGCATACAACATTTTGGTCAAAAGTGGTCGGATTTCGATACGCTTGCGAATACGCCAGTGATTGCGGCTGGGCAGTCTGCGATTGCTGACAGTGGGGCAGATGCGGCGGTTTACCAAACTTTATTGGCGGCGGACGCGTTGCGTTATTTGACTTTGCAAGTGACGGGTTCTAAAGGTTCTGGTCACCCTGGTGGTTACGCGTCTAGTGCTGAAGCTCATGCGGCATTGATTATGCTGGGGCATACCAATATCGTGACTGAGGTTGGGCATCATGCGCCTGGCTATTATTCTTCCATGTTCCTCGATAGCTCATTAGAAGAGATGGGTATCAATAACGTCGCTGATATGATGGCGCGGTTCCGTGAAAAGCATGGTTTGTTGGGGCATTTGTCAGGTGCGATACCTGGTTTATTAGCCCCTGCAGGTCCGTTGGGTCAAGGTCAGCATTTTGCAATGGCGGGCGCGTTATTGCATCCTGGTAAATTATTCCCTGTAACTATCGGTGACGGCGGCATGGGCGAGCCATATGTGCTTAACAGCATGATGCACTTTAATACGGCTTATCCTGCGGTGACTAACTTCCTGCCTGTGTTGGTGTGGAACGGCTATTCGCAAGAGCATCACTCCATGGTGTCGCGCATGTCTAACGACGAAATGCGAGCTTATTGGACGGGTCATGGCTTCAAAAATGTGGTGCTGGTGGATGCGAAAGATTACGATGACAGCAATCAAACCTTAGCTTACGTTGATAGCACGCAGTTTTCATTAGGGCAACGTTTGGCGTTTGCCAAAGCGGTATTGCAAGGTGTGGAAAGCGCATCACAATCAGCATTAAATGGCACGCTTACTGTATTCATTATTAAGCAATTAAAAGGCGCAGGCGTGCATACCGTAGGCGCGAAATCGCACAACCTTTATCCTGCTGATACGCTAGACCAGCCGCATATTATTGCGGGCTTGCAACGCCGTGCTTTGCCGCCTGAGGCTTGGCAAATCGTGCGCGACAACTTCGTGCGTGCAGGTGGTGGTCCAGCTTGCAAAACAGCGGTAACGGAAACTGAGCTGGCGATTGTGGCGATGCCGCAATTAGCAATGACAGAATTCGCGGTGGGTGAAAAAGCCGTGCCTGCGACTGCTATGGGTGTATTGGTTGCGCAAATGGGTAAGGCGGATGCGCGTTTTGTGGTGACGAACGCGGATGGTAATGAAGCGTCGGCAATGAAAAACATCAACGATGCCTTAAAAGTACGGCATCCTACCGTTGACCCACTGTATAACCAAGAGCCGAATGGTCAAGTTTACGAGCCGCTGAATGAAGATGCGTGTGCGGGCTTGGCGGCTGGTCTGGCGTTGTTTGGTTCACGTTCGTTGTGGCTGTCATACGAATCGTTTGCGATTAACGGCTGGCCTATTATTCAGACAGTTACGCAGGCGATGGCAGAATTACGCCGTAAAACACCGTCTATCGTTTGTATGTTTACCGCAGGTGCGCTGGAGCAAGGCCGTAACGGCTGGACACATCAACGTCCTGAGATAGAGAATTTCTTTGCCGCGATGATGCGTAACGGTAACGTTTTTCCGCTGTTCCCGTGTGATGCAAATGCGATGCAAGTGGCTTACGAATACGCGACCGATAGCGTCAATAAAGGCATGGTAATTATTGCCTCCAAGAGCCCATTGCCTGTTTACATGACGCTGGCTGAATCTAAGCTGGCGATGGTGGCAGGTGCGGCGACTATCTATGAAAGTGCGGCGGGTACTGGTACGACCGTGGTATTCGCGGTAACGGGTGATATGGTGTTGTTACCCGTATTCAAAGCGAAAGACGTGTTGGAAGCCGATGGTTATCGCGTGCGTATCGTTGCCGTAGTCAACCCGCGTGCGCTGTATCGCGCGACGGATGTGGCTTGGGATACAGTGTCTGAGCCTGATAATGGCTTTATGGACGATGCGCGTTTCAATGCCTTGTTTGATGCTGATGCGTTGATCGCCGTGAGCGGTGGTCCTAGCGCATCGTTGGAGCCTGTGTTGCTACGCACTCGTGCGCCTAAGCGCGATACTTTCTGTTGGAAACGTGGCGAAACCACCGCCAGTGCAGATGAAATCATGGCGTTTAACGGCATTACCGCTGAAGCGATGGCGGCGCGTGTTAATGCGCTGTTAAAGTGAGCTGAACATGAGCCAGCAAACTAAAATCATCGTGCTGGATGACGACCCCACGGGGTCGCAAACGGTACACGGTTGCTTGTTACTGACGCGCTGGGATGTGGCGACATTGCAAGCGGCGTTGGCGGATAGTTCGCCGTTGTTTTTTATCTTGACGAATACTCGCGGCATGTCGGCCGAACGTGCTGATGCCATCACGCGTGAAGCGTGTGAGAATCTGCGCGTGGCGTTGGCAAGCTGTGAACAGGCTATTAACCCGATTTTGGTGAGCCGTTCGGATTCAACTTTGCGTGGGCATTATCCTGTAGAAACCGATGTCATTGCTGAGTTGCTAGGGCCGTTTGACGCGCATTTTCTTACGCCAGCTTTCTTTGAAGGTGGGCGAGTAACGCGCGATAGTGTGCATTATTTAATGGTGAATGGCGCGGCAGTGCCTGTGCATGAGACCGAATTTGCACGCGATTCGGTGTTTGGTTATCAGCATAGTTATTTGCCAGATTATGTCGCAGAAAAAACACAGGGACGAATCGCGGCAGAGCAGGTTGAACGTTTTACTTTAGCTGATGTGCGTGGCGATATTGGTGCGCGTTTATTGGGCTTGCACGGCAATGTGTGCGCGGTGGTGGACGCTGAACAGCAAGCAGATTTGGATAGCTTTGCCAGCCAGATTCAAGTTGCGGCGGCGACGGGCAAGCGGTTTTTATTCCGTAGTGCGGCGAGCTTGTTGACGTCGCTTGCCAAGCTCGGCGCACAGCCTATTGCCGCAACGAGCATGTCGCAATATGTACGCGCAGGACGTGCAGGCGCGATTGTCGTCGGTTCGCATGTTAAGAAAACGACCGCGCAATTGCAAGTGCTATTACAGCAAACGGGCATAGCAGGCGTGGAAATTGACGTGATGCGCATAGATACTGAGCGTGATGTGCTGTTACAAGAAGTGATTAGCCTAGCGCAAGCGGCGCACGATGCAGATTTAACAGCGGTGATTTATACCAGTCGTGTTGAGGTGGTTTTCCCTGACCAAGCGACGCGGTTAGCATTTGGTGAGCGCGTTTCTGCTTTGCTGATGGATGTCGTGCGCCAGTTGCCAGTGACTATCGGTTTTCTGATTAGCAAAGGTGGTATTACCTCTAATGACGTATTGAGCGACGGCCTAGCATTGCGCACATCTCGTGTGTTAGGGCAGATTCTGGCAGGTTGTTCGGTGGTGCGCTGCCCGTCGGATCATCCGCGTTACCCTGATTTACCTGTGGTGATTTTCCCTGGTAATGTCGGTGATGATGCCGCGTTGGCAACGGCTTATCAGCGTCTGCGCGGTGTGTCAGCTTAATGTTTAATTACGACCCGCATCCCGTTGCCAGCATTAGCAAAGCCGATTTAGTCACGCAATTATTGGCATTGTTGCCGCGTGATTGCGTGCTGTTTGAGGCGGAAGATTTAGGCCCATACGAATGCGATGGGCTATCAGCTTATCGTCAATTACCGTGGGTAACGGTGTTGCCGCATACGGTTGCGCAAGTGCAAGCGGTGATGCGTTTGTGTTATCAGCATCAATTACCCGTTGTGGCGCGAGGTGCGGGTACGGGCTTGTCGGGTGGCGCATTGCCGCATCCTAATGGGGTGTTGTTGAGCTTGGCCAAGCTCAAATCTATCTTGTCGGTGGACGTGCTCGGACGTACTGCACGGGTACAGCCTGGCGTGCGTAATCTGGCTATTTCGCAGGCAGTTGCAGCGCATGGTCTGTATTACGCGCCTGATCCATCGTCGCAAATCGCCTGCACGATAGGCGGTAACGTGGCTGAAAACTCAGGCGGTGTGCATTGTTTGAAATATGGTTTGACGGTGCACAACATTCTGCAAATCAAAATTGTCAGCGTGGATGGCGAATTGCTGACCATAGGTAGCGAGGCATTCGATAGCGCGGGTTATGATTTGCTGGCATTGATGACAGGCTCTGAAGGCATGTTAGGGGTGATAGTTGAAATCACCGTGCGTTTATTACCCGTGCCTGAGCAGGCGCAAGTGGTATTGGCGGCATTTGACGACGTGGCGCAAGCGGCGACAGCGGTGGCTGATATTATCACTGCGGGGATAATTCCAGCTGGGCTGGAGATGATGGATAAGCTGGCGATTAACGCCGCTGAAGATTATGCCCATGCAGGCTACCCGCGTGATGCTGAGGCGATATTGCTGTGCGAGCTGGATGGAATGCGCGAGGATGTGGCTGACCAGATTATGCGTGTGCAGGCGATTTTGACACGCGTCGGGGCGACCGAGGTGCGGTTGGCGGCAGACGAGGCGGCGCGGGCGTTGCTGTGGAAAGGGCGTAAATCGGCTTTTCCTGCGGTGGGGCGTTTATCTCCCGATTATTATTGTATGGATGGCACGATACCGCGCCGTCATTTACCTGTGGTATTGCGCCGTATTGCTGAATTATCGGCGCAGTATGGGCTGGCAGTGGCGAATGTATTTCATGCGGGCGATGGCAATTTGCATCCTTTGATACTGTATGACGCGAACAAAGAGGGCGAATTAGAACAAGTAGAAGCCTTTGGCGGCAAAATTTTAGAGCTGTGTGTCGAAGTGGGCGGTAGCATTACAGGCGAACACGGCGTAGGCATGGAGAAAATCAACCAGATGTGCGTGCAGTTTGACGCGCTGGCGTTGACGCAATTTCATGCGATTAAATATGCGTTTGACCCTAAAGGTTTGCTTAACCCTGGTAAGGCTGTGCCAACCTTGCATCGTTGCGCTGAGTTTGGCGCAATGCACGTACATCGAGGGCAAGTACCTTTCCCTGAACTGGAGCGTTTTTAGTGGTCGAACTAGATTTAACAGCCGATTTGCAACAGCAAGTAGCGCAGGCATATCGTACTAAAACGCCGCTGAATATCTGCGCGGGCAATACCAAAGCGTTTTATGGACGGCAAGCGACAGGGCAAAAGCTGGATGTGTCTGGGCATAGCGGGATACTCAGCTATGAGCCTAGCGAGCTGGTGTTGACGGCACGCGCTGGCACGCCGCTGACACATATCGAAGCGGCGTTGAGTGCACACGGACAAATGCTGGCTTTTGAGCCACCGCACTGGGGCAATGCCGCTACCATAGGCGGTACGTTGGCGTGCAATTTATCTGGTCCGCGCCGTGTCTATACAGGGTCGGCGAGAGATTTTTTGCTGGGTTGCCATGTTTTGAATGGTCAAGCTGATTTGCTACATTTTGGCGGTGAGGTGATGAAAAATGTGGCGGGCTATGATGCGGCGCGTTTAATGGCAGGGGCGATGGGCACGTTGGGTGTGTTGCTGGATGTGAGCTTAAAAGTATTGCCCATGCCCTTGCATAAACTCACCTTGGTGCAAACAGGTATCTGCGCCGCCGATGCGCTGGTGAAAATGAATGAATTAGCAGGCAAGGCACTGCCTTTGTCGGCAAGTGCTTGGGTGAATGGCGATTTATACCTGCGTTTTTCAGGTGCGGCAAGCACGATAGCGGCAGTGAAGCAAAACTTGGCGGGCGATGCGCTGGCGGAGGATGAGGCTTTTTGGCTGGCTATACGTGAATTGCAACATGGTTTTTTTGAGGGTGAGTTGCCATTATGGCGCATCGCCTTGCCACAAGTAGCGGTACAGCCAGAAGTGGCGGGCGATTGGCTAATTGAGTGGGGCGGTGCGCAACGTTGGTTACGCAGTGATGCGCCTGCTGAATTGATACGCGCACAAGTTGCTGCGTTGGGTGGTCATGCCGCGATATTGCATGGCGGTGATAGAACGGGCGAGATTTTTCAGCCCTTGAGTGCTGGCGTAGCACTGTTGCATCAACGTTTGAAACTGGCATTTGACCCCGCGAGAATACTCAATCCTAGGCGTATGTACGAGAATTTATAATGCAAACTAATTTAGCACCGCCATATAAAGACACGCCTTTAGGACAGGAAGCCGATGCGATTTTGCGCTCATGCGTGCATTGCGGCTTTTGTACCGCGACGTGCCCCACTTATCAGCTACAGAGCGACGAGCTGGACGGGCCGCGTGGGCGTATTTATTTGATTAAACAAGTGCTGGAAGGTCAACCCGCTACGGCTAAGACGCAATTGCACCTAGACCGTTGTCTGACTTGCCGATCATGCGAATCCACTTGCCCATCGGGCGTGCAATATGGGCATTTGGTTGATATAGGTCGTGCGCTGGTCGAGCAGCAAGTAGGGCGACGTTGGCATGAAAAATTATTGCGGGCAACTTTGCGTGCGGTGATTCCACATCGTCAACGCTTTGCTACTTTGCTTGGTTTGGGGCGATTGGCGCGTCCGTTTTTACCTGCGGTATTGCAAAAGAAAATTCCTGTTAAACAAGCGGCAGGCATTTGGCCCGCACCGCGCCATGCGCGCAAAATGTTGGTATTAACTGGCTGTGCCCAGCCCGCGACCACACCGTTGACCAATGCCGCCGCCGCACGCGTGTTGGATAAATTGGGTGTGAGCTTGTTGGAAATTAGTGGCGCAGGTTGTTGCGGTGCGTTAAGCCAGCATTTAAGTGCAGCGCAAGAAGCGCAGGATTTTGCACGGCGCAATATCGACGCTTGGTGGCCGCACATCGTGGCAGGTGCAGAAACCATCGTCATGACCGCCAGCGGCTGTGGCGTGATGGTGAAAGATTATGGGCATTTGTTGCGTGATGATGCAGATTACGCTGAAAAAGCCGCTCGCGTATCGGCAATGACCAAAGACTTGCTAGAGGTGTTAGCCACGCTGGATTTATCAGGCTTGCGCACCGCACCCGCCCAGCCCATTGCCGTCCACGCGCCGTGCACACTACAGCATGGGCAAAAATTATCAGGCGGTTTGGAGTCCTTATTGCGACGCGCGGGGTTTACCCTCACCGCTGTGCCTGACGCGCATCTATGCTGTGGTTCAGCGGGTACTTATTCTATTTTGCAGCCCGTGTTGTCACAGCAATTATTAGCGCAAAAGCTCACCGCGTTAAACAGCGGGCAACCCAGTTTAATTGTCACTGCCAATGTCGGTTGCCAATTACATTTAGCCAGCCAGTCGGGCATACCCGTGTATCATTGGATATCCTTGTTTGACAATTGATATTGAGAGCGGTATCCATCATGAAAATACTATTGATAGCGTCGGCTGTGTTATTCATCGCGCTGTGGGTGAACACGAGTAGGGCAGCGGACTTACCTAAACTAGGGCAAATCGCGCCAGATTTTGCTTTAATAGACCAAGCTGGCAAAGTACAAAAACTAGCCGACTATCGCGGTAAATGGGTGGTGCTGTACTTTTACCCCAAAGACGACACGCCACATTGCACGACCGAAGCCTGCCAGTTTCGCGATGATATATTCCAAATCCGCGCACTGGGCGCAGAAGTGCTCGGTGTCAGCGTGGACGACACTGATAGCCATGCTGCATTTGCTAAAAAGCACAGCCTATCATTCCCGCTGTTGGCAGATAAAGGCGGCGAAGTCGCGGCACGCTACGGCTCTATCAGTAACTTCATCGTGATTAAGTTTGCCAAACGCAATACTTTTATCATCAACCCGCAGGGACAAATCGCTAAAATTTACGAATCCGTCGATACGAAAAATCACGCCCAAATAGTGGTGCGTGCTTTAACGGAGTTGATAGCGAAGTAAGTCAGATTACTCGTTCCCGTAAGATTTTTTGATGAAAAACCAAGTAAACCAAAACATCATGCCAATGACAAACGCCACTGTAAACAGGCTTAACAGCCCAACACTGGAATGAAGAAGATCAGAGAATAATGCCATTTTCATACCCTTTATAAAGTTATTAAGATAAATATATCTCTTTATTGGCTGGTGTGTCAACGCTATTTTGTGCTTTGCTTAAAACTTAAGCGTGTTGTGTCAAAAGCCACGCCAACACCCGCATTTTCCTGATGCTGGCGAAGTGCTATCATTGTGTGATGGCCGATATGAAATGGACAAATGAGTGGTTGAGAGATGTTGAAATACCGCATCGTGAGTTTTTGTTTTTAATTGATAAACATGGTTGATGATACGACAAGGAGAAAACATGGCAGATAAATTAGTGATTATGTTGTTGACGATTAGTCCAGATCAACCGCATTTGTGCGGTACGCCGTTTTTTCAGGCGGCTTCAGCGGCGGCGATGGATGTGGAAGTGGAGGTTTATTTTGCCAGTGCGGCGACGCGTTTGTTGGCGAAAGGGGTCGCCGATAAAATTTATCCATCAGACAATAAAGTAAAATCGGTTTATGCGTTTATGCAGGATGCGGCTGAGTTGGGTGCGAAATTTTTTGCCTGCGGTGGCGCGTTGTCGGCTTATTCGATTACACCTGAGGTGTTGATACCCGAATGTACGGGGGTGGCAGGTGGGGCGACGTATATTAGCCGAGTGATGGATGACGAGTGGCGTTCTATCAGTTATTGATGATGCGTTATTTATTGCTTGGGTTTGCCCTGTTGCTGGGTGTGAATGTGGCAATAGCGGGCGATATATCTGCGCAAATACTGGTGCAGTCCTCACCTTTGGCTGGCTTTCAGTATTATGAAGGCAAAGCAGTGTGGGCAGAGTTGCATGAGGGTGATACGCTTAATCTGGTTCGTGAGCCTGCTAATGTGTATGACAGCAACGCGGTGCGGGTGGAATGGCAAGGGCATAAGTTAGGTTATGTACCACGCCGCGATAATGCGGCAGTAGCAAGGATGTTGGACCAGGCTACACCAATAAATGCTAAAATCACACGCTTATTAACAGCGCGTAATCCTTGGCAACGCTTGTTGTTTGAGGTGTATGTGCCGTTGCAATAACATTTACTTTTGATTTTATGAAAATTCTCGCATTTGATGCTTCTACCGAATACTGTACTACCGCGCTATGGATAGATGGGGTGGTGACTAGCCGCGAGCAACATGCGGGGATTACCCATTCACAATTACTATTACCGCAATGTGAGGCATTGTTAGCAGAAGCTGGTTGTGCTTTTAGCGATTTGGATGGTATCGGTTACGGCATGGGGCCAGGCTCTTTTACTGGCTTGCGCATTGCCTGTGCGCTGGCGCAGGGGTTGGCATTTGCGGCGGATGTACCTGTGTTTGGCGTAAGTGGCTTGCAGGCATTAGCGTTGGCGACGGGGGCGGATAAAGTATTGGCTAGTTTAGATGCTCGTATGGGTGAGATTTATCATGCCGTCTATGTGCGCGAGCAGGGTGCATATCTTTTGCAAGGGGTGATTAGTGTGTGCCCTCCTGAACATGCGCCTGTAGTGGTGGGTAGTGATTGGGTTGGTTGTGGTTCTGGGTTTCAGGTCTATGCTGAGACTTTGACAGCACGCTACGCGGGGGCATTGTTGCGTGTTGATGCCGTACTTTATCCGCGAGCGGCTGATATTGCACAATTAGCGGCACTGGGATTTGCGCAGGGGCAGGGCGTTGCCGCAGAGTTAGCCACGCCTTTGTATATTCGCGATAAAGTTGCGTTGAAAATTACTGAACGATGAGTGCTGTACTAAAAAATCCCCCGCGTGTTCGCCCTATGCAGGCCGAAGATTTGCCAACTATAGCGGCGTTGGACGCGCAGTGCTATGCTTTCCCATGGACGGTGGGCAATTTTGCCGACTCATTGAGCGCGGGCTATCGTTGCTGTGTTTATGAGCAAGATGCGATTACCATCGGCTACGCGGTGTTAATGCTGATTATTGACGAGCTACATTTGTTGAACATCACCATTGCGCCTGATTATCAGGGGCGGGGATGGGGGCGGCAATTGATGCGCTCCCTGATTAAACAGGCACAGCAAGACGAAGCGCAATGTATGTGGCTGGAAGTGCGTCCGTCTAATACCGTCGCACGGCATTTGTATGACCATATCGGATTTGACTATGTGGCAGTGCGTAAAAATTATTACCCAGCCATCTCGGGGCGCGAGGATGCCATCATCATGCGTTTGGACTTAACTCATCATGCGTGAAGCAATATTAGCTGAATTAGGTTTGATGCCAATGTGGCAATTGCGCCCGCCGCAAACGGTGGTCGCGCCTGTTTATACGGCGATGTCATTGCAACGTGATGACGGCAAGCTCGGATGGTTGTTGTTGAGCGAGGCATTAACAGCGGAAACTGAACAATTGTTGATGAATATATTGGCGGCTTGCCAGTTGACGGCACTGTCTGCGCCACAGCAGTTAGGTGCTGATATGTTGAGCATAGATGATGCTTGGCTATGGCTGGCAGGTGTGCAAACTGTAGGTGTGATGGTGGAAAATAAGCAAGCATTTGTCAGCGTTAGTTTGTCGGATTTATTAGCGCATCCTGCTTACAAAGCTGTGTTATGGACTGATTGGTGTGCTTATAAATTTAAGGATGCGCCAATATAATTCATATTTGCACCCGTGTGATATTAGCGGCTAACTCAACTTTGCCGTATAATGTTGCTTTGCACAGGAACAATAACTATGCGTGTGATTCAAAAAGCTCTTACCTTTGACGACGTTCTGCTCGTCCCCGCTCATTCTGATATTTTGCCGCGTGACGTGAGTTTGCAAACTCGCCTGACGCGTGACATCACGCTCAACATCCCGCTACTGTCTGCCGCGATGGATACGGTTACTGAGGCTAATTTAGCCATTGCGCTGGCGCAAGAGGGCGGTATCGGCATCGTTCATAAGAACATGACGATAGCGGCACAAGCGGCTGAAGTGGCGCGGGTAAAGCGTTTTGAGTCTGGCGTGGTCAAAGACCCTATTACTGTTAGCCCAGATATGACAGTGCGTGACGTGCTGGCGACGACGCACAAATATCATATTTCAGGCTTGCCTGTGATTGCTGCCGATGGTCAGATTGCGGGTATTGTCACTAATCGTGATCTGCGCTTTGAGACTAATTTAGACCTACCTGTTAGTAAAATCATGACACCGCGTGAGCGTTTGGTGACGGTCAAAGAAGGTGCCAGCCGCGCTGAAGTGCTTAATTTATTGCATAAATATCGTATTGAGCGTGTGTTAGTGGTGAATGATGCGTTTGCCTTGTGTGGTTTGATTACGGTTAAAGATATACAAAAATCTTCCGAGCATCCTAATGCCTGCAAAGATAACCAAGGTCGCCTGCGCGTGGGGGCGGCAGTGGGTGTGGGCGCGGGTACTGAAGAGCGCGTCGCCGCGTTAGCGCAAGCAGGTGTCGATGTTATCGTGGTGGATACCGCGCATGGACATTCTAAAGGTGTATTGGATAGGGTAAAGTGGGTTAAAACCAATTTCCCACATATCCAAGTGATAGGTGGCAACATTGCTACCGCATCAGCGGCGTTGGCGTTGGTTGAGCATGGTGCGGATGCGGTTAAAGTCGGTATCGGTCCTGGTTCTATTTGTACCACACGTATCGTCGCGGGTGTCGGTGTGCCGCAAATTACCGCTATCCAAAACGTCGCCAATGCCTTGCGTAGCTTAGGTGTGCCGCTGATTGCTGATGGCGGTGTGCGTTATTCTGGCGATATTGCTAAGGCAATTGCGGCAGGTGCGAATACAGTAATGTTGGGCGGTTTGTTTGCGGGCACTGAAGAAGCTCCAGGTGAAATCGAGCTGTTCCAAGGTCGTTCATACAAATCTTATCGCGGCATGGGTTCTTTGGGTGCGATGCAAAAAGGCTCTAGCGACCGTTATTTCCAAGACAATGAAACCGCTGATAAATTCGTTCCTGAAGGGATAGAAGGACGCGTGCCTTACAAAGGCAGTATGTTGGCTGTAATACATCAGCTCATGGGTGGTTTGCGTTCCAGCATGGGTTATTTAGGTTGTGCGACCATTTCTGATATGCAGGATAAGGCTGAGTTTGTTGAAATTACATCAGCAGGCGTGCGTGAATCGCATGTGCATGATGTGCAAATTACGAAAGAAGCCCCTAATTATCGCTTAGAGTAAATTAGGGACGGGTGGCGCAAATATACAGCAGGTTTATGCCTGCTGTTTTTTTATATTATGGGTAGGTTAAGAGATGGCTCATCAAAAAATACTGATATTGGATTTTGGTTCGCAATATACGCAGTTAATTGCGCGGCGTGTGCGTGAGGCGAATGTTTATTGTGAATTGCATTCGTTTGATGTTGATGCGGCGTTTATTCGTCAGTTTAACCCTGTCGGCATTATTTTGTCGGGCGGACCTGCTTCGGTAACAGAAGATGAAACCCCACGCGCCCCGCAAGTCGTGTTTGAACTCGGCGTGCCTGTATTGGGTATCTGCTACGGGATGCAAACGATGGCGGCGCAATTAGGCGGCACGGTAGAAAACGCATTGCATCGTGAGTTCGGCTATGCAGAAGTGCGGGCGCAAGGTCATTCTGCCTTGTTGCGCGATATACAAGATAGCGTAAATGAACAAGGTCATGGCTTGCTAGACGTATGGATGAGCCACGGCGATAAAGTTACTGTCCTGCCCGAGGGCTTCAAAATTATTGCCAGTAATGCAGCCACAGCGATAGCGGGCATGGCAGATGAAGCGCGTCATTTTTATGCGTTGCAATTCCATCCAGAAGTCACGCATAGCAAGCAAGGTAAGGCAATTATTTCACGCTTTGTGCATGAAATTTGCGGGGCGACTGCTGATTGGACCATGCCGAATTATGTCGATGTAGCCATTGCGCGAGTCCGTGAGCAAGTCGGCAATGATGAAGTAATTTTAGGTTTGTCGGGCGGTGTCGATTCATCCGTGGTTGCGGCGTTGCTACATAAAGCGATAGGCACGCAATTAACTTGCGTATTTGTTGATAACGGTTTATTGCGCTTGAACGAAGCCGAGCAGGTGATGAGCACGTTTGCGCAGAATTTGGGCGTAAAAGTGATCCACGTTGATGCCAGTGCCACATTTATGAAACACTTGGCAGGCGTGACTGACCCTGAACAAAAGCGCAAAGTTATCGGTCGTGAATTTGTTGAAGTGTTTCAACAGGAATCAGCTAAATTGCCTAATGCAAAATGGTTGGCGCAAGGCACGATTTATCCTGATGTGATTGAATCTGCGGGCGCGAAAACCAAAAAAGCCCACGCTATTAAATCGCATCACAACGTTGGTGGCTTGCCAGATACTTTGCATTTGCAATTGTTAGAGCCGTTGCGTGAGCTATTCAAAGACGAAGTGCGCGAATTAGGCGTGGCATTAGGTTTGCCGCATGAAATGGTCTATCGTCACCCATTTCCAGGGCCCGGCTTAGGGGTGCGTATTTTGGGTGAAGTGAAAGCGGAATTTGCCGATTTATTACGCCGTGCCGATGCGATTTTTATTGAAGAGTTGCGTGCAAGTGGTTGGTATGAAAAGACTTCACAGGCTTTTGCTGTATTTTTACCCGTGAAATCAGTCGGCGTAATGGGTGACGGACGCACTTACGAATACGTGGTAGCGTTACGCGCCATACAAACCCAAGATTTCATGACCGCGCATTGGGCGGAATTGCCTTATAGCTTGCTAGGAAAAGTTTCCAATAGAATAATCAACGAAGTGCGCGGCATAAATCGTGTGGTTTATGATATTTCAGGTAAGCCACCTGCGACCATAGAGTGGGAGTGAAAATACGTCAGGCAATCGCTGGCATTGAAAAGCACTAAAACCCCTACAAGCCGGCATTTACGCTGGCTTGTAGGGGTCTGGAGCGGATGCTACATATGTATGTGGTACAACAGTTGGTTAGTGGCGATGTCTTGGCTTGATGTTGTGCTGAATACCCGTATAATTGGTGCCATGCAAACAGTTATCGAGCACCCGACTTTTACCAAGCAGGCTAACAAGATTTGGTCAGCAAGCGAACTTCACGCCTTCATTGATTGGATTGCGGCGAACCCGTTAGCTGGCGATGTCATTCAAGGCTCAAAGGCAGGTGCTCGAAAAGTTCGTTGGCAGTCAAGTGGTCGTGGCAAACGCGGCGGCGCGAGGGTGATTTACTACAACTTGGCAGAGGACGAGGTTATTGTTTTGGTGATGGTTTACACCAAAAATGAACGCGATAGTGTCACTGCTAAAGAGTTAAACAAAGAGGTGTGATATGCGACTGAAAGATTTACAAAACTTGGATATTGAAGCCGAAGCCCGCGCAATCGAGGATGATGCAGGCGAGAGCTTGCCCGACATTCGTGCTGCGTTGGCAGAGGTCAAGTCTGGGAACGTGGGGCGTGTCACCACGCCAGAGCAAATGCTGCTACGCCAAGCCCGGGCCAAGACGGGGCTAACCCAAATAGAATTTGCCAAACGAATTGACACGCCTGCCGCCACTTTGCGTGACTGGGAGCAGGGACGCTTTGCGCCGCCAGGCGGAGTTGTGTGCCTGTTCCGACTCATCGTTAACCATCCTGAGCTATCACAAGAGTTGAATGCAAATTATTGAGTATGGTATTTTTAATGGTTTGTAAATATCTCAACCTATTAAATTTATTTTATCTATTTGGTTTTAATTATTTATTAACAATAGCGTGGGGGTAGGTATGCGCTACCAAGGGAAAATTATTGATTGGAAAGATGAGAAAGGCTTTGGTTTCGTTATGCCTAATGGTGATGATAAAGCTTTTGTACACATCAGTGCCTTTTCCCATCGTTCACGGAGACCCGCCGAAGGTGAGCTAATTACATATCAATTAACTAATGATGCACAGGGGCGTTTACAAGCGGAAAAAATTAGGTTCGTCGGTGAACGCGATATAGCAACCATTAAATGGTCATTAAGTTTTATTTTCATGATCGTTTTTGCGGCGATCGTTCTACTGACTGGGCTGGCAGGGATGTTGAACCTAGTCGTGTTGGCTATTTATCTAATTTTAAGCGTCGTTACTTATTTTATATACGCGATAGACAAACAGGCGGCTAAAGAACATCGGTGGCGAATTAAAGAAGACACTTTGCATTTATTAGGCGTGTTTGGTGGCTGGCCTGGTGCCGTACTTGCACAAACAAAGTTGCGTCATAAATCGAAAAAAACATCGTTTCAAGTCAAATTTTGGATGACTGTTATTATTAACTGTGCCGTTTTTGGGTGGTTGTTCACAAAAAATGGCACTGTGTTTTTAACGTCCCTCTTAAAAATATTGGCGCTTTTGTTCATTAAATAAAATTTGGTATAACTGTGTATGGATTTCCTAGATTTACCCGCCCTTAATCATGCTCAAGGTGTCATGCAATTGCCTGGCTCTAAGAGCATTTCTAATCGTATTTTATTGTTAGCGGCGTTGGCTGAGGGGACGACTCGTATTCAGCATTTGTTGGATTCTGATGATACACAGGTGATGTTGGCGGCATTGATTAAGCTGGGTGTTTCGGTCACGCAGGTTGGCGATAGTCGTGATTATGATGTTGTTGGCGTGGCGGGGCAATTTCCGCAAGTGTCGGCGGATTTGTTTTTAGGTAACGCAGGTACGGCGTTTCGTTCGTTGACGGCGGCATTGGCTTTATCTCACGGTGATTACACTTTGTCAGGTGTGGCGCGTATGCACGAGCGACCCATTGCTGATTTAGTCGATGCCTTAATGCAATTAGGTGCGCAAATTAGCTATTTGGGCGAGACGGGGTTTCCGCCGCTGAAAATCACACCTAGACTGGGCGTTGACGGTGCGCTGACGACGGTAAAGGGCAATGTTTCCAGTCAGTTTTTGACCGGTTTGTTGTTGACTGCGCCGATGATGGGGCAGGCGGTGACGATTAAAGTCGATGGCGAGCTTATTTCCAAGCCGTACATAGAAATTACGTTGAATTTGATGCAACGCTTTGGCGTAAACGTGGTGCGCGATGGTTGGCAATCATTCCATATTGCGGCAGGGCAGCGTTATCTTAGTCCTGCCGTGATTACGGTGGAAGGTGATGCGTCATCTGCGTCGTATTTTTTAGCGGCTGGCGTGCTGGGGCAGGGTCCTGTGCGTGTTGAAGGCGTAGGGCGTACTAGCATACAAGGAGATGTGCGTTTTGCAGAAGCCTTAGCGCAAATGGGTGCGGATATCGTGTATGAAGATAATGCCATCGTCGCGTCGGCAGGGCAGTATTTGCGGGGCATAGATATGGATTTCAATCATATTCCAGATGCGGCGATGACAATCGCAGTCGTTGCGCTATTCGCAGAAGGCACGACAGTTTTACGCAATATCGCTAGTTGGCGAGTGAAAGAAACTGATCGTATTCATGCCATGGCGACTGAGTTACGCAAAGTGGGTGCGACGATAGATGAGGGTGCAGATTATATTAGCATCACACCACCTGCTAAATTACAGGCGGCAAGCATAGATACCTACGACGATCACCGCATGGCAATGTGTTTTTCGCTGGTGGCGTTGGGTGGTGTAGGCGTGCGTATCAATGATCCACGGTGCGTCAATAAAACTTTCCCAGATTATTTCACGGCATTTGCCGCATTGACTTCATGAGCCGCATCCCTGTTATTGCCATAGACGGCCCGTCTGCTTCGGGTAAAGGCACGGTTGCGGCATTGGTGGCGCAGGCGTTGGGTTATCACTATTTAGATAGCGGTGCGTTATATCGTTTGACCGCGCTGGATGCGCAACAGCAAGGTGTGGCATTGGATGATGCGCCTGAATTAGCACAATTAGCATTGAATTTAGAAGTGCGTTTTGAAGCGCAACAAATCTACTTGCGTGGGCAAGATGTCGGCGACTTGTTGCGTAGCGAAACTTGTGGTGTGTCTGCATCAAAAATAGCCGCTATCCCTGCTGTACGCACGGCATTATTGGCGCGGCAACATGCCTTCAGGCAACCACCTGGCTTGGTTGCTGATGGGCGCGATATGGGCTCTGTGGTTTTTCCTGATGCACAATTGAAAGTGTTTTTAACGGCCTCAGCCGAAGAACGTGCGCAAAGGCGCTATAAGCAGTTGATGGAAAAAGAAATTAGTGCTAATCTTGCAGACTTGCTGAATGATTTGCGGGATAGGGATGCGCGCGATAGTGCGCGAGCTGTTGCGCCGTTACGGCAAGAAGATGATGCTATTTTATTAGATACAAGCCAGATTGGCATAGCTGATGCTGTTGATTTTGTCTTGAAAAACTATGAGTTAGCAACAGGTATTCAAGTTAATTGTTAGCTTGAATTTTTTTAATTTACCCCGTTTAGTTACGGATATTTTGGGTTTTTTCTTACATGTCTATTGTTTCCTCCTCTACCGAATCCAGTATGGAAAGTTTTGCCGCTCTTTTTGAAGAGAGCCTAACCCGTCAAGAACTACGCGCAGGTGAAGTTATCACCGCTGAAGTCGTAGGTATCGACGACAATTTTGTAACCGTGAACGCAGGTTTGAAATCTGAGAGCTTAATTGCTGTTGAAGAATTCCGTTCTGATCGTGGCGAGCTGGAAGTGGCTATTGGCGATTTCGTTAGCGTAGCGATAGAAATGCTGGAAGACGGTTATGGCGCGACTAAATTGTCACGCGACAAAGCAAAACGCTTGGCTGCATGGATAAACCTCGAAAAATCCATGGAAGAAGGCGAAATCATCACTGGTATGGTGCATGGTAAAGTTAAGGGCGGTCTGACTGTGATGGTCAATGGTATTCGTGCGTTCTTGCCAGGTTCGCTGGTGGATACACGTCCTGTTAAAGACACCACACCTTACGAAAACAAAGAGATGGAGCTTAAAGTTATCAAGCTGGATCGCAAACGTAACAACGTGGTGGTTTCACGTCGTGCCGTGTTGGAAGCAACGATGGGTGCTGACCGCGATGCGTTGATGGCTAATTTGCAAGAAGGCACTGTTGTTAAAGGGGTGGTTAAAAACATTACCGATTATGGCGCATTCGTTGATTTGGGCGGCATTGATGGCTTGTTGCACATTACTGACATGGCATGGCGTCGTGTTAAGCATCCTTCAGAAGTGGTGCAAGTGGGTGATGAAGTCGAAGCTAAAATCCTTAAATTCGATCAAGATAAAAACCGTGTTTCATTGGGTATCAAACAGTTGGGCGATGATCCTTGGAGTGGTTTGGCACGTCGTTACCCATCGGGTACACGTATGTTCGGTAAAGTTGCTAACTTGACCGACTATGGCGCGTTCGTAGAAATCGAAACTGGTATCGAAGGTTTGGTACACGTTTCTGAAATGGACTGGACTAACAAAAACGTACATCCATCTAAAGTTGTACAATTAGGTGATGAAGTTGAAGTCATGGTATTGGAAATTGACGAAGAACGTCGTCGTATTTCTTTAGGCATGAAACAATGCAAAACCAACCCTTGGGATGATTTTGAAGCGACCCATAAAAAAGGCGATAAAGTCAGCGGTCAAATCAAATCTATTACCGATTTCGGCGTATTCATCGGCTTGCCTGGCGGTATCGACGGTTTGGTTCACTTATCAGATTTGTCATGGAGCCAGCCTGGTGAAGAAGCTGTTCGCAACTTCAAGAAGGGTGACGAAGTTCAAGCTGTTGTTCTGGCAATTGATGTTGAGCGTGAACGTATCTCCTTGGGCATCAAACAAGTTGAAGGCGATCCAGTCAACAGCTTTGTTTCCAGCTTTGACAAAGGCAGTATCGTCAACGGTACGGTTAAATCATTAGACGCTAAAGGCGCAGTGATACAATTAGGCGATGATGTTGAAGGCTACTTACGCGCTTCTGAATACTCACGTGACCGCGTTGAAGATATACGCAATCACCTGAAAGAAGGCGATGCGGTTGAAGCCATGATTATCAGCGTAGATCGTAAGAGCCGTAGCATCAACCTTTCAATTAAAGCAAAAGACGCTGCTGACCAATCAGAAGCGATGCAAAAATTGGCAGGTGATCAATCAGCTAGTACAGGTACTACCAATCTTGGCGCGTTGTTAAAAGCCAAATTGGATAACAAAAACGCTGAATCCTGAAAGGCTGAATCATGACCAAATCGGAGCTGATTGCGCAGTTGGCAACACGCCATCCCCAATTGCTCGCGACGGATGCAGAATTAGCGGTTAAAACGATATTAGATGCCGTTTCCAAAAGTCTCGCTGCGGGTGACCGTGTGGAGATACGTGGATTCGGTAGTTTTAGCCTTAATTATCGTCCGCCACGCTTGGGTCGTAATCCTAAGACGGGGGAGAAAGTGGCCGTACCTGAAAAGTACGTGCCACATTTCAAAGCGGGTAAGGAATTACGTGAGCGCGTGGATTTTCCAGCGACTTGATGCAAGTTGTTTGATGAAAGCGGTATGTCGTAAGATATGCCGCTTTTTTTACGCCTGTGCTAAGTCGAGCAGGTTTTAGGGTAAAATTCTATTATGGCAAATAAAATTTCTATTACTTATTACTTGACCGCTGTGTTGAAGCTGGCATTGTTCCTGTTTATTTTGGGGTTCGCCGTTAAAAATAGCGATTTGGTTATTGTGCATTATTACCTAGGCTATGCTTGGCATACGCCGCTGATAGTCGTTATTCTGGTTTTTTTTGTATTAGGTAGTGCAGTCGGCGTGACTGCTTGTTTAGGTTATTTATTTAGGCAACGGCGAGAACTAGCGAGCTTGCGTTTGGCCGTGGCTAAGTTGCAAGCAATTGAGGATGGTAAGCATGGAATTTGAGTTATGGTGGCTATTGGCTTTGCCATTGTTTTTTGCTTTAGGTTGGTTAGCGGCGCGGGTGGATATGCGCCATGCCATGAGCGAATCGCGTAGTGTGCCTGCCTCTTATTTTAAGGGATTAAACTACCTATTAAATGAACAGCCTGATAAAGCCATAGAGGCGTTTATCGAGGTGGTGAAAGTAGATAGCGATACGGTAGATTTACATTTTGCCTTAGGCGGTTTATTTCGTAAACGGGGTGAGGTGGAGCGGGCTATTCGTATGCACCAAAATCTGGTTGCACGTGAGGATTTATCAACAGAGCGGCAGTTACAAGCGATGTCTGAGCTAGGACAGGATTACTTGAAAGCGGGTTTATTAGATCGCGCCCAAGATATCTTTACCAAACTGCAACAAACTCAAGCAAACTCCCAAGTATTCTTGTTGGAAATTTTCGTGCTGGAAAAAGAGTGGCACAAAGCGATAGAAATAGCGCGTATTTTATCGCAGACTGCAAATCGCAGTTATCATGTAGAAATCGCGCATTATTTTTGCGAATTAGCCAACATCGCTTATACGCATGGCGAAACTAAGCAAGCCCAAGATGATTTACATGAGGCGCTAAGTGTACATAAAAATTGCGTACGGGCGACGGTGTTGTTAGGCGATATTGCCGCCAGCCTCGGCGAGCATGCTCAAGCGGTAGCCGTGTGGCGGCGCATAGAGTCGCAAGATGGTAATTATGTGGCTTTAGTTGCGGATAAGATGATGGCAAGTTATCGCGTCCTGCAACAGGATGAGATAGGCTTGGCTTATTTGTGCGGCGTGTTGGCGCGATTGCCATCATTCGAGTTGTTTAGTACCGCGTTTAATGCGACATTAAATGTCCTCGGGGCGGATGCGGCGGCACAACTTGCGCGTACCGTATTGCAAACACAGCCGAGTTTACGTGGGTTGGATAAGTTATTGGAAGCGGAATTGCTGGTTGCGCCTACAGATGCGTTGCCTGATTTGCAGATGAAAAAATCTATTGTTCAGCGTTACAGTCAGCAACAATCGCTTTATCAGTGTGCACATTGTGGTTTTAAGGCGCGTAATTATTTTTGGCATTGTCCCGCGTGTAATCATTGGGATAGCTTTCCTCCTTTGAAAGAATAAATGGATACTAAAATTATTGTTGCGTTGGATTATCCTGACGCAAGTAGTGCGCTGTCTTTGGTGCAACAGCTAGACCCTGAGATATGTAAATTGAAAGTGGGCAAGCAATTATTCACTGCGGCAGGACCGCGTTTCGTTGAGGATTTGGTGAGTCGTGGCTATCCCGTATTTCTGGATCTTAAATTTCATGATATTCCCACCACGGTAGGCTTGGCGTGTGCCGCCGCCGCTAATTTAGGCGTATGGATGATGAATGTTCATGCTTTAGGTGGGGGTGCAATGTTACGCGCGGCACGGGCTGCATTGGGTGAGGCGGGTGACAGACCTAAACTGATTGCGGTGACTTTACTTACCAGTATGAGCGAAACCGATATGCGTGAAATCGGCTTGCAAGATAGTCCACAAGATGCTGTGCTAAAATTAGCGCGATTGACGCAAATCAATGGCTTAGACGGGGTGGTGTGCTCTGCGCAAGAAGCACCGATATTAAAACAAAATTTAGGCGCAGCTTTTCAGCTAATCACTCCAGGCATACGCCCTGCGAGTGCGGAGATAGGCGATCAGCACAGGGTAATGACACCTGTTGCGGCATTGGCGGCGGGGTCGGATTATCTCGTTATTGGTCGCCCGATTACACATGCGGCTAATCCCTTATCTGCATTATTGGCAATACACCAAGAAATTTCACAATAAAATTACGATGTAAGGAAGATAGGATGAAAATTACCGTTATAGGAACAGGTTATGTGGGTTTGGTCAGCGGCGCATGTCTGGCTGAAGTAGGCAATAATGTGATGTGCTTGGATGTGGATGCCAATAAAATAGCTATTTTGAATCAAGGTGGTATTCCCATTTATGAGCCAGGTCTGGAAGACATGGTCAAGCGCAATGTCGCTGCTGGACGTTTGCAATTTACGACAGACATAGAATTAGCCGCGCAACATGGCATGGTGCAGTTTATTGCGGTGGGTACGCCACCTGATGAAGATGGCTCGGCGGATTTGCAATATGTAGTGGCGGCGGCACGTAATATTGGCAAATACATGACTGATTATAAGCTGGTGGTAGATAAATCTACCGTGCCTGTAGGGACTGCGGATAAAGTGCGTGTTGCATTGCAGGAGGAGTTGGATAAGCGCGGTGTTGAAATTGCATTTAGTGTAGCCTCGAACCCAGAGTTTCTTAAAGAAGGTGCGGCTGTTGACGATTTCATGCGCCCAGATCGTATCGTAGTCGGTACGGATGATGAGCGGGCAACGGATTTAATGCGTAAACTATATGCGCCGTTCCAACGTAATCACGACAGGTTAGTGGCGATGGACGTGCGCTCGGCTGAATTAACTAAATATGCCGCTAATGCTATGCTGGCAACGCGTATTTCATTCATGAATGAATTAGCCGCATTAGCAGAAAAAGTAGGTGCTGATATTGAACATGTACGCCAAGGGATAGGTTCGGATGAGCGTATCGGCTATCACTTTTTATATCCTGGTTGCGGCTATGGCGGCTCTTGTTTCCCTAAAGACGTACAAGCCTTGCGCCGCACTGCCGCTGAATTTGGCGTGCCTATGCGGGTGATAGACGCGGTAGAAACCGCTAATGAAGCGCAAAAGCATTTATTACTGTCTAAAATCATTGCGCGTTTCGGCAACGATTTATCAGGTATGCGTATAGCGTTGTGGGGGTTGGCATTCAAACCTAATACCGATGATATGCGCGAGGCTTCCAGTCGTGTGCTGATGGAAGGCTTGTGGGAACGTGGGGCGCATGTGCAAGCATTTGACCCTGCCGCCGCGCATGAAACTCAGCGTATTTATGGCAATCATCCACAACTAACTTTGGTTGATACGCCTGAAGCGGCCTTGGTTGGCGCGGATGTGCTCACTATTGTGACAGAGTGGAAAGTCTTCCGTAGCCCTGATTTCGCAGTCATTAAAGCTAGCCTCAAGCATCCAGTGATATTTGATGGGCGTAATTTATACGAGCCTGCGCAAATGCGTGAATTGGGTTTTGAGTATTTCGCCATAGGTCGTAAATGAGCTTGCATGCGCATAGTGATTTAACCCAGGCACGGATTTTAGTGGTGGGTGATGTCATGCTGGATCGTTATTGGTTTGGCGATGTGGCGCGGATTTCTCCTGAAGCGCCTGTACCTATTGTTAAGGTGCACAAACAGGAAGCACGTTTAGGCGGGGCAGCTAACGTCGCCCGCAATGCCGCTAGTCTAGGTGCGCCGACGACTTTGTTGTCTATCGTCGGTCAAGATGAGGCAGGTGCAGAAGTCGCGCAATTGTTGAGCGCGGCGGGGGTGCAAGCGCATTTACACCAAGATGCCAGTGTTGATACGATTATTAAATTAAGGGTGATAGGTCGTCAGCAACAGTTATTGCGGATTGATTTTGAAACGCCACCTAGCGATACTGTGCTGGCGGCTAAATTGGCTGATTTTCAGCACTTGATTGCTGATTATAATTTAGTGATTCTGTCGGATTATGGCAAAGGTAGTTTAGTTCATATTGCCGAGATGATAGCTGCGGCTAACCAATTAAACATCCCCGTTTTAGTTGATCCCAAAGGGGATGATTATGCGCGTTACCAACACGCTACCGTGCTTACGCCTAATTTGAGTGAGTTTCGTGCTGTTGCGGGGACTTGGCGTGATGAAGCGGAGTTTCGCGCTAAGGCGGAATCGTTGCGTAGTCAATTGAATTTACAGGCATTATTGGTAACGCGTAGCGAAGCAGGTATGACGTTGTTTACCGCAACAGGTATTTTCCATCAAGCGACCGTTGCGCGTGAAGTTTATGACGTGAGTGGGGCGGGGGATACCGTGATAGCCACACTGGGCGCGATGCTGGCGGCGGGCGCAACGATACAAGACGCAATGGGATATGCTAATCGCGCGGCAGGCATTGTCGTTGCTAAATTAGGGACGGCGGTGGTTCTGCCTGAGGAACTATGGGCATAAAATACTTATCACGACGGCTGGTTAGCCTGCTTATCGTTATCGTATTGGTGCTGTACAGCACGGGCGTAGTGCGATTGGGCGTGATGGATAGGCTGGAGGCTTGGTCTTACGATGTGCGTTTATTACTGACTATGCCGCATAATATAGACCCGCGTGTGGTAATCGTGGATATAGACGAAGCCAGCCTCAAGCAAGTCGGACGTTGGCCTTGGGGGCGCGATAAGTTAGCGCAACTCACGGAGTCGCTGTTTTCTCATTACCATGTTGCCGCTGTGGGTTACGATTTAGTGTTTGCTGAGGTCGATACCAGCTCGGGCTTGGCGACACTGACACAGCTTGCTAATAGCAAATTCAAAAATGATGCGCAGTTTCAGCAGGTGTTAAATCATTTACGTCCTAGTCTGGATTATGATGCGCGTTTTGCGCAAGCGTTGACGTTAGCACCTGCCGTGTTAGGTTATTATTTTACGCCTTATCCGCAACAGCTGGGCGCGTTGCCTAAGCCTGTACTTACCGCTGAACAAACTGCACGGTTACAGTTGCCTCATGCAGCGGGTTATGGCGCAAATTTAAGCCAATTACAACAATCTGCAGTGAGCGCGGGTTATTTCAATATGACAGCTGATTTTGACGGTGTTACTAGGCAAATGGATATGCTGATGCGCTATCAAGGCGCGGCTTACGCTAGCTTGTCGTTAGCGACGCTACAAGCGGCTATGGGTACGCAGTTGCAGCTTAAATCTATGCGTGAGCCGCCATTTAATACGCAGCGTCTGGCATTGGCGGCCGATGATATGCTCATTCCCGTTAATACTAGCGGTGCGGCATTCGTGCCGTATCGCGCTTATCCTGGCTATACCTATTTGTCCGCGATAGATGTGATGGCAGGGCGTGCACCTGTTGCTTTATTAGAAAACGCCATTGTCCTTGTCGGTACAACAGCACCAGGTTTGCTAGATTTACGCGTTACCCCTGTGGTGCAAAATTATCCTGGTGTGGAAATCCATGCCAACCTGATTTCGGGTATCTTAGACGGCAATCTGCGCTATCAACCTAGCTATGCACGTGCTTTGGATATGGCGTTATTGTTGCTATTAGGGCTGGGCTTGACCTTGATATTGCCCAAGCTCACGCCGTTGCGTGGTGCGTTATTAAGCGTGGCGTTGGCAGGCAGTTATGTTGCCGTATTGGCATGGGCTTGGCAGTCTAATTTAGTGCTCAATGCCGCACCTGTGCTGGTGTTGATAGGCGTGCTCATGATATTGAATATGGCGTGGGGTTATTTTGCTGAGTCGTTGGCTAAACGCCAGATTACGGGGCTATTTGGGCAATATGTGCCACCTGAGCTAGTCGATGAAATGAGCCATGACCCATCCAAATTCAACATGCGATCAGAAAGTAAAGATCTAAGCATTTTATTCTCGGATGTGCGCGGCTTTACCACTATTTCCGAGGGACTAACACCACAGCAGTTATCGGATTTATTGAACGAATTTTTGGGCGCGATGACTGCCGTCATACATCAACACCAAGGCACGATAGATAAATATATGGGCGACTGCATCATGGCATTCTGGGGTGCGCCACTGGACAACTCGCATCATGCACGCGATGCCGTTTTGGCGGGATTGGCGATGCAAGCGGCGTTGGTGACGCTTAATCAACGCTTTGCTGAAAAAAATTGGCCGCAGTTACATGTCGGTGTGGGCGTGAATACGGGGCAAGTCAGTGTCGGTAACATGGGTTCCACATTTCGCATGGCATATACGGTAATGGGCGATGTGGTAAATTTAGCGTCGCGTTTAGAAGGCATTACTAAGCAGTATGATGTGGGTATGGTCGTCGGTGAAAACACAGTCGCGGCGTTGCCTGAGATGGTTTTTGTTGAATTAGACAGCGTGCGCGTAAAAGGTAAATTGCATCCAGTGAAAATTTACCAACCGTTAGGCTTGCGTAGTGACTTGGCAAAACCTTTGCTAACGTTAGCGGATGGTTTTGCCAGCGTGTTAGCAGCTTATCGAGCACAAAACTGGGATGCGGCGCAAGCCGAACTAGAGGCGATGATAAAACAGGCGCAAACCCTAGACTCGCCGACGGGTTTGTATGATATTTATTTACAACGTATTAGCTATTTCCGCACTCATCCACCAGCAGCCGATTGGGATGGCGTTTGGGTGTTTGAAAGCAAATGAGATTGCAAATTTTAGGCTGTAGCGGGGGCGTAGGCGGCACACGCCATACCACTGCTATGCTGATTGATAACGATATTTTGATTGATGCAGGTAGCGGCGTGTTGTCATTATCATTGGAACAACTGACGTTAATTGACCATGTTTTTATCACCCACAGCCATTTAGACCACATACTCGCGTTGCCGTTATTGTTAGATTCTGTCGGTGCGATGCGCGACCGTCCTGTTACCGTGTATGCGATAGATGCTGTGCTTGAGATTTTGCGCACAGATATATTCAATTGGCGTATATGGCCTGATTTTACCGAAGTGCCGCCCGCCAACCCTTACCTGCGCTTTAGCGCGATTGAAGTTTATGAGACTGTACAGCTAGGTGAGCGCGGCATTACCGCGTTGCCAGCTAATCACACTGTGCCCGCCGTAGGCTATCAGTTAAGCAGTCAAACCAGTAGTGTGGTGTTCTCAGGTGATACCGCACAAAACCCCGCGTTATGGCATTACATCAATCAAATAGCGGTGTTACATGCGTTGATTATCGAAACCGCTTTTCCACAAGACGAACACGGCATTGCCGAAATCGCTAAACACCTCTCACCTGTGAGCTTGTTGCAAGAACTAACGCAATATCAACAGCAAGCCCCTATTTATATTACGCATTTGAAACCAGGGCGAGAAACCTTAATCCTTGATGAGATTGTCGCATTGAATACACAGTTTCATTCGATTAAGCCATTACAGCAAGGACACGTGTTCGAATTTTAAGAAAGTGATGACCAAACTATGCGCTTACTCCACACCATGTTACGCACTGGCAATTTAGACCGCGCGATTGATTTTTATACCAACGTATTAGGTATGCGCTTATTGCGCCGCACCGATCATCCTACAGGTCAGTTTACGCTGGCTTTTCTGGGTTATGGTGATGAGCAATCCAATACCGTTATCGAGCTGACATATAATTGGGGCGTAACCAGCTATGACTTGGGTAAGGGTTTTGGGCATTTAGCAATTGAGGTGGATGATGCTTACTCAGCTTGTGCCAACATCAAACAGCGCGGAGGCAACGTCACGCGTGAAGCAGGTCCGATGAAACACGGCACGACAGTGATCGCTTTTGTGACTGACCCTGATGGTTATCAAATTGAGTTGATACAGAAAAAACAGTATTGATGGTGTAATGGCGAGGCCGTTACCCGTGTCACGCCACGCAGTAGCAGGTGTTTTGCGGCGCAGCCTCATGGCTTTAGCTAGATTGACCTCGTAGCGCAACTGAAATCATGTTGGTTAGGTTGCAAGACTTCGTGGATACACCGCTTAACCTGCAATTTATCGCGTGCATAACAGTCGAGCAATTTAGTTGGGTGTGCTATGGTGCAATTGTCATCGAAATTTGGGAGGAGCATCGGGGTCAGATACCGTCTTGAATAGCAAGCCCCTTATTAGCGAAATTAGCATCAAATGGCTTGCCAGACTTCACTACGCCATAGATAAGGTGGACGAGTTTACGCATCGCCGCGCCGATAACC
>JABFSE010000011.1 GCA_013140765.1 Sulfuriferula sp.
CGGTTACCGTCACCAAATTTAACGGTGACGTTTTCAAATAATGGCTTTGCGCCGAATTGTATGGTGAGACCTTGAGTAGCGAGCACGATAGTAACCTAATGAACAAATTAAGTTGCTATTCTACACTGAGACGGGGTGCTTAGACGAGGGGCGCAGGTTTGTGCAAATAATAGCCTTGTACCATATCGACTCCGAGCTCTTTTAATACGGCGTAGGTGTCGGCCGTTTCTACGCATTCGGCTATGGTTTGCTTGCCTAGCCCGTGCGCTACGTCAACGATAGCTTGGATAAAAATGCGGTTGTCTGGCTCTTCGTGCAGCGTACGTATAAACAGACCATCTATTTTGAGGATGTCGGCATCGAGGTATTTAAGGTAAGCGAATGAAGCAAAGCCAGTGCCAAAGTCGTCCAAACTGACAGAGCAACCCATGAGCCGCAATGACAATATGGTGCGTTGTGCATCTTGCAAGTCAGATAATGCGGCAGTTTCGGTGATTTCTATCATCAGCCGTGCGCTATCTATTTGGTGGTAATCGACTTGTTCAGCGATATATTGTATCAAGCTGGTATCGTCTAATGACCGCGCCGACAAGTTTACCGCCAGCGCGGGTAAGTCGGCATGGGTGGCCAAGGTCATGATGCTTTGCTTGAGCACCCAGCGATCTATTGCCAGTATTTGTCCTGAGCGTTCGGCAATGGGAATGAATTGCTCGGGCAAGATGGGTGGCGCGTCTATTTTTTCTTGCAGGCGTATTAGCACTTCATAGTGGCATGGTGTGCGTTCGTCCATTTTATAAATGCCTTGCAGGTAAATGACAAACAGATTTAGTTGCAGCGCGAGGTCTATGCGCTGATGCCAGTGCATGGCTAATACTTGACGTTGTGAGCTATCTGCTTCGGCTTGATAAACGCGCCAGCTGTTTTTACCTGCTTGTTTGGCTTGATACATGGCGGCATCTGCCCGTGCGACTAAGGCTTCGTCGTCTAGTGCGTGTTCAGGATATAGTGCAATGCCTATGCTGGTGGTAATACGTATAGCGGCTTCGTTAAATTGGAATGGGATTTGTGCGACGACACTGGTAAGTCTGCTGGCTAGTGTCTGCGCACCCGCTAAGTCTATGTTGGTGAGCAATACCGCGAATTCGTCGCCGCCTAAGCGATAAAGTGCTTCGCTGGTGCGTAGTTGCGCTGTCATAACGGTGGCAATACGGCTTAAAACTTCATCGCCCGTATGGTGACCGAACGCGTCATTGACGTACTTAAAGCCGTCTAAATCTATGAATAATAAAGCACCCGTTTGCGGATGCCGCGTGTGCTCTTGAAAAGCGCGTTGCAAGGCGGATTCAAAGCTACGGCGATTATATAAGCCCGTGAGCGCGTCACGCTCCGCCATGTAAATTAGTTTTTGGGCAGTTTGTCGTTCATTGGTAATGTCTTCAAATATCCACAGTGCACCGATTATCTGCGCGTCGTCGGCGAGTATGGTGCGTATGCTGTGGGTGACGACTCGACCATCCAACATCTCGATTTCCAATAGGCTAGACTCGCTACCGTGCCTTTGATGCAGGTATTCGGCAAAGGTGACGGGATCTTGCAGGGTGACGTTAGCAGTGCTCATGACTAGGTTGGCCATTTGCCCTATCAGCGAGGCGGCTGGGGTTAGTCGCCATATTTCGGTAAACGCAGGGTTGTAATAGACGATTTTGCCATCGTTATCAACAAACAAGATACCCAGATTCATCGCTGACAATAATGCGTTGAGCCGTGTTTGTTCAGCTTGGGCATGTCGCAAGCCCTGTTGTTGTGAAATTTGCATGGCGTGTAAATCACCGATGCGTTGTCGCAGGCTGCTGCTCATTTGATTAAACGTTGTGTTGAGTTTGCCGACTTCATCTCGACTGTGGTCAAATAACTCAACGTATAAATTGCCTGCGGCGAGTTGTTCACTGGCGTGGGTGAGTTTTTCCAAGCGGCGGGTGAGGCGCAGGCTTAACAATAGTAAAAGTACAAAGGCGATAACGGTAGCAATCGTCGCAATGAGAAAGCCGCGCCATATCAGCTGTTGTCGTGTGCGCTGGGCAACGTCGGTGGCGAGATCAAAGTACAGCGTGCCAACGACGAGGTCGTCTATTTTGATGAGCAAGGTGTTGTGTATTGCATTAGGCATATTAGTGGGCATCTGCATATAGCTATGTGTGCTGGCTATGGGTGTGCCGATGGTGGCGATGAGTTTACCCGATTCGTCAACCAGACGTAAATAGCGTATGCCTTCGTTGCGCTGTATGTGTTTGAATAGTGTGCGTATGCCTGCTAGGTCACGCTGAAATAAAGCACTGGCGATGTTAGCGTTGAGGAGTGGGCGTAGTTCGTTGAGTCGGGTTTCGTTTTGTTGCAACAAGGCTTGATTGACTAAGCTCACGCTGGCGTAGCCCAATGCGAATAACACCAGTATCTGTACTGATAATGCGGCGACGAGTATCTTGAGCCAGAGAGGAAAGTACCAGCGCGATTTCATGGTGTGGGGGCAGATAATTGCGCTTGCGTAATAAGACCGTAAGTTTGTAATGTCGCTAAATCAGCGGGTACAGCATTGATAATGCCACCTAAGCGTTGTGTATCAATAAAAGCGGCCCCTGTGGTGGTGTACGCATAGCGTATCAGTGCGGTGCGGATATTGTCGCGGACGGCTGTACTCAAGTCAGGATTGGCTAAGATAAACTGGCTGGTGACTTCAGGCGTGTGCGCAATAATACGTAACGATGATTGCACCTCTACTGACATTTGGGCATAGGGTAATTGACCTATCATCGCACAGTCTGCTTTACCCAGCATCACCGACAATGCGGCGTTAGTGTGATTGTTATATGGGATGGGCAAGTAATCTGTGTCAGCTTGCAAACCCTGCGTTTTGAGGTAACTCACGCCTAGTTGATAAACGATAGTCAAGGGGTCGGTAAAGGCGATAGTTTTGCCACGGCAGGCGTTGACTTTATCTATGTGTGATGTTTTAGCACTCACCAGTATGCCCGATACGCGTTTGGCATAGCGGACTAGCGGTTGATAGTGCGATTCTGTCATGGCCAGCCAAGCCAGATTAGGTGCGGTGACGATAAGGTCAAATTCTTTATTACGCGTGGCGAGATAAAAACTACGAAAATCTTTAGCCGAACTCAAGCGTACAGGCTGACCTAATTGTTGTGTTAGATAATTAGCCAGCGGTTGGTAAATCTCAACTAATTTATTAACGGGCAGGTTAGGGAATAAGCCTAATGTCAAAGTGCGCGGCGCGGCAATGGTGCGTAAGGGAAGCGCACCCAGTAATAAACCCGCGCAAAAATGGCGACGGCTAATGCTCATGTTGTTGCCGATGCTCGCAATGGTGCATTCCCCGTGTTTTATAGTTGTTTAACAAACACTTTAGAGCGTCGTTGATAATTGTATAGTAATTGTTTTTGCGTGGGCAAATCTTTGACGTTGGCACTGACAAAATCGCGCTCTATAAACCAATGTGCGGTGTGGGTGGTGAGGACAAATAAACGGCGTAAGTTTAATTGTCTAGCGGCTTGTTCTACGGCTTCAAGTAGCGCATCGCCACGTGCCTGACCGCGATAGTCTGGATGGATGGCGAGGCAGGCTAGTTCACCTGCTTGGTCATCGACATGGTCGTCGGTAAAAGGGTAGAGCGCGGCACAGCCGATTAACATGCCGTCGTGTTCTAACACGATGAAACGGTCAATTTCCATTTCCAAACGTTCGCGTGAGCGTCTGACTAACATGCCATCAGCCTCTAGCGGCTGTATCAATGCCAAAATTCCGCCTACGTCGTCGATTTGAGCGGCGCGTAGCGTTTCCAGACGCGCAGGCGTAATCATCGTGCCTATGCCATCGCGAGTGAATAGCTCGCTCAATAATGCGCCGTCGGTATGACGGCTGATTAAATGCGCGCGTTTGACCTGATGCTGGCAGGCGTGGATAGCGCAGGGTAAATAATAGGCTACGTCATCGGCTAAATTAAGGCTTAATAAGGGTTGCGCTTCGCTGACGCTCAAACTGCGTATCAGCTCACCTAGCGCGTTTTGTACACCGTCGGTTTCCATGAGGAATATCAGTTTATCAGCCGCTAATTCAGTGGCGGCGGCGGTAGCAACGTCTTCTAGTGAGAGGTTGAAAATCTCCCCTGTGGGCGAATAGCCTAGCGGTGAAAGTAGCACGATGTCGTTATCATCCAGTCGTTGACGGATGGCGGCGGTGTTGATTTTGCGTACTGCGCCTGTGTGTTGTAAGTCCACGCCTAAACGTACTCCCAGCGGGCGGGCGGTGACGAAATTACCCGAAGCAACGCGAATATCCGCATTAGCCATCGGGCTATTAGGTAATCCCATAGAAAGCAAAGCCTCGATTTCTACCCGCACCTCGCCCACAGCCTCTTTTACGCACATTAAGGCATCTGCATCGGTGACGCGCAAGCCGTCGATATAGCGGATTTCAGCTTTGCGTTCTATCAGGTGCGCCTCAACTTGTGGGCGCACCCCATGCACCAGCACCAGGCGCACGCCTAGGCTGTTGAGTAGATTCAAATCATGCGCGAGGCGGGTAAATTGCCCGTCGGTGAGCACCTCGCCGCCAAACGCAAGTACAAACGTCTTGCCACGAAAAGCGTGGATATACGGCGCGGCGGCGCGAAACCAAGGGACAAATGAGCTGGGTGGTGTGGTCGGCATAGTGAGACTCGTTGATTTTAGTGGTGAGTGTATAAGCTATCAGTGGCGTTGTCCACGGCTCGAGACCTTTGCACGACGACTGCGCTTGTTCATATTTCGTTGGGAATCAGCTTAAAAATCACCCCACAGCGTTTGTATCGCACTTAACGCCGCCAGTGCTGCTGTTTCGGTACGCAGTACGCGTGGACCTAGTTGTATCGCCGTGTGTTGTGCAGCTAATGCGGCTTGATATTCAGCGGTTGTAAAACCACCTTCGGGACCTGCGAGTAATTCTATCGCGGCAGTCGGCGGCGTGAGTGTGTGCAAAGTGTGCGTTGCATCTGGGGCGAATAATAGGCGTAATTGGCTGGTGCTGGGTGTAGTGAGCCAAGTCGATAAGCTGATAACGGGTGCGACTTGCGGCACGCGGTTACGCCCGCATTGTTCGCACGCGGCAATGACGAGGTTTTGCCAGTGCAGGCGGCGTTTGTCGGCACGTTCATCGTTGAGTTTGACCACGCTACGGGCGCAACTCACAGGCTGTATGTGGGTTACGCCTAGCTCTACGGCTTTCTGTAAGGTGTAATCCATGCGGTCGCCGCTGGATATGCCTTGTACCAAAGTCGTGTGCAGCGGTGATTCGCGGCTGATATTTTGGCAATTTTCAATATGCACATTGACGTTGCGCTTATCAATAAAAGTGATAGTGGCGGCGTATTCTTCGCCTAAGCCATTGAATAAAGTGATGTGGTCGCCCACGCTCAAACGTAGTACGCGTGCGGCATGATGCGCGGCGGCATCGGGCAACGCATAGTCTTGGTGGGTTTGTATATTATCAGGGAAATAAAATCGTGACATGACAAGGGGTGCGTATAGGGTAAGTTTGCGTGATATGATAACTGTTAAATTCAATGTCTGTGGAGTGAAATATGGTTAGTTTACAAACCCCTGTGTGTGATTTCGGCTGGCAAGCCCCTGAATTTGATTTGTTGGGCGTAGATGGTCAACGTCATAGCTTGGCTTCCGCTATGGGTGAAAACGGCTTGTTGGTGATGTTTATTTGCAATCATTGTCCTTACGTGCAATCTATACGACCACGTTTGGTCGCCGCGTGCCGTGAGTTGCGGGATGCGCATGGCGTGAACAGTATTGCGATTATGTCGAATGATGCCGCTGATTATGCAGAAGATAGCTTTGAAAATATGGGCAAAGTGGCGGCTGAGTTTGATTTTCCGTTTGCTTACGTGATTGATGAAACGCAAGCTGTGGCAAAGGCTTACGATGCGGTATGTACGCCTGATTTTTTTGGTTTGAATCGTGCAGGTGAGTTGCAGTATCGTGGGCGTTTTGATGCGTCACGTAAAGAAACCGCGCCTGAAGGCGTGCGGCGGGATTTATTTGTAGCCATGGTGCAAGTAGCGACCACGCAAAAAGGGCCTGTTGCCCAAATTCCGAGTATGGGTTGTTCGATTAAGTGGAAGTGAGTCTATGTTAGAGCTAGTCATGGCGGCGGTAAAACGCGTCGCGCAAACCGAAGTCATGCCGCGTTATCTGAAAATCGGGCATAGCCGTAAAGACGACGGCAGTATGTTCACCGAAGCCGACTTGGCGTGCCAAAACGCGCTGGTGGTCGAATTGCAAAAAATCGCACCCTACCCTGTGCTGGGCGAGGAAATGACCGAAGCCGAACAGCAGGCGCAATGGGATGCGGGCGATGCTGGCTTGTGGTGCATAGACCCTATCGACGGCACGTCTAATTTCGTCAACGGCATTCCTTATTTTGCGGTTTCTGTCGCCCTGATGCGGTATGGGCGTAGCGTGCTGGGGGTGATTTACGACCCCGTGGCTGACGAGATGTTTTATGCTGAACAAGGTGCTGGTGCGTTTCTGAATGGCACGGCGTTGCCGATTTTGACGCGCTCACCTGATTTGCGGGCGAGCTTGGCGGCAGTCGAGTTGAAGCGCATTAGCGACAACATTACCGCGCAAATTGCGTTGCATCCGCCTTACGCATCGCAACGTAATTTTGGTGCGAGTACGCTAGATTGGTGTTATACGGCGGCGGGTCGGTTTGATGTGTATTTGCATGGCGGGCAAAAGCTGTGGGATTACGCCGCTGGTTGCCTGATTATGCAGGAAGCAGGCGGACATTGTTGTACGTTAGAAGAAGATGATTTTTGGGCGGCAACGCCTTGGCAACGTCCTGTAGTAGCGGCGTTAGGGCGCGATTTGTTTGACGAATGGCGTGACTGGATACGCGCGGCAGAAAAACTGCCTGTTAATTTATAAACATTCAGCATAAATTTAGTGGCTATAAACTGCGTGATGATGCGTGGTTTATGCTTGCTGAAAATCCTCATGTCGGCGATAATCGAGAGTATTTCGCTTAGGCGTATCCCCATTTTTTATTTCTAAGGAAGAAGCATGGCAACTCGTAACGAATTAGCAAACGCTATCCGCGCATTGGCGATGGATGCGGTTGAAAAAGCAAAATCTGGTCACCCAGGCGCACCTATGGGGATGGCGGAAATCGCTGAAGTAGTATGGAATCACCATCTGCGTCACAATCCTAACAATCCTAAATGGGCTGATCGCGACCGTTTTGTGCTGTCTAATGGTCATGGCTCTATGCTGATTTACGCGTTATTGCACCTGACTGGCTATGATTTGCCTATCGAAGAAATCAAAAACTTCCGCCAAATGCACTCCAAAACGCCAGGTCACCCAGAATACGGCTACACCGCTGGGGTAGAAACCACCACAGGTCCTTTGGGTCAAGGGATCACCAATGCGGTTGGTATGGCGATGGCGGAAAAATTGCTAGCGGCCGAATTTAACAAACCTGATCATGAAATCGTTAACCATCACACCTATGTGTTCCTGGGCGATGGTTGTCTGATGGAAGGTATTTCGCATGAAGCCTGCGCATTGGCAGGCACATGGGGCTTGGGTAAATTGATTGCATTCTGGGACGACAACGGTATTTCTATCGACGGTCATGTTGAAGGCTGGTTTACTGATGACACACCTAAGCGTTTTGAATCTTACGGCTGGCATGTGATTGCAGGCGTGGATGGTCACAGCGTTGCGGCGGTAGAGGCGGCAGTACAAGCGGCTAAATTGGTTACCGACAAGCCAACGATGATTTGCTGCAAAACTATCATCGGTAAAGGCTCACCCAACAAAGAAGGTACGCACGATGTACACGGTGCGGCTTTGGGCGAAGCGGAAATCGCTGACACCCGTAAAAATCTGGGCTGGAATCATGCGCCGTTTGAAATCCCTGCTGATATTTATGAAGGCTGGGATGCACGCACTAAAGGCGCAGGTCTGGAAACTTTATGGAATAACAAATTCGCTGAATACGCGGCAGCTTATCCAGCTGAAGCGGCTGAGTTTACTCGCCGTACAGCCAGCGAATTGCCAGCCAATTGGGACGCGCATTTAGCGCAAGCAATCGCGGCAATTAACGCTAAAGCTGAAACTGTCGCAACGCGTAAAGCATCACAAATCGCGATTAACGCATTAGCACCTGCATTGCCAGAGTTTCTGGGTGGTTCAGCCGATTTGACTGGTTCTAACTTGACCAACTGGACAGGTTGTCATCACGTACACGGCAAATCAACAGGTAATTACATTTCCTACGGTGTGCGCGAGTTTGGTATGAGCCACATTATGAATGGTATGGCGTTGCATGGCGGTTTGTTGCCATTCGGCGGTACATTCTTGATGTTCTCTGAATATGCGCGTAACGCATTGCGTATGGCGGCGTTGATGAAACAGCGCGTTATCTGGGTGTTCACCCATGATTCTATCGGCTTGGGCGAAGATGGTCCTACTCATCAACCAGTTGAACAAACAGCCACCTTGCGCATGATACCTAACATGGATGTATGGCGTCCTTGCGATACGGTAGAAACCATTGTTGCCTGGGGTTTCGGTGTGGCGCGTCATGATGGCCCTACCAGCTTGATCCTGAGCCGTCAAAACTTGCCGTTCATGGCGCGTGATGAAGCGACTATCGCTAATGTTGCACGTGGTGGTTATGTATTGAAAGATGTAGCGAATCCACAAGTTGTGTTGATAGCTACGGGTTCTGAAGTTGAATTAGCAGTGAAAGCACAAGCCGCATTGGCAGAATCTGGCATTGCCGCACGTGTTGTCTCTATGCCTTCAACTAACGTATTCGACCGTCAAGATGCTGCTTACAAAGCCAGCGTATTGCCTAAAGGTGTCGTGCGCGTGGCGATAGAAGCGGGCGTGACTGGCTTCTGGCATAAATACGTCGGTTTGGAAGGCGCAGTGGTGGGCATGGATACATTCGGTGAATCAGCCCCTGCCCCAGCGTTGTTCAAACACTTTGGTTTCACCGTTGAAAACGTAGTCAATACCGTTAAAGGCGTATTGTAATTTGATGCGTGACCCCAGCCCGCACATCATGCTGGCTGAGGATAAGATTTTTTATCGTTAGGAGTAGTAGTAATGGCAATTAAAGTAGGTATTAACGGCTTTGGTCGTATTGGTCGTATGGCGTTCCGTGCAATCGCAAAAGATTTCCCTAGCATCGAAGTAGTGGCTATCAATGACTTGTTAGATCCAGAATACTTGGCGTACATGTTGCAATACGATTCAGTACACGGTCGTTTTAACGGCACTGTGTCTGTTGAAGGCAACATCATGACGGTCAACGGCAAACCTATCCGTTTGACCGCAGAGCGCGATCCAGCAAATCTGAAGTGGGACGAAGTTGGCGCTGACATCATCATCGAAGCAACAGGTTTCTTCTTGACTAAAGACACTTGCCAAGCGCACATCACAGCGGGTGCTAAGAAAGTAGTACAAAGCGCACCGTCTAAAGATGACACCCCTATGTTTGTGTATGGCGTAAATCACACCAAATATGCAGGCGAAGCCATTGTTTCAGCCGCTTCTTGCACCACCAACTGCCTAGCACCTGTGGCTAAAGTGTTGAACGATAACTTCGGTATCAAACGTGGTTTGATGACGACAGTACACGCGGCAACCGCCACGCAAAAAACCGTTGACGGTCCATCTAGCAAAGATTGGCGTGGTGGTCGTGGCATTTTGGAAAACATCATTCCATCGTCAACGGGTGCTGCTAAAGCCGTGGGCGTGGTGATTCCTGAGTTGAACAAGAAGCTCACAGGTATGGCTTTCCGCGTACCAACTTCAGACGTTTCTGTGGTCGATTTGACAGTAGAGTTGCTCAAAGAAACAACTTACGCTGACATTTGCGCGGCGATGAAAGCGGCTTCTGAAGGCGAAATGAAGGGTGTGTTAGGTTACACCACTGATAAAGTGGTTTCGACCGACTTCCGTGGTCATACTTGCCCGTCTATTTTTGACGTGGACGCAGGCATTGCGTTGGATAGCACTTTCGTTAAAGTTGTGGCTTGGTACGATAACGAATATGGTTACACCTGTAACATGCTACGTTTAGTGGAAACTGTCGCTAAGTAATTGATTGTGAGTGGGTTGGCAATGCCAGCCCACTTTCTATTTTGTGAGTCTTAAGTTTAGATAAACAAATCTAACCTTAAATCTTACTTAAATTTGGAGAATAGTATGGCTGTTATCAAAGTAACTGATCTTGACCTCAAAGGTAAACGCGTTTTTATTCGTGCTGACATGAATGTGCCAGTTAAAGACGGTAAAGTCACTTCTGACGCACGCATCACAGCATCTATGCGCACTATCGAGCATTGCCTGAAAGCTGGCGCAAAAGTGATGGTGACCTCACATTTGGGTCGCCCGACCGAAGGCGAATTTTCAGCCGAAAACTCATTGCAACCTGTTGCTGACGTATTGTCTGCAAAACTAGGCAAACCAGTGCGCTTAATCCAGGACTGGATAAATGGCGGCTTTGAAGTGGCTGATGGCGAATTGGTATTGTTGGAAAACGTGCGTTTCAACATCGGTGAAAAGAAAAATCTAGATGAAACCGCACAAAAATACGCTGCTTTATGTGATGTATTTGTGATGGACGCGTTTGGCACAGCGCATCGCGCTGAGGCTTCTACCCACGGCGTGGCAAAATTTTCCCCTATCGCGGCGGCAGGTATTTTGCTGACTGAAGAGTTAGAAGCATTAACGCAGGCATTGTTAAATCCAGCACGTCCTATGGTTGCTATTGTTGGCGGCTCTAAAGTGTCAACTAAATTGACCGTGCTAGAAGCCTTATCAGAAAAAGTGGATCAATTAGTCGTAGGCGGCGGTATCGCTAACACCTTCATCAAAGCAACAGGCAAAAACGTCGGTAAATCCTTATGTGAAGACGACTTAGTGCCCGTTGCACAAGCCTTGATGGTGAAAATGACAGCGCGTGGTGCAACTATTCCTGTTGCTGTTGACGTAGTCTGCGCGAAAAAATTTGACGCGAACGAACCTGCTATTCTGAAAGATGCAGGCGATGTGTTAGACGATGATATGATATTCGACATCGGTCCTAAATCAGCGCAAGAACTGGCTGACATCATCATGAAAGCAGGCACGGTGGTTTGGAACGGTCCTGTAGGCGTATTCGAGTTTGACCAATTCGGCGCAGGGACTAAAACCATCGCTGACGCGATTGCGAACACCAGCGCGTTTACGCTGGCAGGTGGTGGCGATACCATTGCGGCAATACAAAAGTACGATATTTTTGATAAAGTTTCTTATATTTCAACTGCTGGTGGTGCGTTTTTGGAATTCTTGGAAGGCAAAACATTGCCAGCCGTAGAGATTTTGGAGCAACGCGCGGCAGGTTAAATCATAGCGGGTGCAAGGTTGCGCCCCTTAATTCATACAGTACTGGAAAATTTCATGATACGCAGAACCAAGATAGTCGCAACATTAGGACCCTCGTCTAATGATGCAAAAGTGTTAGACCAGATGATGGAAGCTGGGCTAGATGTAGTGCGTTTGAATTTTTCACACGGCACGGCGCAAGATCATATAGACCGCGCTGAATTAGTTCGTAGCCTAGCGCGTGCGCGTGGTCGCGCTGTCGGCGTGTTAGCCGATTTGCAAGGGCCTAAGATACGCGTGGGCAAATTTGAAAACAGCAAAATCACCTTGGCGGCAGGTGATAAATTCATCTTAGATGCCAATTGCACACTGGGTAACCAAGAGCGCGTAGGGCTGGATTATAAAGAACTCCCTAACGATTTAGAACGCGGCGCGACTTTGTTGCTAGATGATGGTCGCATCGAAATGTGGGTAGAAGAAGTCGTTGGCGCAGAAATTATTTGTAAAGTCGTCCAAGGTGGCGTGCTGTCAAATAACAAAGGTATCAACCGTAAAGGCGGTGGCTTGTCAGCGGCAGCGTTGACTGAAAAAGACATGGAAGATCTGAAAACGGCAGCGTCTTTGCAAGCAGATTACATCGCTATTTCTTTCCCACGTTCGGCGGACGATATGCACTTGGCTCGTCGCTTACTTAAAGAAGCGGGTGGTCACGGCTTATTAGTCGCTAAAATCGAACGCGCTGAAGCGATAGAAGCCTTAGAAGAAATCATCTTGGCATCCGATGCCATCATGGTTGCGCGCGGTGATTTAGGTGTGGAAGTCGGCGATGCGGCCGTACCCGCATTGCAAAAGAAAATGATACGCATGGCGCGTAAACACAATCGTCCTGTCATTACAGCAACGCAAATGATGGAGTCGATGATAGAAAACCCTATCCCTACGCGTGCTGAAGTATCAGACGTTGCCAATGCGGTGCTAGACGGCACAGATGCGGTGATGTTGTCAGCAGAAACAGCGGCAGGTGCGTATCCAGTCGAAGCCATCGCGGCTATGCACCGTGTATGTATCGAAGCTGAAAAAGAAACTGAGCAAGAATTTAACAGTAAGAAATTAGATAACGCCGTTACTCGTGTTGATGAATCAGTCGCATTAGCGGCGATATTTACCGCTACGCATCTGGATAACGTTAAAGCTATCGCGGCATTAACGCAATCAGGCTCAACTTGCTTATGGATGTCACGCGTCAGTACCGCCGTACCTATCTACGCGTTAACGCCAGAAACAGCAACGCGTCGCAAAGTAACACTATACCGTGGTGTCTATCCTATCAACTTCAAAGTCGAAACCAAAGACCGCGATACGTTGTTAATCGAAGCTGAAGAAGAATTGCGCCGTCGTGGTGCTGTGCGCGAAGGCGACTTAATCGTCCTCACTATAGGCGAACCTATCGGCGAAGCAGGTGGTACTAACACCATGAAGATAGTGAAAGTCGGCGAATACAAATCACGCAACAAATAAACTTTTTATTTTTTAACCTAGGAGATTGCAATGGCACTCGTTTCATTACGTCAATTATTAGATCACGCGGCAGAAAACGGCTACGGCTTACCTGCTTTTAACGTGAACAACCTTGAACAAGTTCACGCTATCATGCAAGCGGCAGACGCATGTGGTAGTCCAGTTATCATGCAAGCGTCAGCAGGCGCGCGCAAATACGCAGGTGCGAGCTTCTTGCGCCACCTGATTACAGCGGCAGTTGAGGCTTATCCACACATTCCAGTGGTTATGCACCAAGATCACGGCGCGTCTATGCCTGTATGTGTACGTTCAATTACCGATGGTTTCTCATCAGTGATGATGGACGGTTCTTTGAAAGAAGATGGCAAAACACCAGCCAGCTACGAATACAACGTAGAAATCACCCGTAAAGTAGCTGAAATCGCGCACTCAGTAGGTGTTTCAGTTGAAGGTGAATTAGGTTGCTTAGGTTCATTAGAAACAGGTATGGCAGGTGAAGAAGACGGTCAGGGCGCAGAAGGCGTATTGGATCATTCACAACTGTTGACTGACCCAGAAGAAGCGGCAGATTTCGTTAAACGCACAGGTGTTGACGCATTGGCTATCGCTATTGGTACTTCACACGGCGCGTACAAATTTACTCGCCCACCTACAGGCGACATCTTGGCTATTGGTCGTATCAAAGAAATCCACGCACGCATTCCTAACACCCACTTAGTCATGCACGGTTCATCATCAGTACCGCAAGAATGGTTGAAAATCATCAACGATTTCGGCGGCGACATGGGCGAAACCTACGGTGTACCAGTAGAAGAAATCGTAGAAGGTATCAAGCACGGCGTGCGTAAAGTAAACATTGATACTGACTTGCGTATGGCTTCAACAGGTGCTGTGCGTAAATTCTTGGCTGAAAACCGCTCAGAATTTGACCCACGTAAATTCCTGATTGCTTCTACCAAAGCTATGCAAGAAATCTGCAAATTGCGCTACGAAGCATTCGGTTGCGCAGGTCAAGCGGCTAAAATCAAACCAGTTGATTTAGAAAAAATGGCAGCTAAATACGCTAAAGGCGAATTAGCCGCGATTATCAAGTAATTGATATAGTTAGCGATAAAAAAGGCGGCCTAGGTCGCCTTTTTTATTACCATCCACCCTATATTCTAGCCAGCCATACATCATGTCACTCTATAGCCAACTCCAAGCCGCCCGCAGTGAAGAAGATGTCAAAGACGCTTACATCAAAGCACTCAATCTCAAAGCCTACACCAAGGGCTTAATCGACATACAAACCAAGGAAATCTGGTTTGAGGCCAAGGACACAGGGCGACATTCCAGTTACGCCATGTTTACGCAATTACTGCATTACGTACAAGTGGCGCTCGATGCGGGCGAAACCATCCCGCCGTTTTTGGCCGTCATCGACACCGAAAAAGCCGCCTTGATGAAATCCGCCGACGTGTTGCCGTTTTTGGCTAAAAAGACCGTCAAATGGGGTAAATCAGCCAGCCAATACACGCAAGAAGCCCTAGCGGAAATCTCCGCCCACATCGGCGCACACTTTGTCTCGTTCAAAATATCCACCCACGAAGACGAATTTATTACCACCGTCAAAGCCGCGATAAAATCAGGCGACATCATCCGCACCGCGATTACGCCTGATAACCTCAAGCAGGTATTCGATAAATGGGTAGTCATGATAGGGCGTGAGATTAACGGCGTGCGCGAAGAAGACTACGCCCTGCTGTTTTTTGCCGACATCATGAACGACGGCACAGTATCCACCCACAACGACCTACCTGCCGAACTGCTCTACAAAAATAACACCCCCGTATTCGGCTTAAACGGCAAAATGTACGCGCTCGGCAACAAGGAAGGCTACCGCCAATTTTGGGCGATATACCACCGCCCACCCAAAGCCGAATACCGCGATTACCTGCTAGAACGCCGCGACAGCTTGATACCCTTAGACGAACGCAGTTTCAAAGGCGCGTATTACACACCGCTGGCAGTAGTCGATAAAGCCTACGACAAACTCAGCGAAACCCTAGGCAAAAACTGGCAACGCGAATACATCGTCTGGGACATGTGTTGCGGCGTGGGTAATTTAGAGGTTAAACACAGCAACCCGCGCAACATCTATATGAGCACGCTCGATGCCGCCGACGTGGACGTAATGAAAGCCACCAAAACCTGCGTCGCCGCACAACGCTTTCAGTATGATTACTTGAACGACGACATTACTAATGACGGCAAAATTGATTACAGCCTCACCGACAAAGTGCCAGCGGGATTGCGTAAAGCCATTGCTGAGGGCAAGAAGATACTGGTGCTGATTAACCCGCCCTATGCGGAGGCTGCGAATCGTAGCAATTTAGCAATAGATACTGTAGATGTAAAAAATAAATCAGGAGTGGCAAATACAAAATTCTCAGCAGCTATGCTTGATTATGGCAAAGCAAGCAACGAACTTTTCACGCAGTTTGTCGCGCGTGTTGCGCAAGAAATACCGAATGCGGTATTAGCCATGTTCAGCACGCTAAAATATGTGAATGCACCTAATTTCGAGCAATTCCGTTTGAAATGGAATGCAAAATTTTTAGGTGGTTTTGTTGTGCATAACAAGGCGTTCGATGGTTTGAATGGAAAATTTCCTATTGGTTTTTTAGTTTGGGAAACTCGTCAAGGTATACAAACATCAATTGCTGAGGTTCGGGTTGATGTATTAGATAAGAATGCGCAGGAAATTGGTGAGAAGACTTTTTACAATTTGCCAAATAGTATTTACTTAAACGTTTGGTTGCCACGACCTAAGCCGAATAGTGTTCAAGTTATCCCATTAAAAAATACGATAACGCCTTATACCGCAAAAAAATACTTAGATAAATGGTCGGATGATGCTATTGGATACATGTGGTGCCAAAATAATGACTTTCAGCACGCTGAACAACAAACAGTTTTATTTTCCTCTGTATGGGGCGATTCGCATGGTTTCTATGTAAATAATGAAAACCTGTGGCAAGCCGCAATAGTATTTGCAGTACGCCGCTTATTCGCACCGACCTGGCTTAACGATCGCGATCAATTCCTGCAACCCACCGCGTCCTTATCCGACGAATTCAAAATAGACTGCCTGATCTGGATGCTGTTCCACCGCTGCAATCAAACCGCCAGCGCAGACGGCTTGGAATGGAACGACAAAACCTGGTCTATCGTCAACCACTTCATCCCCTACACCGAAACCGAAGTCGGTGCGCCCGATCGTTTTGAATCTGATTTCATGGTGCAGTATCTGGCGGATAAAACCCTATCCATTGAGGCCGTCGCCGTGCTCGACGCAGGGCGCACGCTATGGCAAGCCTATTTCAACGACACCGACGTTTACACCGTGCGCGACGCGCTCAAGCTCAACCGCGCTGACGTAGGCTGGTATCAAATCCGCAACGCCCTGAAAGCCCGCAACACCAGCGGCGACACCCTGCCCGTCGATTTCAGTGAATTTGAAGTGGCCTATAAAGCATTGGGCGACAAACTCCGCCCTATGGTGTTTGAGCTGGGGTTTTTGCGATAAATGTTTGAAAGTTAGAACTGCCCCCTTTGCGGCACTTGTGTAATAGCTGCAACTAAAAACAGTTGCAAATTGCATTGTTCGTAACTATACTTAGTTGCAATTGGTTTGGGAGTCAATATGGGTAAACAAGAGAAGTTATTGGATAAATTACGTCATGCAGGCAATACTTTTGCATGGTCTGACCTAGTTACCTTGTTGGCTCAGTTGGGTTATGAAAAGCAGGAGATGGCGGGTTCTCGGGTAAGGTTTCTAAATCGGGAGCATGACCATATCATCAGGTTGCATAAGCCGCACCCAGAGAATCACCTCAAGGGTGGCGCATTAAAAGACGTTCGTGAACAATTGAAGATTCGGGGGTTTTTATGACATATCTTAACTACAAAGGCTACTTAGGCACCATCGAGCCGCAACTGGAAGATGGTACGTTATATGGAAAACTTGCCTTTATCCGTGATTTAGTGACTTATGAGGCGAGCACATTAAATGATTTAAAGCGGGAATTTGAGTTTTCGGTAGATGCTTATTTGCAAGATTGTAAAGAATTAGGGCACCAACCCAACGCGCCCTTAAAAGGCTCATTCAATGTCCGTACTACGCCTGAAATCCACAGGCAGGCAGTATTGGCGGCGGGCGATAAAAGCCTGAACGCTTTTGTCACCGAAGCCATCGCCGAAAAAGTCGCTCGGGTACTGGCTTAAACTTGCATAGTCAATTTGCTTTTGGTGCGGGTAAGTAGGCTGGATATTTGGGCAATAAAAAACCCGCTGGTGGGCGGGTTAGTTAGACTTCGTTGCACCGTGTTAAACGGGTAAATGGTGGTGATGGGCGGAATCGAACCGCCGACCTATGGGTTATGAATCCATCGCTCTAACCGTCTGAGCTACATCACCAACATACTACGAAGCCGCGCATTATGCCGTTTTAGTGGGGGTGTTGTCAAGGTGCTGTGTGATGAAATTCAATAAAATCATGTTTTGCTGTTGCAAGTATTGATATTTTGCTTGATAATGTTCGTCTTTCTGCGTACACGCCGCAGCACCTTAGGATAAAATTATGAAACCTGATACACACCCAAATTATGATGAAATTAACGTAACTTGCAGTTGCGGTAATAAGTTTGTGACTCGCTCTACAACTATCAAGCCTTTGCATGTTGAAGTATGTTCTGAATGCCACCCTTTCTATACGGGTAAGCAAAAGATAGTTGATACCGCTGGTCGTGTTGAAAAATTCCGTCAAAAGTACGGCATGAAATCAGCATAAAGCAACTTGCTCCCTATTTTGGGACGGTGCTAACAAAAAAGACAGCCAATGCTGTCTTTTTTGTTTTTTAGCGTAAAATTATGGCTTTATTGTCTCGTGGGCATGACGTGTCTAATCTCTTTTCTATACGCCCTTATCGTTTTGTACCTAGCTTGCTCACAGTGGTGTTGTGCCTGGCTTGGTTGTTGCCTGGCTTGATAGGGCATGAGCCTTGGAAAGGTGACGAAGCTGAGACGATGGGGCTGATACATAGCATATTGTCAGGTATGCCTGTGGCAGTGCCGACGCTGGCTGGTGAGCCTTGGCTGGGTGTGCCGCCGTTATATAGCATAGTGGGGGCAATGTTTGCGCACCTCTTTGCGCCTTGGTTGCCTGCGCATGATGCGGCGCGGCTGGCGGGTGGCTTTTTTGTGTTGCTGGCGTTGTTGTTTGCTGGGTTCGCTGGGCGTGAGTTATATGGTAGTGAGCATGGGCGTTTAGCCGCGCTAGTGCTGGTCGGTAGCGTAGGGTTGTGGGTGCGTGCGCATGAGTCTATTCCGCAAACGGCGTTGTTGGCGGGCGTGGCTATGGTCGGCTATGGTGCGGCTTTGTCGGTGCGACGAGCGTATCTGGGCGGTGCAATAGTCGGCACGGGGCTGGGTATTAGCTTTATGAGTGTGGGCGTGGTGGAGACGTTTGCATTGGCGATGGCATTGTTGGCCTTGCCTGTGTTTAGCCCGCACTGGCGGCAGTGGCGGACGTTGCAAGCGGCGTTGATGACGTTGTTGGCGGTCGCACCTTGGTTGCTTATTTGGCCTTGGGCGTTGTGGCAGGCCGCACCTAGTTTGCTAATTGATTGGTGGCATAGTCAGGTGCAAGCGCGTTTGGTTTTTTGGGGTGCGTCTGGCGTGACGTGGACGGCTTATTATTTCAAGTTTTTACCTTGGTTTGCTTGGCCTGCTTGGCCGTTGGCGTTGTGGACGTTGTGGCATGCGCGGCGCGAACAATTGACTTCGACGGGTGTGGTTTTGCCTGTGGCAATGTGGTTAAGTATGACGTTAGTGTTGAGTTTTACGGTTGATCCGTCGCCTGATAATGGTTTGCCGATATTGATACCGCTGGCTTGGTTGGCGGCGGGCAGTGCGTTTACTTTGCGCCGTGGGGCGGCGAATGCCTTGTATTGGTTTGCGATGATGAGTTTTGGTGTGGTGGCGATTGCGGCATGGATTTATTGGAGCGCGTTTGATTTGGGTGTGCCTGCGCAATTGGCGGCGCATGTGCGTAAATTACAGCCGAGTTATGTGGGGGATGTGCATCCTTTCCCTGTGCTGATGGCGGTGCTGTATTGCGTTGCTTGGGTGGTATTGCTGGTGCGTATGCAACGTTCCCCTCAGCGTCCGTTGATTGCGTGGGCGGCGGGGATGGCGTTGACTTGGGGGCTGGCGGCGAGTTTGTTTGAGCGTCCTATGGACGAGCGTATGGGCTATGATGGGGTGATGAAGTCTATGCAGGTGCATTTGCCTAGTCGTTCTTGTGTTGCTAGTGAGGGCGTGAATGCGGGTGCGCGGGCGATGCTGGATTATTATTTGGGCGTGCAAACCTTGCGGGTGGAAGATACGGTTGCGCCTACGTGTTCGGTGTTGTTGGTTGAGATTGATGCTGATACGGATGTGATACCGACGCGTGCTGGCTGGCGTGCGGTGTGGCATGGTCATCGTGCGGGCAATCGTACCGAGCATTTTATTTTGTATCGAAAAATTAAGCGCAAATAAATGGTTGATGCGGTGATATTGGCGGGCGGTGAAGCGCGGCGCATGGGCGGGCATGATAAAGGTTTACTATGCTGTGCTGGCGTGCCGCTGGTGCAATGTGTGATTAGTCGTATTGCGCCGCAAGTCGATAATGTGTGGATAAGTGCGAATCGGCATGTTGATGACTATGCGCGATTTGGCTACGCTGTTATTCAAGATGCGAGTGCTGACTATTTAGGGCCGTTGGCGGGGGTGTTGGCGGGATTGCGTGTGGCGCAGAGCGAATGGGTGTTGATAGTGCCATGTGATACGCCTTATTTACCGATGGATTTGGTGGCGAAAATGATGGCGAGCGCGGACGATAATGTCGATGTGGTGGTTGCCGAGGCAGAACGCTTACATGCGACGGTGATGCTGTGTCGTCGCGATTTAGCGGCTGGTTTGCGTGTTTTTTTAGCGGCGGGTGGGCGTAAAGTACGCGCATGGCAGGCACAACAGCGGTGTGTGGTGGTGTCGTTTGAGAACGAAGCCGCTTTTCAGAATATGAATACGCCTGCGGAGTTAGCAGGCGCAGCTAGTTAATCGTGCCTAATAGACAGCCCTGCTGATGTAAGTCACGCAGCAATGTCGCACCAAAACTGACGAGTGCTTGCGGGTCGGGGTGCTGCATTTCAGTGGCGAGCTGTGTGAGTGCTTGCTCTCCTGTTAAGTGCTGTGGTGTGAGGATTTCTATGAGGCGCGCGGTGATGGCGTTTTGTACGTTGAATCTGACATCGTCGTTTTGGTCGCGATAAACAAGTAAATAAGTGGCTGTTTCAGGCGCGGTTAAAGGACGAAACCGTTTGCTAATTTGATGGACTGGATAGCGGTACATTAAATTAGCCATGACGGGGTTGAGCAGTGGTATGGCGGTGAGCAGGTCGCCGTTGGCGTTATATGATGGTGTGTCTTGGTCGCGATTGGAGATAGATAGCACTAGCTCTATCCATTCGTAATGTGCTAATTCTAGGGTGAAATCGGGGTAATCAGCTTGGGTGTGCCATTCGTTTTGTAAAAACTGGATAAATTCATCAGGTACTTGGCGAAAGTAGGGCGTATGGCATGGATGGGTGGCATAAAATTCACGCACCAGCCGCCGCCATTTACGTACCCCAACTAGGCTGGAGAGTACGGGAAAGCACGCCGTGACTGCGCCTTCAACGTTGTTAAATAATAATTCTGCATATAATCGCATCCGTGCAGGCTGAACCTTGCGCGGTTTTTTGGCGTGTTGCGGATCGCGGATAAATTGCGTGAATTCGCGTTGATATTGTTGCCAGTCGGCAAGCTCAGGCTGTGCGGCGTTGATGTTGTGCATATTGGCGTTGGTAATCGGCGATGCGTTGCACTTCTGGCAATAATTCGTCTAATGGCGGAATGTTCAAATCACGCTCTAATAACGTGGGCACGACACCGCAGTGTTGATAAGTGGTTGCCAATAAATCCCATACTGGCTCGATAACATCTGCGCCGTGCGTGTCTATAATCAAATTGGGTGTTTCTTGATAATGCCCTGCAGTATGCACATAGACGATGCGTTCAGCAGGGAGTTGCTGAATAAAGTGTACGGGGTCAAAGCCGTGATTGACGCTGTTGACATAGACGTTATTGACATCTAAATGCAAATCGCAATCGGCTTCTGCTAGGACGGCGAGTATAAAATTGAGCTCGTCCATATTCGCCACTGGCGCGGCGAGATAATACGATGCGTTCTCGACGGCAATGCGGCGTTCGAGTATGTCTTGGGTGCGGCGTATACGTGCGGCAACGTGTTTGACGGCTTCTTCGGTAAATGGAATCGGCAATAAATCATATAAATGTGCGTGATCGCTACAATAGGATAAATGCTCGGTGTATAGCGCAATCTGATGTTGATGTAGAAAGGTTTTGACGCTGTGCAAAAATAGCTCATCCAAGGGCTTAAAGCCACCTAGCGAGAGTGTTAAACCATGGCACACAAAGGGATGCTGTTCGGTCAGTTGACGTAAGCTACGACCACGTTTACCACCTAGTCCCATCCAGTTTTCTGGGGCTATTTCAAAAAAATTGATGGCATCGGGGGTATGGGTCAGCAACTCGTTAAAATGCTCGCGTCGCAGACCCAACCCCGCACCGAGTAGGCGCGGGTTAATCATGCTAGATTATTTTTTTGCAGCGCACTTAGCTTCAGGTGCTTTTTTGTCAGCAGAACATTTAGCATCGCTTGCTTTTTTATCAGCGGCGCATTTTGCATCGTGCGCTTTTTTGTCTGCTGCGCATTTAGCGTCGTGCGCTTTTTTGTCAGCAGCGCATTTAGCATCAGCGGCTTTTTTGTCGGCAGCGCATTTAGCGTCGGCGGCTTTGGCATCTGCAGTCATGTAACCTTGACCTAAAGATTGGCTGGCAAATGGGTTTTGAGCAGCATTTGCAACAGGTGCCATTGCAACAGTAGCGGCAAAAGCGGTACCAATAACGATACTTAAAGTAGATTTAGCGTTCATTTGTATCTCCAAAGATTAAAAAGTTTACAGCAAATTTATAAGTATCATCATGACACTTACGCTTACCTTACGCAGGTAATCTCAAATCAGATGCAGGGCGCGTAAGGAGGTTCCCGTTATCTGTGAAAATTATTTTTTGCCTTTATTTGCGCCACACTTGCCTTCGCCGCATTTACCGTCTTTCATTTTTTTAGCAGGTGCGGTGGCGGCGGGTGGTGTTGCTGGTGTGGCATTCATTTTTGCGCCACATTTAGCGTTGCTGGCTTTGTCCATGCTCGCACCACATTTGCTATCAGCGGCTTTGGTGCTTGCGTCTGCGACCATGTAACCTTGCTGTAGCGACTGCGAGACAAAAGGTGAGGTTAGGGCGTGTGCGAAGCCAGTGGATAATAATACAGTACCAGCGGCAATAGTTATCAATGTAATTTTGTTCATTTTGTGCTCCTTTGTGAAATTTAGTTAAGTTCGTCTAGGTCAAGTTACTGATTTTTTTGGCGCATCGCTGCATGCATTTTTTGCTGTATGCGTTGCCTTGCTGGTTCAGATAGCTCCACTTGCGTATAGCGTTCAGGCTCGCGTGCTATGTGACGCATGGCGCGTGTAATGACCTGCATTTGCCGATTAAAATTGCGGCAACTGCTACATAGCATCAAATGTAAGCGCATTTGCCAACGAGTGAGCAATGGTAATTCATGTTCATTACCGCTAGATACGCGCTGTGAAAAATCCTTGCAGGACAACATTGCTAGGCTCCAATCTTTCTATCCAGACATTGCCGTAATCCCATACGACTGCGATACAACATCGTCCATACATTAGTCGGGCTGATATTGAGTTCCTGACAAATAATTTCGGTTTCTTCGCCATTTATTTCGCGCAACATGAATAATTGCGCTAGATTTTTGGGCATATGGTCTAAGCAATAATGCAGTGCCTGCCAAAATAGTTTGTTATCTAGCATGGCAACGGGGTCGCCCCAGTCGGATGGCTTTTCTGCCCAATGGTGGGTGCGATCAAATAAATCGTCCGCATCAGGTAGGGTGTCCACGGCGGTTTCTATATCTTCCACTGAGGTTTCGCGGCTATAGCGGCGTATGCTGTCTATGACTTTGTTGCGCAATATGCTGGTGAGCCAAGTGCGTTCACTGGCGTTGCCCTGATAGCTGTCTATATGTGATAACGCGGCAAGCAAGCATTCTTGTACTGCATCTTCTGCTTGCCCGCTGTCACGCGTCATGGTCATGGCGTAACGGTATAAGTAATTACCGTGATCTGCCAGCCAGGTTTCTGGGTTGAGTGCCATAAAGATGCGTTATCCTCGGTATGTTATATTTTGTATTTGCGCATGAGCCAGTAATCGACGCTTAATTTACCTGGGCCGCTAAACAATAACGGTAGGAATAGTATCAAGTAAATCAACGGTAGCTTATAGCCGTTATCGCACACATTATAGCCGTTGCCCGCATGTACGCTCATCCATGCAACGATGGTTAAGATAATCAATTGCAGGCTGAAAAAGCGTGTGCCTAAGCCAATAACCAATGCCGCTGCGCCTAGTAGCTCCGACCAAGTGGAAATTTGCCAGCTAATATCAGGTGGTACGATGCTGAATGGAAAGGGGAACTTATCTTGAATGTCGGCAAACCAGTTTACGCCTGTGAATTTCTCCCAGCCTGATTCGCCAAACTCCCAAGCGAGTAGTAAGCGTAAGCCTAATTGCGGCAAAAACTCACCGATGCGGTTAAGCTGGGTGAGTAAGTAATGAATAAAATGGGTCGTTACATTCATGTCAGGTCTCCTCGTTGTTGTAATGATTAGTCGCATCAACTTGCTCGACCTGACAATTATTTTTAATGGGTGTTAAAGTTGACCTCACCACCGCCTTGTTGGGCAATCATGTTGGCTAAACTGCTGAATAATTCTTCGCCATTACGTGAGTTGCGCCATGCGCCGTCTTGCCATTGATAGTGAAACCCGCCTGATTTTGCCGCTACCCACATTTCTAACATGGCGATTTGGCGGTTGACGATGATTTTGCCGCCTGCGCCGCAATCAATTTCCAATACATTGCCTGCGGCAAGTTCAAAATCAACATCACCGTCTGCATTTTCAAGCGCAGATTCGATTTGACGGAAGGTTTCATCGGTAAGCTGGTTAAATTCGGTTTCTGTCATGTTAGACTATGTCCTTTTATTGATTTAATAAATTATGCAATCTCGTGCATTTTCAACTGCTATTCGTCTGTTAGTCGTCGCCGCACTGCTGAGTTTGTCAGCTTGCGGGACGAAAGGCGCACTGTATCTTCCTCAAAAACCATCCCCAACGCAAGCGACATCATCATGAATTTAACAGCATTATCCGCAACCCAGCTCAATAACATTGCCGCAACACACGGTACACCTTGTTATGTTTATGATCACGCCGCCTTGGTAGCCGCGTTTCAGGCGTTTGATAACGCATTGCAAGGTCGTGCGCATTTGGTTTGCTTTGCGGTGAAAGCAAACCCGAGTTTGGCGATATTAAATACTTTTGCACAGCTAGGTGCGGGTTTTGATATTGTTTCTGGTGGCGAATTAGCGCGTGTTATTGCGGCGGGTGGTGATGCGGCTAAAGTGGTGTTTTCGGGCGTGGGTAAGACAGCCGATGAAATGCGACTGGCGCTGACGCACGGGATTAAGTGTTTTAACGTTGAGTCAACCAGTGAACTATCCCGCTTGAACCAAATTGCGGGTGAAATGGGCAAAATTGCACCCATTAGCTTGCGCGTCAATCCTGATGTGGATGCAAAAACCCACCCGTACATTTCTACAGGCTTAAAAGGCAATAAATTTGGCGTAGCGCATGAAGATGCCGTGCAAATTTACCAACTTGCTGCGACCCTGACTAATTTGAAAATCACAGGGATAGACTGCCACATCGGCTCACAATTAACAGAAACGCGCCCCTTTGCCGATGCGCTGGATAGGGTGCTGGCATTAGTCGATGCGCTGGCAGAAATGGGTATACACTTAGACCACCTAGATTTAGGTGGCGGGCTAGGAATATGTTACGACGCAGAAACACCGCCACCAGTGGCTGATTATATTGCCGCGCTACTGCAAAAGCTGGCTGGTCGCACGCAAACTATTTTGCTGGAGCCAGGTCGTGCGTTGGTGGGTAATGCAGGCGTATTGTTGACGCGAGTGGAATACTTGAAAGCAGGGGTAGAAAAGAATTTCGCCATTGTAGATGCGGCTATGAACGATTTGATGCGTCCCGCTTTATATGATGCTTACCACGCTATCGTGCCTGTCAACCCACGTACATCGCCGACTACGGTTTACGAAGTAGTAGGGCCAGTGTGCGAAACGGGTGATTTCCTCGGGCACGCACGTGAGTTAGCGTTAGCGGAAGGAGACTTGTTGGCGATTATGTCGGCAGGTGCATACGGCATGTCGATGAGCTCTAATTACAATACTCGCCCGCGTGCGGCTGAAGTGATGGTGCGAGATGGACTGGCAACGCTGGTGCGTGAACGTGAGCAAATTGCTGATTTGTTCAAGCTAGAGCGCGTACTTTAGTCGCAAGGCATTCCGATACCCCGTCTCGGAATGTCTGACAAAGTAACGCCATCTGCCGCCTCATACATCTATATTCGCGCTAGTAACTTCTTTAATTCTGCTAAAAACTGCACCACTTTAGCGGTTGATTAGCGCTTGTAGTCACATTAACTTGTTTGGTCACGCCCGTATCCAAGCGTTCTGACGTTATTTTGCCACAATGAAAAAGTCATAATAGGCGGGTTTTCCAAAATTGGGATGTCTATCAATTCTAGTAAATAGCCGTTGATTTTATGTAATCGTTCAATTACAATTATTGCATGTACACGATTAAACGCACTGATAATTTTGATGCTTGGATAGACAGCCTTAAAGATAGGCTTACTTATTTGCGGCTTAATAAACGCTTGGATAAAGTCGCACGTGGGCTTTTAGGTGATGTTGAACCCGTTGGTGAGGGGGTGTTTGAGATGCGTGAATTTTTTGGTGGCGGCTGGCGTATGTATTACATTACGCGTGGCGATGTGTTGATTGTCATGCTGGGCGGCGGCGACAAATCGACACAGAGCCGCGACATTGCTGACGCGATTGCGCTTGCTAAATTGATTGAGGATTAAATCATGACTAAACGGATTAAAATAGACGACTTGCCTAATTTTGACATGGCAGAAACGCTTAAAAACAGTGAGGATATTGCGATGTATCTGAACTTGGTACTTGAGGAAAACGACCCCGCAGAACTCGCGCACGCGCTAGGTGTGATTGCTAAATCCCGTGGCATGATGGCGGTTGCGCAGGATACGGGTATTACGCGTGAGGCTCTGTATAAAGCCCTTAGACCTAACAGCCGCCCGCGATTTGATACTATCAGCAAGGTATGCCAATCGCTGGGGGTTAAGCTGGTCGCTGTTGCTACTTAAACCGTACCAAATATGTTAGCGGTATTAGGTAAGGCGGTGTTCCAAGGCGTTCCGATACCCCACCATTAGAATGCCTGATAAAATTTGGTATGCGGCAACTATTTGCGATACACCGCTCTGTAGTTTAGTCGTCCCCCATCCCTAGTTCTTGTATTTTGCGCGTTAACGTATTGCGCCCTAGACCTAGTAAATTAGCCGCTTCTATCCGTCGTCCGCCTGTGTGTTTGAGGGCGATGGTGATTAAGGTTTTTTCAAATTCTTGGGTCAGGTGTTCGATGATGCCTGTTTCCCCTTGATTCAAGGCGGCTTCTGCGTTGTGCGCTAAGGCTGTGCGCCAATCGCCACTACTGATTTCAGTGGGGTGTGCGTTCAGTATCTCTGGCGGTAAGTCGGACACGTCAACGGTGTTGCCTGGTGCCATGACAGTGAGCCAATGGCAGACGTTCTCTAGCTGACGAACGTTACCACTCCACGTGTATTGGCTGAGATGTTTGATAGCCGCATCGGTTAATTTTTTAGTGTCCACGCTTTGTTCTTGCGCACTTTTTTGCAGAAAATGACGGGCAAGCAAGGGGATGTCTTCGTTGCGTTCGCGTAGCGCGGGCAGGCGCAGGCGGATGACGTTGAGGCGGTGATATAAGTCTTCACGGAATAAGCCGTCTTTAACACGATTTTCCAAATCCTGATGGGTGGCAGCAATAACGCGGACGTTGACTTTAATCGGCTGATGTCCGCCTACACGGTAAAACTGACCATCTGACAGCACGCGTAATAAGCGCGTTTGTAATTCTGCGGGCATGTCGCCGATTTCGTCTAAAAATAATGTGCCGCCATCGGCTTGCTCAAAGCGTCCGCGACGTTGCACTGCTGCGCCTGTAAATGCGCCGCGCTCATGCCCGAAAAGCTCTGATTCAAGTAAGTCTTTAGGGATGGCGGCGGTATTGAGCGCGATAAAAGGCTGACGTGCACGCGGGCTGTGTTTGTGTAAGGCGGATGCGACTAGCTCTTTACCTGTTCCCGATTCGCCTGTAATCAGTACGGTGGTGTGTGATTGTGATAGCCGCCCGATAGCGCGAAAAACTTCTTGCATGGCGGGGGCGAGTCCGAGAATTTCGGGTACTTCATCGACGGGCACGGCGGCGGCATCGTCCACCCGCAGGCTTTCATCAATGGCACGACGGATGAGGTCGATGGCGTGATCTACGTCAAATGGTTTAGGCAGGTACTCAAATGCGCCACCTTGGAATGCGGCTACTGCTGATTCTAAATCCGAATACGCGGTCATGATGATGACGGGTAATTTCGGGTATTCAGCTTTGAGCCGTTGCAATAAGTCTAAGCCCGAGCCGCCTGGCATATGGATGTCGCTGACCACGACTTGCGGCAAGCTAGTGGCTAACGCGCTTTCGACTTCTGCGACTGAGGTAAAGCTCACAAAAGAGATGTTGGCGCGTTGCAGGGCTTTTTCAAACACCCAACGAATGGAGCGGTCGTCGTCTATAATCCAAACTGGTTTTGTCATGATAGGTTCACTATGTAGTCGAGGGCGTTATGCCCAATGGAATAAGCAGGGTAAAGCATGTTTTGCCAGGCTCGCTGGTGACCTCTATCGTGCCGTTGTGCTGGTGGATAAAGGTTTGTGCTAGGGTTAATCCCAAGCCACTGCCGCCTTCTCGGGCTGAAACCAGCGGGAAAAATATGCGGTCGCGGATAGCGTCGGGAATGCCAGGGCCGTTGTCTATGATTTGTATCTGCGCGGCTAAGGGGTAGCGTTTCATTGCTAAAGTGACTTGGCGAGCGACGCGTGTGCGCAGGCATATTTGACCCTTGCTACGCATGGCTTGTACGGCATTGCGAACGACGTTGAGCACCACTTGTATGAGTTGCTCGCGGTCGCCGATGATGTCGGGGAGGCTGGTATCATAATCACGCTGTATGCGTAGCCCTAGCGGAGTTTCTGCCAGCGTCACACTGCGCACGCGCTCTAGCACTTCATGTATGTTGAGTGCTTTAATTTGGGGCAGGCGATGTGGCGTGAGCAATCTATCCATCAGGCTTTGCAGTCGGTCGGATTCTTGGATGATGACTTGCGTGTATTCGCGGGTCTCGCTGGATAGCTCGTATTCTAATAATTGCGCCGCGCCGCGTATGCCGCCTAGTGGGTTTTTAATCTCATGGGCTAAGTTGCGCACTAGCTCGCGATTGGCTTGTTGCTGTAATAACATATGCTCGTCACGTGATATTTTGAGCTGTTGGTCCATGGCGTGGAATTCCAGCATGAATGCGGCAGACGGCGATTCTACAGGGGTAAAAGTAGCACTGACTTGTAATGTGCGGTCGTCGATTTGCAGATGTAGTTCGTGCTCGGTAAAGCTGGCATTGTGGGTGATTGCATAATCCAGCGCGGCATGAATCTGGGTTGGTTGGTTGAATACCTTATCTAATGCCAGCCCTCTGGTTTGTACTGTGCTTAATGCGAGTAAGTTTTCAGCGGCAGGATTGATGTAGCGCACGCAACGTTGCGCATCCAGCGCGATAACTGCAGTTGCTAACCACTCTAAGCCGACAAAATAAGGGTTCATTCAGTTTATTCCAATATGCTATGCACTTTATTAGGGCATGGTGTGTGTCAAGTTACGTGTATAGCGACGATGCACCATACTGAGTAAGAAGGTAAGCAATTTGTAAGCCAGTTGAGTGCGGCACGGCGTTATCTGACGGTACTTAGCTCTTTACGTAGTGCGTTGATGTTGTCGCGATGAATTTTGATGGCGTGTTCTAGCTTGTCTATGCGCGTCAAATAGCTCGGACTGCTGGATTTTTCACCTGGGCGGAGTGACTCACCTTCTTTTTTGGCGGTGACTGCATCGGCTAAACTTTGTTCTTCAGTACGTAATTCGTCGGATAAAACACGGCGACGCACGCTGTCGCGCTGATTTTGTGTGTTGCTATCTATGCGCGGGAAACTGGCAGGTGTGCTGGTGTTGCGGCTAGGGCTACTGCTGCGAGTGGCTTTGTCAGTGAGGACTGGCGTGGTGCTGGGCATGGGGCCCAAATCCAGTTTTTTGGCACCTTTGACGGGTTTGTCGGTATAAGTGACTTCGCCGTTGGCATCTATGTGTTTATAAATTTCGGCCTGAACGGGCAGGCTGACGATGAGCAGCGTAATAAATAGTTTGATAGGTGATTTGTGCATGGATTCAGTGTAGAGCAAGCGTGATGAACAGACAAGCGCAATAAAAAAGGGGCGGAAATCCGCCCCTTTCATTAACTCACTAAATTACAGCGAGTAGTACATTTCAAATTCAACAGGGTGAGTTGTCATACGGAACTTAGTGACTTCTTCCATTTTCAGTTCGATGTACGCATCTATCATTTCGTTAGAGAATACGCCGCCACGAGTCAAGAAATCACGATCCGCATCGAGTGCTTCTAATGCCATTTCTAAAGAGTGGCAAACTTTAGGGATTTTTGCTTCTTCTTCAGGGGGCAAGTCATACAGGTTTTTGTCTGCGGCATCGCCAGGGTGGATTTTGTTCTGAATACCATCCAAACCTGCCATCATCAACGCAGTAAACGCTAAGTATGGGTTAGCTGAAGGATCAGGGAAACGCACTTCGATACGGCGACCTTTTTCGCTGGCGACGTGCGGGATGCGGATAGAAGCTGAACGGTTTTTAGCCGAGTAAGCCAGCATCACAGGTGCTTCGTAGCCTGGAACTAAACGCTTGTATGAGTTAGTGCCTGGGTTGGTAATCGCGTTCAATGCTTTAGCGTGCTTGATGATGCCGCCGATGTAATACAAAGCGGTTTCTGACAAGCCAGCGTAACCGTTACCTGCGAACAAGTTTTTACCATCTTTCCAGATAGATTGGTGTACGTGCATACCCGAGCCATTATCGCCAACGATCGGTTTAGGCATGAATGTCGCGGTTTTACCGTAAGCGTGTGCGACGTTGTGAACCACGTATTTCAATGTTTGGGTTTGGTCAGCACGTTTAACTAAGGTGTTGAATACAGTGCCGATTTCGCATTGACCAGCGGTCGCAACTTCGTGGTGATGCACTTCGACAGGCACGCCCATGTCTTCTAACGCCAAGCACATTGCTGAACGAATGTCATGCAGGCTGTCAACGGGTGGTACTGGGAAATAGCCGCCTTTAACACCTGGACGGTGACCCATGTTGCCGCCTTCATATTTCTCGTCTGAGCTCCAAGCGGCTTCTTCAGAATTGATTTTGACTGATGTACCCGACATGTCTGTCTTCCAGGTCACTGAGTCGAAAATGAAGAATTCTGGTTCGGGGCCGAAATAAGCGGTATCACCTATGCCTGTAGATTTCAAATAGGCTTCGCCGCGTTTAGCGATAGAGCGTGGGTCGCGGTCGTAACCTTTCATGTCGGAAGGCTCGATAACATCGCAAGTGATAATCATGGTGGACTCATCCATAAATGGATCCATGCGTGCGGTATCAGGATCTGGCATCAATATCATGTCAGATGCTTGTATGCCTTTCCAGCCAGCGATAGATGAGCCGTCAAATGCGTGACCATCGGTGAATTTGTCGTCGTTGAATTGTTTAACAGGCACGGTAACATGTTGCTCTTTACCTCGGGTATCGGTGAAACGAAAGTCAACGAATTTAACATCGTTGTCTTTAACCATTTGCATTACATCAGCAACCACCATAGTGCATTCCTCGCTTATAAAAATAACATAAAAATTTTAACCATCCATTGCTGGCAGAGTTAAAGCATGTTCTGTGCCAAAAACCTAACAATAAAATCACGCTTACCCAAACACAGCTGTGATTATGCTAGTTTAGCCTAGTGCGTGTAAAGATGCTAAGACAACAATTTTAGCATTGCGTGAAATTTATGCACCAATACGGTGCTTTTGGTCGTGGTGTGCGTTTATTTGGTGCAAAAATCCTATTTGTGCACCAGCGTGTCAGTGGCTATACTGAATAATCTTACCGTCAACCATGTTAAGGAGTGTGGACATGTCTACTTTAAGTGCTATTTTACAAACCGCCCAAGCGCGTGCGTTGGCGGCTAATTTACCCTACGCAGGGGCGTTGACGCCGACCGAGGCCTATTATCTCAGCCAGCATGCACCTAGTGCGCGTATTGTCGATGTGCGTAGCCATGCAGAGCAAGATTTGGTCGGCGTAGTCGAGTCTGCGGTTGCGGTTGAGTGGCAGCATTTTCCTGGCTGGCAAGCTAATCCTTATTTTCTCGCGCAACTCAAGGCGGCGGTCGATACTGAGGCGTTGGTGATGTTTATGTGCCGCTCTGGTGGGCGTTCAAATAATGCCGCTATTGCAGCGCAAGCGGCAGGGTACAGCGCGGCGTATAACATTCTCGAAGGTTTTGAAGGCGATAAAAATGCGGCGGGGCAACGTGGTTGTAAAAACGGTTGGAAAGTCGCTGGCTTACCTTGGCAACATAAATAGTCGCGCTCAAATGATGGGCGACGCGTTAGAATCTATATTTTGTCGATGGAGAGCTGGCGAGTGAGTAAGCATTATGTGGTAATTGGCAATCCTGTCGCCCATTCTAAATCGCCGCTGATACATGCTGCTTTTGCACAGCAAACTGGGCAAGACGTGCGTTATGAGCGCCTGCTCGCACCATTGGATGGCTTTGTAAATGCGGTGCGTAGCTTCCAAGCTGAGGGTGGTAATGGCGCGAATGTGACCGTGCCGTTCAAAGAGGCGGCTTGGCAATTAGCCGATACGATGACACCACGGGCGCGATTGGCAGGGGCAGCGAACACGTTGGTGTTTTCCGATTTAGGCATACACGCTGACAATACCGATGGCGTGGGGTTGGTGACAGATATACAAAAAAATCTAGGTTATGCGTTAGCAGGTCGGCGAGTATTGGTGATGGGCGCGGGCGGCGCGGCGCGTGGGGTGATTGCGCCGATACTGGCGGCATTGCCCGCTTTTGTGGTGATAGCTAATCGCACTGCGGCTAAAGCGGCGGCGTTGCGCACGCTGTTTGCACCGTTCGGTATCGTTGAGGCGGCAAGCTATCAGGCGTTGGCAGGGATGCAATTTGACTGCGTTATCAATGCGACTTCAGCCAGTTTGGCGGGGCAGGTGATTGATTTGCCTGATGCTTTATTCGCGACGGGGAGCTTGGTCTATGACATGATGTATGCCACCCAACCAACGCCGTTTATGCAATATGCGCAACAGCACGGCGCGGCACAGGTTGCCGACGGTTTAGGTATGCTGGTTGAGCAAGCCGCTGTTGCTTTTCATTTGTGGCAAGGCGTGATGCCTGACACACACGCTGTTATTTCACATTTGCGAGCTTTATGATATTCAAATGGATTAAGCGCTGTCTATTCGCGTTATTGACGATAGTGATACTTTACCAATTTTGGCTGTTTGCCCACGTCTGGTGGTGGGTGGATCATAACCCCGATAACAGCGCATTCATGGATGAGCGGCTCAATATCATGCAGGCGCAAAACGCTGATGCCGAATTGCGCTTTAAGTGGGTTCCCTATAGCCAGATTTCAGGTAATTTGAAACGCGCCTTGATTGCCGCCGAAGACAGTAAATTTTTAAGCCATGATGGCTTTGATTGGGAGGGCATACAAAATGCCGCCGAAAAAAACCTGAAAAAAGGCAAAATCGTCGCAGGCGGTTCTACCATTAGCCAGCAACTAGCCAAAAATTTATTTTTGTCAGGTCAGCGCACGCCTTGGCGCAAAATTGAAGAGGCTATTATTACCGTCATGTTAGAACAAATGATGTCCAAACATCGTATTCTAGAAATTTATATGAATGTGATTGAGTGGGGTGATGGCGTATTTGGGGCGCAAGCTGCATCTTATTATTACTATCGTACCAAGCCTGCCAATTTAAGTGCGACGCAGGCAGCTAAATTAGCCGCCATGGTTCCCAATCCGCGCTATTACGATACGCATCGCAGTGCGCGTGGTTTGTTGCATAGAGCCGCCATTATTCAAGCGCGTATGCCGCTCGTCGCAGTGCCGAAATAAAAAATGACTTGACGCAGGCGACTAAATCGCGTCTAATAGCCCGCTGTTGTGGCTGGATAGCTCAGTTGGTAGAGCAGCGGATTGAAAATCCGCGTGTCGCAGGTTCGATTCCCGCTCCAGCCACCAACTATCAGTATCGCCAAAAAAGCCCGTAATTAACTTGCGGGCTTTTTTGCGTCTGTTATTTGTCTGCCACACTGCATTTTTTGTTAAGTCTCGTTTAAGTTTGCGCCGTTATGCTTTAGCCATTCATTTTGAATTTGTAGGAGTGGTTATGGATGGTAAAATTACGCAAACGTTGAGCAAAGTACCCGAAGTTACTTTGCTATTCTGGATAATTAAAATAGCGGCGACGACGCTAGGGGAGACGGGCGGGGATGCCGTTTCTATGTCGATGAACTTGGGCTATTTGATAGGTACGGGTATTTTTGCGGCATTGTTTGTGGGGGCGGTTTGGTGGCAGATTTCGGCGCAAAAATTTCATCCAGCGTTGTATTGGTTCGCTATTATTGCTTCAACCACAGTGGGGACGACGTTGGCTGATTTCGCTGATCGTTCCATGGGGGTCGGTTATACAGGTGGGTCGTTGATATTGTTAAGTTTGCTACTTACAACGCTGTATGTCTGGTATCGCACGATGGGTACGGTGGCGGTTGAGTCGGTGAGTACGCCAAAAACAGAGGTCTTTTATTGGCTGACTATTATGTTTTCACAAACGTTGGGCACGGCTTTGGGTGATTGGACAGCAAGTACAGCAGGCTTGGGTTATGTAGGCGGAGCGGTGGTTTTTAGTGTGTTATTGACGCTGGTGGTTGTCGCTTATTATCGTACACGGATTTCTCATATAGCATTGTTTTGGGCGGCATTTATTTTGACCCGTCCGTTGGGTGCGGTGGTGGGCGATTTCCTCGATAAGCCTGTGAGTGCAGGCGGCTTAGAGTTGAGTCGCTATCTTGCGACAGCGGTGTTGCTAGGTTTTATTGCCTTGTGCATTATGATTTTCCCGCAACGGGCGGCGACTAAGGCGCATTAAGCGCGTGCTAGGGATGGAGGCTAGTGTTTAATATGATATAGTCATTATTCTTATCTTCGCCTAGCCTAATTATCATGAGTGCTGACCTAAAACTGACTCAACAATTGCAACAAACTGTGCAAGATTTAGAAATTGAACTGATCACTACGATAGAGCACGGTGATGTGATTGAGCAGCAATTGGACGCGCTGAATCGGCAATTGATGCTTGAAATAAAGCAGCGACAAATAGCCGAGGCACGTTTGGAGGCGGTTCTAGCAGTTGTTAATCAGCAGAAAGAAGATTTGGAGGTTTTGGTCGATACGCTGGCAGTACATGGCGATGAAGTGGATGTGCGTTGGATGTCGCGTTATGCGGACATCGAGCAGTTAGTGCGTAAAGATGGGCTGACAAAAATTGGTAATCGTAGGCATTTCGATGATTATTTAGCGCATATGTTACTGGATTGTCAGCACACTAGTACGCCATTGGCATTGGTATTTTGCGATATTGATTATTTTAAGCGATACAATGATAGTTGTGGTCATTGGGAAGGCGATACGGTGTTAATTAAAGTGGCACAGGCCTTGCAGTCCGTGTGTCAGCGTCCTGTAGATAGACCGATGCGTTATGGTGGAGAAGAGTTCGCTTTGGTTTTACCTGATACCGATAAAGCAGGCGCGGTTCAGGTCGCAGAAAGCTTGCAGGCGACATTGCTTGCAATGAATTTACCTCACAAACATTCACCGTTTGGACGAATTACACTCAGTATTGGTGTGGTTAGTTTATTGCCAAGTAATATAGAAACTGCGCATAGCTTGGTTGTGCGTGCAGATGCTTTGCTATATCGGGCGAAAGAGCTGGGGCGTAATCGCATTGAGACCGCGTAAGGCTTAGAAAGGGGAGGAGCATGGTAGTTGAGTATTATGGTGCGCAAGTTGGCTTGCCCGTGATGAGTGAACGCTTGATATTGAGCTTTTCGCCAGGGCAGTTGCCGTTAAAGCAACGTTGGCGGAATAATGGGTTGTCGGCAGATTTTATGGGTGACTATGTGACGGCTTTTTTCCCGCGCGATGATGGTGAGCCGTCTACCGCTCGGCGGCAGGCTGAGATTAAGGGTGCTGTCACTTATATAGCCAATGAACTGCTAGAAAATGCAATGAAATATCATGATGAGTCTAGCACTGCCTTGATAGAGTTGACACTAGAAATGGGGGAGGATAAGCTCATTTTTCGGCTACGTCATGCCGTGACCATTGCTAGATTAGCTGTGTTGAGGGAGTTTATTGCGCGATTAACGGCTAGTGATGCAGACACGCTGTATATGGAACAGCTTGAAGAAAATGCAATGAGTGCGCAGTCATCAGGGCTGGGTTTGCTCACAATGATCAATGATTATAATGCGGATATTGCTTGGCAATTTGAAAGTGTCGCAGAAATGAATTGGTGCGTTGGTACGCAAGTTTGTATGCCCATTTGAAATGCGCATGAGTTAATGATTATTAAGAGCTAAGGGGGCGCGGGTGAATCAAATCGAAGGTGAAGGATACAAAGCATCAATTGACGAAGCGCAGCAAATTTTGCGTATTGAAGGTACGTTGCGCTTAAACGGACTGGGTGAGTATGTGCCGATTTCAGCTATGTTGAGTCGTTTACTCCTTTTGGGGGCAACGCCTGTGTTGGATTTGACTAGTTTGGGTTTTCTCAATAGCTCAGGTATCGCTGTGTTATCTAAGTTTGTTATCGAAGCGCGGACACTTAATTTACAAACTTTGCGTATTCTGGGGGCGGAATCAGTGCCTTGGCAAGGGAAGTCATTACGCAATTTGCAACGCTTAATGCCTGCGTTGACGTTAGAGTTAATATAAATGAGTTTAACTCGTCGCATACTGCTACCTATTTTAATACTGGCTGCTTTGGTTATGTCGGGTATGGTTGCTATTGTTGTTTGGGATACCGAGCAACGCGCCGTACAAGATGAAACGCGTGAGTTATCTTTAATAGGGCAGGCTTTTAATACGGAGTTGCTTACGCTTAATAGTTTTGCGCTGGGGTTGGCAACAGAGGTGGCGCATAACGGGCAAGTACAGTTTGCGATGGCAACGCAAAACCGCGCTTTGTTGCAAAAAACGGTTATGCCTGGCTATAAAGCATTAAAAGTACGGTTAGAAATACCGCAATATCAATTCCATTTACCACCTGCCATTTCATTTCTTCGTGTGCATAAGCCTGACCAATTTGGTGATGATTTGTCCTCATTCCGTCAGATGGTTGTGAAGGCTAATCAACAGCATATATCATTAAATGGCTTGGAAGTGGGGCGGGCTGGTGTGGGTGCGCGAGGGATTGCGCCAATTGCTTTTCAGGGTGCGCACGTTGGTACAGTGGAGTTTGGCTTTGATTTAGGTCCTGCTTTTTTGCATGCGCTCAAGCAACGTTATCAAGTGGACTGGCAAGTTGTGTTAGCGAAACGCGCCGCTGAGGTTGCAACATTTAATCAGAAAACGTTGCGAGTGGGTAATGTGGTGTTGCAGAGCACAACTTTGGCGCAACCATTAATCACTCAGCAGTCAGATTTTAAGATGAGAGATCAAGGCTATTACAGCTTGGTTAGCCAGAGTGGGCGTGATTATCGAGTGCTAACTTTACCCTTGCGTAGTTATTCAGGCGAGGTAATCGGGTGGGTAGAAATATTTAAGGATCGTAGTGCAGTAGTGGCTGCACGTAATATGCGGTTGTTTGAGGCGGTTGGTTTAATTGTCGTTGTGTTGACACTAACCGCGTTGATGGTAAGTTATTTAGTGATGTCGGCGTTGCGTCCGTTGCGTCCATTAACAGATGCCGCAAAAGAAATTGCGCGAGGTGAGTTTGGGCGTGACTTATCTGTTTATACGCAACATCATGATGAAATAGGTGCATTGGCGCAAGCGATGCAAAGTATGGCGCGGCAACTAAGTCAATTGATTCATAATTTAGAAGGTCTGGTCAGTACTCGTACACAAGAGTTGCAGGCGGCAAATAACAAAATTACTGAATTAAATGCGGTGTTGACTGAAGATAATCAACGTATGCAAGCAGAAATTGCAATAACGCATAAAATACAAAAAATGATCTTGCCGAGTGTGAGTGAGTGTAATGCTGTCGCACCGCTCGATATTGCGGGATTTATGGAGCCAGCAGATGAGGTGGGCGGCGATTACTATGATGTTTTACAGCATGGCGAGCAGATTTATCTGGCAATAGGTGATGTTACTGGGCACGGTCTAGGCAGTAGTCTGGTGATGTTAATGACGCAAAGTGCGGTGCGTACTTTGGTTGCTTTAGACGAAACCGATCCAAATCGGGTGATGAATACGCTGAACCGTGCTTTGTATGACAATATCAAGCGCATACGTTGTGAAAAGAATCTGACCCTAGTTTTCTTGCATTATTGTGCTAATGCGACTGGCGGTGGTGGTCAATTACACATTACAGGGCAACATGAAAGCATTTTAATTGTGCGGCGTAATGGTGAGTTAGAGGAAATTGATACTTGGGAACTGGGATTCCCGTTAGGTTTGGTTGAGGATATAAGCGAATATATTAGTGCAATGTCATTGCCGCTGGCGGTGGGTGATACGGTGTTGCTTTATACCGATGGCATTACAGAGGCGGCTAATGAAGTGCAAATGTTGTATGGCATACAACGATTGAAGACGGTATTGATAGCGCATCATAAAGAGAGTGCCGACGCAATAGTGCAGGCTATCGTGGCTGACGTGAAGCAGCATATAGCGACGCAAGAGGTTTATGACGATCTTACTTTGGTCGTATTTAAGCAACGCTAAGTGATTTGATTTTTGATAAAAGGTGGTTGACAGGTGATGTATGACTAAGCAAATTATTAGCACGACAGATGCGCCAGCGGCAATAGGCACTTATTCGCAGGCTGTGAAAGTGGGGGATACGGTTTATTTGTCTGGGCAGATAGGTTTGGATCCGTCCACTATGCAAATGGTCGATGGCGTGGAGGCGCAGATTCATCAAGTATTTAAGAATCTGCAAGCGGTGACGCAGGCGGCGGGGGGTAGCTTGGCGGACATTGTTAAGCTCAATGTTTTTTTGATAGATTTAACGCATTTTGCTAAGGTTAATGAAATTATGGCGGAATACTTTAGTGCGCCATACCCTGCGCGGGCGGCGGTGGGTGTTGCCGCATTGCCGCGTGGTGCGGAGGTTGAGGCGGATGGGGTGATGGCACTGTAGCGGCTGGCAATATGGCTGTTGCGCCTATCAATATGCAAACGGCGTTGCCTGTGGCTTGGGCTAAGTTGGGGTTGTTGAAATACGCTGATTTGTTACTGCATTTGCCGTTACGTTATGAAGATGAAACGCGCATCACGCCGATAGCGCATGTTTTGCACGGGCAATTGACGCAAGTGCAAGGTGTGGTGACGCAGTGTGAGGTGCAATATAAACCGCGTAAGCAGTTGGTCGCTCGCATACAAGATGCGGACGGTGAGCTGACTTTGCGGTTTTTGCATTTTTACGGCAGTCAGACTAAGCAATTCGCCATAGGTAATATCGTCCGTGCGGTGGGTGAGGCACGGGGTGGCTTTTTTGGCATGGAGATGGTGCACCCGCGTTGTCGTGTGGTGACGGCTGAGACGGCTTTGCCTGAGCGGCTCACGCCGATTTACCCCGCAGCGGCGGGCGTGTCGCAGACTTTGTTGCGTAAGCAAATTGCATTAGTGTTGGCGCAAGCTGACTTAAGTGATACTTTACCTGATGCGGTGCGGGCGCAATTTGGCTTAATGGATTTTGCGCAAGCCGTACACACTTTGCATCATCCCGCGCCTGATGTGGCGTTAAGTGCGTTGATGGATAAAACGCATCCTGCTTGGCAACGTATTAAATTCGATGAGCTGTTAGCGCAGCAATTATCGTTACGCTTGGCGCGGCAAACACGGCGGGCATTAGGCGCGTCGGCGATGGTGGATAAGCTGGATTTATCGCGACGTTTATTGGCAAATTTGCCGTTCGCTTTAACGACGGCGCAACAGCGAGTATGCGCCGAAATTCAGGCAGATTTGGTGCAGGCTTATCCCATGCAACGCTTGTTGCAGGGCGATGTGGGGAGTGGTAAAACGGTGGTAGCGGCGTTGGCGGCGGCGCAGGTCATAGGGGCGGGCTATCAAGTGGCTTTTATGGCACCGACGGAGATATTAGCAGAGCAACATTATTATAAATTGCAGACTTGGTTTGCGCCGTTAGGGGTGGAAGTCGCTTGGCTGACGGGGAGTTTGAGCAAAAAAAGTAAACTGTTGGTGCTTGATAAGCTGGCGACAGGCGAGGCGATGCTGGTGGCGGGTACACATGCTTTGTTTCAAGAAGCTGTGCAATTTGCACGACTGGGCTTGTCGGTGATAGATGAACAGCATCGTTTTGGGGTGGCGCAACGTCTGGCTTTGCGGCAAAAAGGCGAACAGCCGCATCAGTTGATGATGAGCGCAACGCCCATACCGCGCACCTTATCTATGAGTTATTACGCGGATTTGGACGTGTCGGTGATAGATGAATTACCGCCTGGGCGCACGCCGATAGTGACTAAATTAGTTAGTGATGCGCGACGTGATGAATTGGTCGGCTGGGTACGCGATAAGTGCCAGCAAGGTGGGCAGGTGTATTGGGTGTGTCCGTTGATTGAGGAGTCGGATAAATTGCAATTGCAAACCGCCATAGATACCCATCTGGCGTTGTCAGCGGCTTTGCCTGCGGTGCGCGTGGGCTTGGTGCATGGGCGTATGTGTGCTGCGGATAAAGCTGCTGTGATGGCGGATTTTGCGTCGGGGGCATTGGGTTTGCTGGTGGCAACAACGGTGATAGAAGTCGGTGTGGATGTGCCCAATGCGTCGTTGATGGTGATAGAGCACGCTGAACGTATGGGGCTGTCGCAATTGCATCAATTGCGTGGACGGGTGGGACGCGGTGCTGCAAAAAGTGCGTGTGTGCTACTGTATCAACAGCCGTTGTCGGCTTTGGCGCGGGCGCGGTTAAAAATTATTTTTGAAAGCGCGGATGGTTTTTACATAGCGCGTGAAGATTTAGCATTGCGCGGACCTGGTGAGTATTTGGGTGCGAGGCAATCAGGGGCGGCGATGTTGCGATTTGCTGATGTGCTTGCAGATGCTGATTTGTTAGTGCAAGCGCAGGCACTTGCGGCTCGCTTACTGATAGATTATCCTGATATGGTCGCTCATCATTTGGCGCGTTGGTTAGCAAATGCGCAAGACTTTGTGAAGGCTTGAAGTAAGTCTAATAGGCGCATGTTACAATTAAAAAATCACGTATAAAAACTAGAGGGGTAGAGATAATGAGAAAAAGTTTGTTTGCATTGTTACTGTTTTTTATTGGTTCAGTACAAGCCGCTGATACGCTGTTTATTGGGTTTTTGGACTATAACCGCAGTCCGATACAGGCGGTGCAGGACGCACGTGGGTTCACTGCTTATATGTCTCGTGTGCTGGGTGTGCCTGTGAAAATAGAGGCGTCACGCAATTATGATAAATTGATAACTGAGGCTAAACAAAAACGCTTCGGTTTGGTATTTGGTCCGCCAACTTTTGCGATGGATGCAATGGCGAAAGCGGGCTATGAGCCTAACGTGCGTGTGCCTGGACAATTGGCTGCGGCGTTCGTTGCTTTGTCTTCATCAGGCATCGCGTTTCCTGAAGATATGAAAGGTAAGCGTTTAGGGCTGACGGATAAAAATTCGTTGGTTACGTTATTAGCTATGGCGAAATTGCGTGAGCTAAAAATCAATCCAGCCACTTATTTCAAAAGCATTACCTATTACAGCGATATTGATGGGCTTTATACTGCGTTTAAGTACAATTTGATAGATGTGGGTGTACCTAATCTGGGTATTTATGCGGCTTGGAATATGAGCGGTGGGGCAGATTTTAATTTGATTATGCAAAGCACGGGTGCGCCGCATTTAACGTTTGCTGTGCGTGGCGATTATCCTGCTGAGTTTAAGAAAAAAATCACCGATGCGCTATTGAGTGCGGATAAAGATCAGTTTGCCATGCAGAGCTTCCGTGGCGCAGGTATTCCTAATTTTGAGCCTGTCGATATGGCGCAATATAAGGCGATGATGAGTTATATTAAACAATGACAGCTTTGCATGAGTAAATGCAGTAATCGTGCAAAAGCCTCATGATGCTTGGTGTGATTAAGTAATGGCGTATTCAGATTGGTATGATGCGCCATTGGGTGCGCCTATAGGACTGCGCCCTTGGTTGCTGGATTCAGGTTCGTTGACGCAGCGTATTGTTGCGCGTTGTGCTGATTTTTCGGTGTGCAATGTCGCGCAACAGCGTGGATATGGGCGTAGTGATGAATTCGCTTTGCTCGGTCGGCGGCAATATAGTTTGTTGCGGGATGTGTCTTTATGTTGCGGTGCTGTGCCTGTGGTTTATGCGCACAGCGTGTTGCCCTATATGAGTTTGACGGGGGCTTGGGCGCGGTTGCGTCATTTAGGTAATCGTCCTTTGGGGGCGGCATTGTTTGTTAATCCTCTGGTGCGTCGTGAGGCGTTGCAATTTAAGCGTTTAGATAGTCGGCATCCTTTGTATGTGGCGGCGTTGCGGGGTCATGCCCAGCTACCTTCATCATTGTGGGCGCGACGTTCGGTGTTTGTGCTGGCATCTAGGCGTATTTTAGTAACAGAAGTATTTTTACCCGCCATTAAATTTTTATGACTTTAGTCGAGCGTCTGGAACAGTATGAAAAGCTGATGCGCTTAGATAAGCCTATCGGTATTTTGCTATTGTTATGGCCCACGTTGTGGGGGCTGTGGTTTGCTTCAGCAGGGCATCCGTCTTGGTGGGTGTTGTGGATATTTGTGTTGGGTACGGTGCTCATGCGGTCTGCAGGCTGTGTCGTCAATGATTATGCCGATAAAGATATCGACCCGCATGTGGCGCGTACCCAAAACCGTCCGTTAGCCGCACGTCGCGTGTCCACTAAAGAGGCTTTGCTATTGGCGGGCGGGCTGGCTGGATTAGCATTTTTATTGATATTGCCGCTCAATCGTATGGTGTTGTGGCTGTCTATTCCTGCGCTGGTGCTGGCGGTGAGCTATCCTTACACCAAGCGGTTTTTGGCGATACCGCAAGCGTATTTAGGGTTGGCGTTCGGTTTTGGTATTCCTATGGCTTACGCGGCTGTATGGGGTGCTGTTCCTACGCAGGCTTGGTGGCTGTTGCTGGCTAATGTGTTTTGGGCGATTGCCTATGATACCGAATATGCGATGGTTGATAGGGTCGATGATTTGAAAATAGGGATTAAAACCTCGGCGATTACTTTTGGGCGATTTGATGTGTGGGCGGTTATGCTGTCTTATTTGGCGGCATTGGCGTTGCTGGCATGGGTGGGTTGGCAGTATCAGCGCGGTTTGGCTTACTTTGTGGGTATTGTGGTCGCGGCAATGATAGCTGTTTACCATTATTTTTTAATTCGAGAGCGTGACCCTGTGCGCTGTTTTAAGGCTTTTTTACATAATAACTGGCTAGGGGCAGCGGTTTTCTTGGGTTTGTTGATAGATTATAGGTGATGCAGTGATACTTTCTCGAACCAGTCAATATGCGGTACAGGCAATGATATATATTGCTACGCAAACGCCTAATGCACCTGTATTAAACAAAGATATAGCCGAGCGGCTAAATGTGCCTGCGCCTTATTTGGCAAAAATTTTACAATCCATGAGTAAGGGCGGCTTGCTGTCGTCATTCCGTGGGCGTTTGGGCGGGTTTTGTTTGCGCGAACCTGCCGCGCAAATTTCATTGATGCGTTTATTGCAGTTGACGGAAGGGGCGGATTTTACCCATAGCTGTTTGCTGGGTTTGAAACGCTGTAGTGATGAAACAGCGTGCCCCGTCCATGCAAAATGGTTGCCGATTAAAGAAAAAGTGATCGATATGCTCAACCAGATGACCTTGGCTGATTTGGCTGTCGCCGTGCAAACAGGGCGTTATCGTTTAGCGGATATGCCTATTGCGGCACTGCCAACGGCATGATGCGGTGGGTTTTGCAGGTTTGCTTGTTATTGTTGTTGGCTGCCTGTGGTGGTACAACACCTGCGTTACTGCCGCTTAAAAACACGGTAGCTGAAGATATTACGGGCGCACTATATGCGCAGGACTTTGCCCTGACTGATCACACAGGCAAACCACGTAAATTAGCTGATTTTCGTGGCAAAGTGGTGGCGATTTTCTTCGGTTACACCCATTGCCCCGATGTTTGCCCTACTACTTTGTACGATTTTTCGCAGGCGATGAAATTATTAGGCAAAGATGCGGATCGTGTGCAAGTGTTGTTTGTGACGCTAGATCCGCAGCGTGATACGCCTAAAATGTTGGCGCAATATGTACCTGCTTTTAACGCAAAATTCTTGGGTTTGTATGCCAGTGCGGCTGATACTGCCAGTCTGGCGAAATCGTACCAAATTTATTATCGCGCACAAGTGGCTGATAAGTCAGGTGATTATAGTATTGACCATAGCGCGTTTACCTATATTTACGATGCGCAAGGGCGTTTGCGCCTAAAAATGCCATTTGCCGAGCCTGCTACGGATATTGCCAGTGATTTGCGTCAGTTATTGAGATAAAAATATCCTTAATAGTCCAGTAGTTAAAAAAATACGGGAACTAATTTTGTAATTGTTAAGTAATTGTTAAGGATATGGCTTGCGTGCGACATATTGCCACAGGTAAAATAGCGCGGTTATATCATCCTTTTTTTAGATTCAGCGGCGTAGGAGACTCCCATGGCGGCTACAGAGATTAGTAGTTCAGAGCAGTATAATTTTGACATAGTAAAGAAATTCTCAATCATGGCTGTAGTTTGGGGCTTGGTTGGGATGTCGGTTGGCGTGTGGATTGCGTCTGAATTGGCATGGCCCTTCTTGAATTTCGATATTCCTTACATCACTTTTGGTCGCTTGCGTCCAGTGCATACTAGCTCGGTGATTTTCGGTTTCGGCGGTAGTGCGTTATTCGCTACTTCGTATTACATAGTGCAACGTACTTGTCAGGCGCGTCTGATTAGCGATGGCATGGCAACCTTTACTTTCTGGGGTTGGCAAGCGGCGATTATGTTGGGTGGTATCAGCTATATGCTGGGTTTCAGTCAAAGCCGTGAATATGCTGAAATGGAATGGCCGTTAGACATCTTAATCGAAATCGTTTGGGTGACTTACTTGGCTGTATTCGTAGGTACTATCATGCGTCGTAAACAGCCGCATATCTACGTGGCAAACTGGTTCTTCCTTGCGTTTATCCTAGCAACTGCTTTATTGCATACATTTAACAACTTGGCAGTGCCTGTCAGCTTGTTCTCGATGAAATCTTATAGTCTGTTTGCAGGTACACAAGATGCGATGACGCAGTGGTGGTACGGTCATAACGCAGTAGGTTTCTTCCTGACAGCGGCGTTTTTGGGCATGATGTATTACTTCGTGCCTAAGCAAGCGGGTCGTCCTATTTTCTCTTATCGTTTGTCGATTATTCACTTCTGGGCATTGGGCTTCTTGTACATGTGGGTGGGTGCGCACCATCTGCATTGGACTGCCTTGCCAGATTGGACTTCTACCTTGGCGGCGACTTTCTCCATCATGCTGTTATTGCCTTCATGGGGCGGTATGATTAACGGGATTATGACCTTGTCTGGTGCGTGGGATAAGTTGCGTACTGATCCTATCATGCGTTTTCTGATAGTGGCATTGTCGTTCTACGGTATGTCCACATTTGAAGGTCCGTTGATGGCGTTGAAAGACGTGAATGCGTTATCACATTACACCGACTGGACTGTGGGTCACGTACACTCAGGCGCGTTGGGTTGGGTCGCAATGATAACCTTTGGTTCGCTCTACCATATGATACCTAAATTGTGGAATACCGAAATGTGGAGCAAGAAGATGATAGAAGTCCACTTCTGGTTCGCAACTATTGGTGCTTTGCTGTACATCACCGCTATGTGGATTTCAGGTATTACACAAGGTTTGATGTGGCGTGCGTTTGATCAGTATGGCAACTTGCAATACTCGTTTGTTGAATCTGTTGCGGCTATGCACCCTTTCTATGCAATGCGTGCGATTGGCGGTATGTTCTTTGTGACAGGTATGTTGTTGATGTTTATCAACGTCATGATGACAGTTCGTCAAGCTAATGCGGCTACCGCTAAAGTAACTGCGGCACATCGCGCAAAAATGGCTGGCATGGCCAGCGCATAATCAGGGGGATTTAGATGTTTAATTTTAAGCATGAATGGATAGAAACTAACGTAGGTCTGTTGCTGGTTTTGACTATGTTGGCAATTAGTATCGGTGGTTTGGTAGAAATCGCACCATTGTTCTTTATTAAAGATACCGTGGAAAAAGTGGAGGGGGTGCATCCTTACTCTCCACTCGAGCAACGTGGTCGTGATATATTTCAGCGTGAAGGTTGCTACTTGTGCCATTCGCAAATGATACGTCCGTTCCGCGATGAAGCATTGCGTTATGGTCATTACTCATTGGCGGCTGAATCACAATACGACCATCCATTCCAATGGGGTTCTAAGCGCACAGGCCCAGATTTGGCGCGTGTGGGTAAGAAGTATTCAAATGAGTGGCAAGTGGCTCACTTGAATAATCCTAAATCTATGGTTCCGCAATCTGTGATGCCTAACTACCCTTGGTTGTTGAAAACCGAGTTGGATTATTCGGACATGACTGATCGTATGATGGCGTTGCGTGCTGTGGGCGTGCCTTATTCTTTGAATAAAGAAGAGTATGAGTCTAACGTGAAACGCTTTGGTGCTGAAGAAGCTAAAATGTTGAATATCGCTGACGCACGTAAAAACCTGATAGCGCAAGCACAGGAAAACAATTACGACGGTGATAACTCTAGCATTACAGAAATGGATGCCTTGGTTGCCTACTTGCAAGTGTTGGGTACTATGGTTGATTTCCGTAAATATGACGATGATGAATTCGTCAAATATCGTTAATCTGGAAGGCTGACAATATGGAATGGCTAAATTGGTTTGCTTCGTTTGAGAATACTAAACCGGTCGCACTGGTAATTTTGTTTGTTACTTTTGTGTTGATAGTGCTGTATGTGTTTGGTGACAAAAAACGTAGCGCACGTTTGGAAACGTACAAAGATATGCCATTCCTAGATGATGCGACAGAAGTCAAGGAAGGTAAAAAATGAATCACAATAATGGACAAAAACACGTACCGAAGACCACGGGTCATGCTTGGGATGGCGACTTGCAAGAGTATAACAACCCTGTGCCTAAATGGTGGTTGGTCGCTTTTTATATCAGTGTGGCGGCGGCAGTTATTTACTGGTTTTTATACCCAGCATGGCCTGTAGGTGGTAGCTATACCAAAGGTTTCGACACGATTACTTACGTGAATGACAAAGGCGAAACAAAAACAACACACTGGAATACGCGTGCGTTGTTGATGAAAGAAACCAATGAGGCGGTTGCTGCGCAAAAACCTTATTACACTAAAGTAGCTAATACACCTTTTGAAAAAGTCACGTTAGACCCTGAGTTAAACAGCTTTGTGGTGTCAGCGGGTAAGCAGTTGTTCTCAGATAACTGTGCGGCATGTCATCAACAAGGCGGTGCGGGTAAAGTGGGTTTTGCACCCAACTTGACCGATGATGATTGGTTGTATGGTGGTAAATTTGTGAATATCCAGCACACTATCATCGGCGGTCGTCATGGTTACATGCCACCATTTGCTGAAGTGTTGAATGATCAACAAATTAAGCAATTAAGTGATTACGTATTGAGCTTGTCAAAAATCGTTGTTGATCCAGCCAGTGCACAAGCAGGTAATGCTTTGTTTCATTCTGAAACTGCCGCATGTTATTATTGTCATGGCGATAATGCCAAAGGTCGTCAGGAAATTGGTTCGGCTAACTTAACTGACAGGATTTGGTTGTGGGCTAACGTGCCAGGTGCTAATACCATTGCCGATAAAGAAGCGGCAGTACAGAGCGTGATACGCAAAGGCTTGAATAGAGGTGTAATGCCAGCTTGGCAAGACCGTTTGTCGGCTGATCAGATTAAATTGCTGACTGTTTATGTGCATGAATTGGGCGGCGGTAAGTAAGACTGCTGACAGCTATGTACCTTTATAATCAGTAAACGTGATAGCCCCCGCTTAGTACGGGGGTTTTTGCATTATGGAGTGAAAATGACGACAGGCACGACACACACAATTAAATTCTACGATAAGGCGCAACCTATCGTCACGCGTTCGGTAAAGGGCAAGTTTCGTAACTTTAAGTCTTTTGTACTAGTGCTGGCGTATAGCATTTATTTCGGCTTGCCTTGGTTGCCTTGGCACAGAATAGATGCCGCTTCGCAAGCCGTCATGTTTGACTTGGATAGCCGCCGTTTTTTTATTTTTGATTTAGTTGTTTACCCGCAAAATGTGTTCTGGTTGGCGATATTACTGTTTATCGCGGCCGTGATACTGTTTTTTGCTACTACTTTAATTGGACGGGCATTTTGCGGTTATTTCTGTTTTCAGACTTTGTGGACAGACTTGTTTATTTGGGTAGAGCAGTTTATACAAGGTGAGCGTCCAGCGCGTTTACGCTTGAAAAAACAGGCGTGGGATGCAGAAAAAATCTTGAAAGTGGGTGGTACGCATCTAGTTTGGTTGCTCATTGCCTTTTGGACGGGCATGACCTTTGTGTTGTATTACGGCTATGCACCTGATTTACTGCATCGTTTTTTCATCGGGCAAGCGGCAACTGCGGCGTATATCGGTGTTATCGGTTTGATGTTGAGTACCTACGCGGCGGCGGCATTTATGCGTGAGCAGATTTGTGCATATGTGTGTCCATATGGGCGGTTTCAGAGTGTGATGTACGAGGCTGAAACTTTGGCAGTGGCATACGATGTGCGTCGTGGTGAAGGCGAAAAAGGCAGAATCTCCCCTAAGGGTGACTTAAAAGACAGAACTAACAGAGTCGCGCAAGGGCATGGCGATTGTATCGATTGCGGCTTTTGTGTGCAGGTCTGCCCTGCGGGGATAGATATACGCGAAGGTTTGCAGTATCGCTGTATTTCTTGCGGTTTGTGTATAGATGCGTGTAACAATATCATGGACTCCATGGGCTATCCCCAAGGTTTGATACGTTATGATTCCGAGGCGAATTTAGCGCAGGATAAGCCCAAACCAGCCGCAGTGAGTTGGAAGCGCTGGAAGGTTGCGGGTTACTTGACTGCGATATTGGTGATGACGGCAGGCTTATTCTATAGTGTCCACGAGCGCACTGAGTTTGAAGTCAGTGTGCAACAGATACGTCAGCCTTTATTCGTGATTTTGTCGAGTGGCGAAGTGCGTAACCGCTACCAAATACACTTGACCAATAAAACTGATCATAATGTAGTGTATAGCATCACCGCTAAAAATTTACCTGCTAATGCGTTGGATATAGGTGCTATGCAAAATGTGACTGTGCATAGCGGTAAAAGCGTTATTGTGCAAGCCAGTGTGAAACTTCAGCCTGAATTGGCTGACAAATATAAGAATTTTGAGTTTGTGATACAGTCACTCACTAATCCTGCTGATAAATCGGTTGAGGCGGCAAGTTTTTATAATGAGCATCCTGATACAAACTAAGCAAACAGACGTAGCATAAAAGGTGATTAAGTATGAGTTTAATAGAAACTTTGTTTGGCGGTGTCGTTGCCGTTATCGTGATTCATTGGGTATTGGGTCGATTTAATTTGCCGAATTACTGGCGCGGTGTGTTGTCTGCGGCCGTGGTGAGTACGTCGATATTGGCGTATAGTCTGATTAACGAACTGAGCTTAGATACCGTTTCCATACACTTAGCCGTGTTTTTATCCACCGCAACAGTGATGACTTTACTGACGGGTGCAAAAAAAGAAGCATCCAAAAAAATGCACTGGATACCTAAGATATTTGTGGGTTTTTTCGTAATACTTTTTGTTGTCGATAGTGCTTTTGTATCTATCTCTACCAATGGAGTGACTACGCGGGTGGCAAGCTGGTTTTTGCCTAAAGCTAAGGAACATCCTGTTTATACTGCTTTTTCTGGTGTGACTCGGCATGATGAGCACGCGGGCGCACCTGAAGCACAGCATCTTAAACAGCTGTCGAGCCTGCAAGCCTTGGGGTGGAAAATAGAAGTCACAGGAACGAATAACTTGATTGCTGGACAAGACAAAACCAATGCGATTACCGTTAATTTGCGTGATAAGCAGGCGCAACCTATCGTGAATGCCGATGTGCAAATACAGTTTTTTCGGGCGGGCAATGTCGCGGCAGTTGCTGATAGTCGTTTAGATGACGGTGGTTTAGGGCATTATGCGGGCCAATTCAGCCTGCCACATTCAGGTAGTTGGATTATGCGCACTACTATAGAAGCTGAAGGTAAACGCTTAGAAGTCGATCGTGATGTGATGGTTAGTAAAGCAGTATAAGTGGCTATAGTAAAATCATGTTATCACTGTGGCTTGCCCGTTCCGCCGCAGGTTGATTTCTATGTGAAAATAAATAGCGAAAAACACGCTATGTGTTGCCGTGGTTGTCAGGCGGTGGCGCAGTCTATCGTTGATAATGGCCTAGGTGCTTATTACCAAAACCGCACTGCTATGCCTGCGAGCGGGCATGAGGTGTTGCCTGACGAACTCAAAAAACTAACGCTATACGACCATCCCGATATACAACGTAGCTTCGTCATAAGTGCAGGTGAGCATAGCAAAGAAGCTGTGTTGATATTGGAAGGCATTACCTGCGCCGCCTGTATCTGGCTGAATGAACGTCATATACGCCAACTCGATGGCGTGCTGTCGGTAGAGGTGAATTATGCCAGCCATCGTGCGCGCGTGTCTTGGGATGAGCGACGCATCAATTTATCGACTATCCTCAAAGAAATACAATTACTAGGTTATAACGCCCATCCTTACAATGCGCACCATGCTGATGAGTTGCGTAAGAAAAATAAGAAAAAAGATTTACAGCGTATTGCCATAGCAGGCATAGCCGCCGCTCAAGTGATGATGTTGGCGGTGGGTTTGTATGCGGGTGGTTGGTATGGTATTTCGGCGGACATGGTCGTGTTGTTGCGCTGGTTTAGTTTAATGCTGACTATTCCCGTGGTGACATTTGCCGCGATGCCGTTTTATCGTTCAGCTTGGAGTGGGCTTAAATCAGGGCATTTGAATATGGATGTGCCTGTTGCCTTGGCGATAGTGACGGCTTTTGTGGGTAGTCTGTGGGTGACGGTGATGGGCGGCGTGCATGTGTATTATGACACCATAGGCATGTTTACTTTGTTCCTGTTATCTACACGTATGCTAGAAACGGGTGCGCGTGAAAAATCAGTTGAAGCGGCTGAAAACTTATTAAAACTCCAGCCCGCCATGGCGATGCGCATACAAGCAGGTCAGCAGGATTACGTTCCCGTGATGCAGTTGCTAATGGGAGATTTGATATTAGTCAAAGCAGGTGAGGCGGTGGCCGCCGACGGTATCGTCGTTGAGGGTGCGTCGAGTACCGATGAATCTTTATTGACGGGCGAGTCACGGGCGATACCAAAATCAGTCGATTGTACGGTGATTGCGGGCAGTATGAATTTAGAAAGCCCGTTGATAGTCAAAGTCACAGGCGTAGGTGAAGACACTGTATTGGCAGGCATAGTGCGCTTGGTCGATAAAGCGCAAGCAGAAAAGCCAAAAATAGCGCATTTAGCCGATAAAGTCGCGAGCTGGTTCACTTGGGTGATATTGGGATTTGCGCTATTAGTGGGGCTGATATGGTTGAATGTTGACCAAGCGCAGGCATTTGAAATTGTATTATCCGTACTCGTCGTGACTTGTCCTTGCGCCTTGTCTTTAGCCGTTCCCGCCGCCCTTGCCGCAGCAGGATCGCATCTGATTAAGCGCGGTATTTTAGTGTTGCGTGGTCATGCTATGGAAACGTTAGCACAAGTCACCCATGTGGTGTTTGATAAAACAGGTACGCTGACCGTGGGCAGGCCGCAAATAGTGGCCATTTACCCGTTGGCGGATAAAAGCGAAACCCAAAGTTTGCTGATAGCGGCGAGCTTAGAGCAAACCTCAGAGCATCCGTTAGCGCGTGCCTTTATGCAGCGTGTCGATAATCAACAGTTATTAGCAGTTAGTAATGCGAATAATGTTGCTGGTTTGGGTATCTCGGGCGAGATTGATGGCGTGACTTACACTATCGGCAATCAAGTTTACGCGAGTGCGGGGTTGGCTAGTGATACGGCACAATTAACCAACGTAGCGGCGGGTGCAACCTTGGTGTGGTTGTGTGATGCTACTCAAGTGATAGCCGTTTTTGCATTAGCCGACACTTTACGAGCGGATGCCTTGGCAACGATTACCGCCTTAAAAGAGCGTGGTATCGGTGTGAGCATATTGTCTGGCGATGCGCCGCAGGCGGTGGCTCATGCGGCACTGCAACTCGGCGTGACTGATTATCTGGCGCAACAACCACCACAAGCCAAATTTGAACAATTGCAGAAATTGCAACAACAAGGTCATATTGTGGCGATGGTGGGTGACGGTGTCAACGATGCGCCTGTGTTATCAGGTGCGCAAGTGTCCTTTGCCATGGGGTCGGGTACTGACGTTGCCAGCCAGAGTAGTGATATTGTTTTGCTCTCCAGCAAGCTCACCGATGTAGTGACTGCGTTGGATATGGGCAAAAGCACCTTGGCAGTGATGCGGCAGAATTTATTTTGGGCGGCGGCGTATAATTTAATCGCCTTGCCGTTTGCCGCGATGGGTTATGTATCGCCTTGGGTAGCGGCGTTGGGCATGTCTATTAGCTCATTGATAGTCGTGTTGAACGCGCTACGTTTACGTTAAGGAATCAAGATGACGACATCCACATTGGTGTTTTTACTGGCTATGACTGCAATTTTTATTGTATTTATGGTGTTGGGTATATTCTGGGCTATCAAAAGCGGGCAATTTGACGACTTAGATGGCCCCGCGCAACGCATCCTGATGGATGAAGACGACCCCATGCTACCCAGCGTTGCCGACGAGCAGGCAGATTGCGTAACCCACCCAAAATAGTTTACAATTCGGCTAAGATTTTTAGCTTATTATTTTAGAGGAAATAACGATGAAAGAATTTTTATTCGGCGACGACAGCCCTATGCCATTAGGTATTACGGTTGCTTTAATTACCACTGCTTGGTTGAGCTTTTTGTCTGTGGTTATTTTTGGTTAAATCATCACCACACAACAAAAAACCCGCGAGCTAACCTCGCGGGTTTTTTCTTAATTACACCGTCATTAAATCTGGCTTAAGCTGTTTTTTTCGTTAAGCATTCAAAATAAATGGCAGGGTCAAAGGCGGTTTGATGTCGTTGAGCTTGCCATATCATTTCTGCTAAACAATCCATCATTTCATGCTGTGCCTGCATTTCATTTTGGTGGCGTGCGACTAGCTGTTGATAAAATCCACGCACGCCAGCGGGTTGGTCTATTGCCAGCTGTTCTTGTATTGCTAAGTGCATGGATAGGTGTAGGAATGGGTTGGTTTCGCCTAATTCGGGTGGATAGTCTTGTTCGGCATAGCGTTCGGCTTGGTTGAGCAGGCTGTGGTATTCAGGATGCGCTAACATAATATCGAGTGCTGTAAATTCTGCACCAGCCAAGGGTAGTTTGTCTTGATGTTTACGCCATGTGCTAAAGTAAAATTGGCGTGCGTCTTGTCGCGACGGGTTAAATATCATAATGAAACAGTCCAAAAACGGTGGCGTATTCTAGTAGTTGATTGCTGTCATTGAGCCAACAGATTTCGCCGTTACCATAAAAGCCAATAAACGGCATGGCCGGGTAGTTGTTTTGTATGACGGCGATGTCTTTATCTACGCCGCCGTAAAAGCTAGGTCCGCGTCCAGAGGAGCTGGTGACGATGGCAAACTGCGGCGTATGGGCTAAAATTTGCTCGGTTCTGTCGAGTGCGACGCGCATACTGCGTTCGGCGGCTAAAGGTTGGCGGATAGCCCAGAACATTTGACTGCCTACCGCTAAACGCGATGCCAAGGTGACGGAGCTGTCATCAGGGTTGGTGGCGATGACGGGAATGAGTCGATAGCGACCATCCATGAGTGCGGTGTCAGGATCGCCATAGATTTCTGCCGCCATAATCAGGTGTATCGGTAGTCGCGGCAGTTCGCGTATTTCTAGTGGTAGTTCACGCGCCAATAAATTGAGTGCGTATTGGCGACCTAAGCTCAATACGTCGTAACCATTGCTCGCGGTGACGGTGACGGGTGCGGTTAAGGCGCGTATGCCATGCGATAAGCCTATCGCGCCGGTGGTGTTGGGTAAGCTCAATTCGCAATGCCCTGCTGGGTTGACTTTGCTGTTATTCCATACTTTGTATAATCCGCTACCTGTGGCATCTCCCGCTACGCCTCCAAAACGTTGTCCTGGTGATTTAATCCAATGATGGTTAATCGCATTGGGCGCGGTGAGCGCGAGTAGCGTGTCATCGGCTTTAGGTGTGTGTGCGGTGTTTAAGTGCAGATTGCCGCTAAATACCATCGCGGCGGCGGCGGGAGCATCGAGTACCCAGTCTTGCTCGGTGAATATGCCCGCAGCACTGCAACCGCTGATTTGCATACACTGGCTTTGGCGTGACGCAGCTAATAATGCGGGCTGTGGGTCGCGGGCAAATGCGTCACTTAAGAACAGTAATACGCTATTGGCATGGCTAATGCCAAGTTTATTCATGGCGTTAGCCACTGCTTGTGCTGCAATGGCGGGGTCAGCTGTTTTGCCTGTGGCGATACCTGTGGCTATCATGCTGTTTTATCTTTGAATTTGCATAAGTCTGCGACGATGCAATGACTGCAATCAGGTTTGCGTGCTTTGCAAGTGTAGCGACCATGCAGTATGAGCCAATGATGCGCGTTGAGCATGTAATCTTTGGGAATCGCTTTCATGAGTTTTTGCTCAACTATTAGCACGGTTTTCCCCGGCGCCAACCCCATACGATTGGAGACGCGAAAAATGTGCGTATCGACAGCCATGACGGGCTCGCCAAAGGCGGTGTTAAGTATGACGTTGGCTGTTTTGCGCCCTACGCCAGGTAGCGCTTCAAGTGCGGTGCGGTCATGCGGGACGACGCTGTGGTGTTGTGTTAATAGTATGTTGCAGGTAGCGATTAAATGCTTGGCTTTGCTTTTGTATAAACCGATGTGTTGTATATAGTCAGCTAAACGCGATTCACCCAGTGCGTAGATGCTGGCGGGGGTGTTAGCGACTGGAAATAAGATGCGTGTTGCGATATTGACGCTTTTATCAGTGGCTTGCGCAGAAAGTAGTACCGCTACCAATAATTCAAATGTGCTGTGGTATTCGAGTTCGGTGGTAGGATTGGGGTTGGCCGCCGCGAAACGGGAAAATATCTCGCGGCGTTGTGGTGCTGTCAGTTTAGAAATGACGGAACCAACCAATGTCTGGCGATGCTGGACGTGGATTTTGTTTTGCTTCTTCTTCTAGCTTATGCAAAAAATGGTGATGTTCTTCTTCTAGTTTGTGCATAGCATCATCAGACATTTTACCGAACAGGGTGCCAGTAATGAAGCCGCCTAAGTCAATAAGCGTAGTCGCCCATAAACCTTGACGCAAATGAAAGTCAGTATGTGAATGTTGACCGTAAGGGAATTCGTTGAATGCATAACCTTTGGTGGTTTTCAAATCAGCATCGTTCATGACGAAGTTTTTTGCCCAGTCATACCAGAATTTATAATACTTTTCTTGCATCGTGGTATTGAGGTTGTGACGATCGTAAAAACCAAACACGCTTACACGGTTAGTATTGCCGCTGAAAGGGAAATGACCTGACATACCTAACGTCCTTCATGATAGTGAAAAATCGTATTCTAACCTGTTTTTTTGTATTTAGTAATATCGCAGGCTTATTGCCGAGGTAAGTGCCTATCAAATTGATTTGTAAGCCTTTAGCCAGCGAGGCTAAAAATAAGCTAAATTAGCACTTGCGGGAATGTGAGGTAATTACTACAATTAGTGGATTGTTTGATGGTTGGTTACTATATATTGTGTATATGTTGCGTATATGTTGCGTATATGTAGGTGACTAACCTGTTTATAACTTGTGCATAAAAGTGCATATTCTAGTGTGTGTTCCATATAATTAAAGGAGATTATCCATGCAAACTGTATCAAGCTCGGTGTCTGAGGTGGCGATTCCCGCGTCATTAGCGACGCATTGTTATGCGCCTGAAGCGACAGGATTGGCGGATTATAAAATCATCCGCCGTAATGGCTCAGTCGTTGGTTTTGAGCCGTCTAAAATCGCAATCGCGCTGACTAAGGCTTTTATTGCAGTGCATGGTGGTCAGGCGGCGGCATCGGCGCGGATACGTGAGCTGGTTGATCAATTGACCGCAGGCGTGGTGCAGGCGTTGATGCGCCGCCAACCGCACGGTGGCACATGCCACATTGAAGATATACAAGATCAGGTTGAGCTGGCACTAATGCGCTCAGGTGAGCACGACACGGCGCGTGCTTATGTGCTTTATCGCGAAAAACGTAATCAGGAACGTGCCGCACATGAAGCCACCACCACTGCGCCAGTAATACACGTGTTGGACAATGGTGTGAGCCAGCCGCTGGATATGGCGGCATTACGTGCTATTGTGGCAACGGCGTGTGAGGGTTTGCACAGTGATGTCAATGTTGACACCATCATGCAAGCGGCTACACGCGATTTATATGACGGCGTGCCTGTCGCTGAGGTAGAAAAAGCCTTGGTGCTGGCGGCGCGAGCTGGCATAGAGCAAGACCCTGATTATGCCTTTGTTACCGCGCGTTTGTTGCTGAATTCTATTCGCCATGAAGTTTTAGGTCGCAGTGTGTTATCAGCTGAAATGGCGGAGGCCTATCCTACCTATTTCACCGCGTATATTAAAAAAGGCATAGAAGCAGAATTGCTGGATCCGCGTTTAGCGCAATTTGATTTGGCTAAATTGAGCCAGGCTTTGGTTGCCAGCCGTGATGATAATTTTGAATACTTGGGTTTGCAGACATTGTATGACCGTTACTTCTTGCACATCGAAGAACGTCGCATAGAGCTACCACAATCATTCTTCATGCGTGTGGCGATGGGCTTGGCGTTGAACGAAATTGACCGTGAAGCGCGTGCAATTGAATTCTACAACGTGTTGTCGAGCTTTGATTTCATGAGCTCTACGCCTACCCTGTTCAATGCGGGTACACGTCATAGCCAGTTGTCCTCTTGCTATTTGACCACCGTGTCTGATGACTTGGATGGCATTTATCAAGCGATTAAAGAAAACGCTATGTTGCAGAAATACGCAGGTGGTTTGGGCAACGACTGGACACCTGTACGCTCATTGGGTGCGCGCATCAAGGGTACGAATGGCAAATCACAAGGCGTAGTGCCGTTCCTGAAAGTGGTGAACGATACCGCTGTGGCAGTCAATCAGGGCGGCAAGCGCAAGGGCGCGGTGTGCGCGTACTTGGAAACTTGGCACTTAGATATAGAAGAATTTCTGGAACTGCGTAAAAATACAGGTGACGATCGCCGCCGCACGCATGACATGAACACATCGAACTGGATACCTGATCTGTTCATGAAGCGTGTCATGGAAAACGCTGAATGGACGTTGTTCAGCCCGTCTGACGTGCCTGATTTACACGATTTGTACGGCAAAGCCTTTGAAGTCGCTTACACCAAATACGAAGCTAAAGCCGATGCAGGCGATATTAAATTCTTCAAGCGTGTGCCTGCGACTCAGCTATGGCGCAAGATGTTAAGCATGTTGTTTGAAACAGGTCATCCTTGGATTACCTTCAAAGATCCATGCAATATCCGCAGCCCACAACAGCACGTAGGCGTGGTGCATAGCTCTAATTTATGCACAGAAATCACATTGAATACGTCCGAAAGCGAAATCGCCGTATGTAATCTGGGTTCAGTTAACCTGGTTGCGCATCTGGAAGATGACGGCAAGGGCGGCAAAAAGCTGAATCTGGAAAAAATGCAGCGCACCATTAAAATCGCCATGCGTATGCTCGATAACGTCGTTGATGTGAATTTTTACGCGGTCGGCAAAGCGCGTAATTCCAACCTCAAACATCGTCCAGTGGGCTTGGGTATTATGGGTTTCCAAGATTGCTTGCACAGTATGCGCGTACCTTACGCATCGGAAGCGGCGGTTGAATTCTCCGATCGTTCTATGGAAGCGGTTTGCTACTATGCTTATTGGGCATCAACTGAGCTGGCGGCCGAGCGTGGTCGTTATTCCTCGTTCGCGGGTTCATTGTGGGATAGGGGCATCTTGCCGCAAGACACACTGGCAATGCTGGCGCAAGAGCGCGGTGGTTATTTAGAAGTCGATAGCTCCAGCACGCTGGATTGGGATGCTTTACGTGCAAAAATAAAATTGCACGGTATGCGTAATTCCAACTGCGTAGCGATTGCGCCAACCGCGACTATTTCCAATATTGTCGGCGTGTCAGCGTGTATCGAGCCTGCGTATCAAAACATCTACGTGAAATCGAATTTGTCAGGCGAATTCACCATGACTAACGCTTATATGGTGCGCGAACTGAAAGCGTTGAAACTATGGGATGAAGTCATGGTCGGCGATATTAAGTACTTCGACGGCTCACTCGCCAAAATCGACCGCGTACCTGCTGAATTGCGTACCTTGTATGCGACCGCATTTGAAATAGATACGCACTGGATGGTGGAATGCGCATCACGTCGCCAAAAATGGATAGACCAGGCGCAAAGCCTGAATATCTACATGGCAGGTGCATCAGGCAAAAAACTGGATGAAACTTACAAATTGGCATGGGTACGCGGTTTGAAAACCACCTATTACTTGCGTACTTTGGGCGCAACCAGCGCAGAAAAATCCACAGGCAAAGGTGGCGAGTTGAACGCTGTTAGCGCACACGCACCGAGTGCGGTGGCGAGCGCAGACAACACACCTGCCACCGAAGTGAAATTTTGCGCGATTGATGACCCAACTTGCGAATCTTGCCAATAATAATTAGAGGATGAATATGCTGAATTTTGAAGACACTTTTACCGACACCATCAAACCCGTGCCGCCACTAGGCGCGGTGGCTGGTTCAACTCACGACGGCGCGATTCCCAGCGGCGTTGCCTTGCGCGTCCGTGCGGAAGACAAACGCATCATCAACGGCACTGCCGACGTGAATCAACTGGTTCCGTTCAAATACAAATGGGCGTGGGATAAATACCTGTCAGGTTGCGCCAACCACTGGATGCCGCAAGAAATCAACATGAGCCGCGACATCGCGCAGTGGAAAGACCCAACCGCGCTGACCGAAGATGAGCGTCGCTTAGTCAAGCGCAATCTGGGCTTCTTTGTGACAGCGGATAGTCTGGCTGCGAACAACATCGTACTCGGCACTTACCGCCACATCACCGCGCCAGAATGCCGCCAGTACCTGCTGCGCCAGGCGTTTGAAGAAGCGATACACACCCACGCTTATCAATATATTGTTGAAAGTTTGGGTCTGGATGAGGCGGAAGTGTTCAACGCATATCATGAAGTCGAAAGCATACGTGACAAGGACAACTTCCTGATTCCGTTCATCGAGACGCTCACCAACCCTGAGTTCAAAACAGGCACGCTGGAAAACGACCAGAAGCTGTTGAAGTCATTGATCGTCTTCGCCTGCATCATGGAAGGCCTGTTCTTCTACGTCGGCTTTGTGCAAATCCTCGCACTTGGTCGCCAGAACAAAATGACCGGCGCCGCAGAGCAATACCAGTACATCCTGCGCGACGAATCCATGCACTGTAACTTCGGCATAGATTTAATCAACACCATCAAGCTGGAAAATCCACAGTTATGGACGCCTGAATTCCGCGCTGAAATCAAAGCCTTGTTCCTCAAAGGCGTAGAGCTGGAATACCGCTACGCCGAAGACACCATGCCACGCGGCGTGCTGGGGCTGAATTCCAGCATGTTCAAAGAATACCTGCGTTTCATCGCCAATCGTCGTTGCCAGCAGATTGGCCTCGATGAGTTGTTCGAGAACGCACCAAATCCATTCCCGTGGATGTCTGAGATGATAGATTTGAAGAAAGAGAAAAACTTCTTTGAGACTCGGGTGACTGAGTATCAGACGGGTGGGGCGTTGAGCTGGGATTGATGAATGAGTGAGAAAAAGGCGCATGGGAATGCGCCTTTTTATTGGGTGTAGTGTAAAAGTTAAACCTTGATGCGATGTTGTATGAATGTGGAAGTATGTAGCCCCTCGTGTGAAATATACGGGGATATTGCAACTGCCTAAATTAATTAGGTAGCTTGACGAAATATACCTTGGTCGGTATTATGTATAAACTAAATATTGAGCATGATGCCCAAACCGATTTGAAATCTATGATCGATAAGGGAGGAAATGAGAGGGAGTGTGCTACGAATATACTAGCGCTTCTATCAGAAATGAAGGCGAATCAAGCATTACTTGGTTCGTTGTTAGATCATGGATTTGAGAACAATATATTTAATGTTAATCGTTTTCAGACTTTCTGGCGTAGTCATGATGTCTGGCGACTGAAAATGTTTGAATGGGATTTTTCTCGGACAAAAAAGAATGCAATTCCTTACCGTATTATCTATGCTTACGATGTTAAGTGTTCAACTTTTAGAATTTTGGCCGTAGTTAATCGGAATTTATTTAATTATGAAGACAACCATCCAACTACCCAACGAGTTCTCAGCGCATATAGCGAGCTCGGGCTCCCAATACACAAATTCACTCTTGGGAAACACAAACATTAGTACTACGACAAGCTGTGCTGGGTTTTTCTTTGTAGTTAGCCCTGTTCAACAAGAAAACTCGTCGAAAGATATTGATTGTTTTATTGAAGAATTGCTCACGAAAGATAAATCATTAGAGCATGATTTAAGTGAAGGTCGAAAATGGGCCGCGGAAGTCTTATATGCTGAACATCCCGAATCATTAAAGACATTGCGTCTGAAAATGGGCTATTCACAAGTACAACTGGCTGAAAAAATAGGTATGAAGCAGCCAAATATTTGCGAATTTGAAGCCGGTAAGCGTAAACCAAATATTGATACTTTAGTACGTCTGGCTGATGCGCTTGGCACGACCGCCGATGTAGTGCTTAAGTCAATAAGCCCTTTGGAGTAAAACATAATGAATCGCTATATACATACCATTTACTGTGATGATGTTCGGCTTGAGGTTGGTAATAAACAATCACTAATGGGTATCTACGCCAGTGAATTGTGGGTTTCTGATTGCCCTGTCATGCTCCCGAAGATTTGTATAGTTGTAAATGTTTCAACTCCTGTAGACCAGCCTTTTAAAAAATTAATCTTAAGAATTACAAAAGATGATGAGGTATTAATCGAGGCTCCTTTGATTGGTGATCAACAACAAGATATCCAGCAAGGTTTCATTGAAAATGGCAACGAACAGGATGATCCGGATCGAAGGATTGCTATAGTCGGAACATTTGTGCTTTCACCATTTAATATTGAAAAAAACAGTGTTTTGCGGGTTCTTGCAGACACTGAGATTGGTGAATTAAAAGGCTCTCCATTGAAAATTAAAATTGGTCAACATCCCTTAGCTGTGTGAGCAATTTAGAAAAACATGGGTTCTAGTTCGGCTATGTATAACGGGGTCAGATACCGTCTTGAATAGCAAGCCCCTTATTAGCGAAATTAGCATCAAATGGCTTGCCAGACTTCACTACGCCATAGATAAGGTGGACGAGTTTACGCATCGCCGCGCCGATAACCGC
>JABFSE010000005.1 GCA_013140765.1 Sulfuriferula sp.
TCCAATGATGGGCGGAATGAATCCAATGATGGGTGGCATGAATCCAATGATGGGTGGCATGAATCCAATGATGGGCGGCATGAATCCGATGATGGGTAATGGTTTTGGTCCCTGGTAATGCAGTTTCATAATTAGGAATAAATGATGATAACGGTGGTGGGTAATTTGAAAGGCGGGTCGGGTAAAAGCATGATTGCTTTTAACTTGGCTGTCTGGCTGGCAACGCAGCAGCGTGAGGTTCATTTACTTGATTTGGATCCGCAAAAAACTTTGACTGATTTAGTTGAGGTGCGTGCCGAGGAGTCGTGTGTTCCTGAATTGCGACTTCTCGATGAGACTACGCCATTAGCGAGCTTAAGCGCGATGACTGGCGAGATTATTGTTGATATTGGGGCGGCAAATTTGGCTGGCATGTATGCGGCAATTACATTAGCGCAACGTGTGCTTATTCCCGTTGTGCCTGGTCAGGCAGATGTTTGGTCAACACAGCGGTTCTTGCGCTTAATTGCCCCACATCGTCGCGCTGATGGTGAGGTGTTGATGGTATTGAATCGCACTGATGCGCTGGGTGGATCGAAAGAGACTAAAGAAGCGGCGGCGGCGTTAGCGATGTTGAAATCGGCTAAATTATTGCCGACTCGGTTAGGTCAGCGGGTGTGGTTTTGTCGTAGTTTAAGCGAAGGGCAGGCAGTCTTTGAAATGGCGGCAAATGAACGGGCGACAGCAGAGTTTTTAGCTTTAACTAAATTGTTATATCCCAAAACGCGGGTTAAATCAGCACGGAAAGGTAAGTAATAATGGCAGATAATCAATTTGAGAAAAAATCATCCAGTGGCGGCGTTAAATGGTTACTAGTTGGCGGTATGTTAATCGCCCTTGCTGTGTGGGTGTATAAAAGTGACGATGCGCAACGTTATGGTGAAACCGCGTTAGCAAAAACGCAAGGTGCAGGTACTTGGTTAGGTAATTTGGGTGACAAAGCGCGACATGCTTATCAGTGTGCAACGAGTGATACCCCACCCGCACCCGCGCAAACCGCGAGCGTAGCCGCAACACCGTGCTGCCCAGCTTGCCCGCCTTGTGCGACCACGCCGCCCTATATGGATTTTGGGCGAACTTACGGCGCAAATCCAGCGCAGGATAATAGTGCCGCTCAAACACCCGCTGCGCCGCCAGTAGCGAGTGAGGCTGTTGCGCCAACGCCTGCACCTGCTAATTACCCTGCTTACCCTGTCATGCCACAGGCAAACACGTCTGCGAGTGTGCCCCCTGCACCTGTGCAACCCGCTACAGTGGCAAGTGTAGTTAAACCATTAACAGCGGCGGTGGTGAGCAAAGATATGCTCAGAGCACGTAACTGGGTCGCACAGAAAAAATATGATTTTGCAATTGTGGCCTATAAAAAACATATTGCAGCTTACCCTGAAGACGTAAATGGTTATGGTGAGATTGGTAACGTATATTTGCTCGCCAAGCATTATCCACAAGCCGCACAGAGTTTTTACGAAGCGGCTAATCGCTTGTTAGATGCGGGTTATGTTGACGAAGTACAACCGATGTTGCCCGTGATTACGCAATATCAACCGCAATTAGCCGCACAACTTAAATCTAAAATCACCCTGATGGGCAAATGAGATGACAACAGAAAATAATAAACAAATGGCGGGTAATGATTACGTGCAAGGCACGTACACGCCGCCCGTAAAAGATAAGCCTTACTATGCGCAATATATTGATAAAGCCGAAGCAGGGATGCGCACGGTGAAATTAGTCGTATTTGCAGGGATGAGTGCTTTTGTGGTGTTGGCAATTTATGGTTATTACTTGATATTTCAGCTGACTAACGATGCGGCACAAATGACGAAAAGTATGCAGGACATGACACGTAATATGCAATCCATTACCGTCAGTGTTGCACAAATGAATCAATCGACTGCGCAAATGGCAGACTCCGTTAATCGTATGCAGTATGCAACCAGTAATATGGATAAAACCTTCACCACACCGATGAATGCAATCAATAGTTTTATGCCGTGGGGTAGTGCACCTGTGCAATATCCGCAACAGCTTAATAATCCATATATGCAACGTTAACCCATCGTCACGAAAGGAATCCGATGAAAACGCAATCACGTCTATTAGCCTCGATGATTTTCACTGCACTGGCATTACAAGGCTGTGCCAATGCAGGTGCAGTTAAGCCCGATGCAGTCGCCGCACCTGCACCAGTGGCTGCTCCCGTTGCGGCGGAGGTGAAGCCCGTTGAACCCGTTGTTGCGGTGAGTACCGCAGTAGAAAAGCCAGCCGTAGAAGTTGCCAAATTACCTGACAGCTATACTGTTGTTGCAGGTGACACCTTGGCAAAAGTGGCTGCGCGTAAAGATGTTTATGGCAATGCCAAACTATGGCCGTTATTGTATCGCGGCAATAGCGGTGTGATTGGCATACAGGGTTTGATATATCCTGGGCAGGTATTAACGATAGATCGTAGCTATACCACTACTGAAGCGGATGCCATTATTAACAAAACTAAGACGCACAAACCAGCGACTGGGTTAGTAGCGATTCCGCTACCTAGCACGACTACGACAGCGGTGTCTGTGACCACGGTTGCCAAGACCGAGGTCGCCGCACCTGCCGCCATGGCAACGCCCGCGCCCGATTATGTGAATGCGGCAAGACGTGCATTTGCAGCGGGTGATATTCCTTGGGCTGTGTATTATTACAACCTTCATTTGAGTAAACAGTTAAAAGATATACGTGCTTGGGGTGAGTTAGGTAACGTATATTATTTTGATGGGCAGTTGGCTGAATCAGCGCAAGCGTATTTTAATGCGGCTAACCTGATGATAGATCAAGGGCGGGCGCGTTCGGCAGGCCAGTTATTGCCCGCGATTAACGAAGGCAATCCTATGTTAGCGCAGGCATTATATGGGCGGTTGGCAACATTAAAATGATACGTCAATTATCCATTACTGCTTGCGTGTGGATGTTTAGTGTAAGCGTGTTCGCCAGCGATGGCGGCGTTTTTTCCACCGCGATTATGGGTGGCGTGTCGTCCTATACCGTGCAAGCGGGTGATACGCTAAACAAAATTAGCGCACGTTTTGGCGTGCCTAAAGCAGTCTTGTTGGCGGAAAACGACCTAAAACCCAATGCCAAGCTACATAAAAATAGTCAGTTAATCGTCAATAATACCCACGTTGTCCCCGTGTGGATGAACGATGGGATTACCATCAATTTACCGCAGCGTATGCTGTACTTTTTCCAAGATAAGCATTTAGTGAGCAGCTACCCTGTTGGCTTGGGTAAGCCTGATTGGCCTACGCCTACGGGTAAATTCAAAGTGGCGAATATGCAAATGGATAAAGATTGGTTGGTGCCGTTATCCATACAAGAAGAGATGCGACGCGAAGGTCATACCGTGATTACACGCTTACCATCGGGACCTAAAAATCCACTTGGGCGACATTGGTTAGGATTGAGTGCGGCAGGTTATGGCATACACGGCACATCATCACCGACCAGTATTTACCATTTTCAAAGTCACGGCTGCATACGTTCTAATCCCGAAGACATCGCCGTGCTTTATCAGCTTGTTAGTGTAGGTACGCCAGTCAATTTGGTCTATCACACAACCATGTTGGCGAAAACAGCAGATGGGAAATTATGGCTAGAAGTGCAACCTGATGTTTATCAACACGGTATTGACGCATTAGGTGAAGTGCGAGCCATGGCAGAAAAGCAACATCTAGTAGGTAAGTTAGATTGGCAAAAAGTGTATGACGTTGTACAGCAGGCGCAAGGCATCGCACGCGATGTCGGTTTGAATTGATTTCATCTTAAAATATGGAGGAGTAACAACATGGCACACATAGTAATCCTAGGCGCAGGCACAGGCGGCACCCCAGCAGCATACGAGTTACGCGAGATACTCGGCAAAGAACACAGCGTCACCTTGATTAACGCATCAGAAACATTTC
>JABFSE010000025.1 GCA_013140765.1 Sulfuriferula sp.
TATGGCTAGTGGATGCGCTATACGACGCGCAAGTGAAGTTGCTCATATCCGCCCCTGTCACCTTAAACCAACTCGCCCCTGCGCATCTGTTAGCAGGGGAGTTCGACCGCACCTTGAGTCGGTTAGCTGTGGGGGAGTGATTGATTTGGCACTAAGGAGATAAACAAAAAAAGCGCGGAAAGCCACGCAGTTATTGAATTACACGGAAAAGAATGAAAAAAACGCAAATCGCAAAAAATGCGCAAAAATAAACAAAAAACAGTTTAATTTGCGCTTTTTTTGGCACTAATGTGATTCCTTAATAAACAAGAATCACATTCTTCTTCCAGACCACACTACTCTTCCTACTATCCGCAGTTGCTCTGCCTGGCTCGGCGTTAGTTCTTCAGTGCGATAGCTTGGGTTGTCGCTCTTAATAACCAAGGTTCCATCGAATAAGCGTTGGATACGCTTGATGCGAAGCTCACCATCTAGCGCGATTGCATAAATGGCATCCTGATGTACATTTTCAACGCTTCTATCTACCAGCAGTAAATCACCAGCACGCAATGATGGCTCCATTGAATCGCCTATTGCACTGATTAGCACAAGCTGCTTTGGGCTGGTGCCCAGCTCTGTACGCACCCATTCAGCCCGAAAGGCTAAGTGATCGACGATTTGCTCGCTATGTATCACAGAGCCATTACCCATGCTGGCAGCTACATCATAGCGCGGCACCAGAACAAAGCCTTCAGGTGCTTCCAGAGCGCTGTTAACGCGATCTTCCTCAGCCTTAAAAGCACGTTTCGTACCGTCACCTGTAATTAATGGCTCTGCGCTGCGATGCGCTGGGTATGGGATCACAGAAGATTCTGGGTGAGCTTTATCTTTACCGAAAAAATTTGGGTTTAACTTAAGGAAGTCATGAATTAGCTCCAGTACATCAGGTGGAGGCTGGTATTCAGTACGCAATCCGCTTTTACCGCCTTGTGCCTTGACTTCACGAGACGGCCATTGCTCCCTTCTTGCTCGACCAGAGCATCCAGGCGTAGATGAGGGCAATCCAGCTACGGAATGCGCACCTAAAATAGAAAGAAGACCGGCGGAAAACCAAATTTTATCTTTTATACTCATCTAGTGAAGTTAGAAAGAAAAGTTAGAAACAAATAATAAGTAAGTAAGTTCATAACATATTGATAATAAAGTAATTGTAAAATTAATCCAAAATTCAAGTAGGAAAGTGTTGACAAGTTAGAACGCAAGTAATAAAGTGGGCCATGTCAAAAAAGAAGCCAGCGTTAAACATGCCAAAAAAACCAGACCCTAAGGACTGGACGAGACACGACGTTTTATACGCCGTTCGACGTACAGGAACCACATTACAGCAGCTCTCCATTGAGCTTGGATACCATCGCGGTACGTTAGGTAACGCGCTGCATATTCCCGCACCCAAATACGAGAGACTGATTGCTGAACACCTGGGCTTGCCAGTCCAGGATGTGTGGCCTACACGCTACCACCCAGATGGCACACCTAAAAGCGGGCGTGGCGAACGTGGGTTGGGGCGTTACAAACGCAAAACGACTAAGCCGAATAATATCACTGTCGGCGAAATAGGCAATGTCAAACGGGTAAACAAAGGAGCGACAGATGCGTCGCGTTAAAGATACCGTCACAGGTGATTTATTCATGGTGCCAACACCAGTTGGCAATACGCCTGGCAGCTTGGCTTGCCGAGTTGAGATCGCGCACTGCATGAGCGAAGCTCTAACAGGGCACGACCGCTACGACGTGGCTACACAAATTAGTCGTCTGACAGGCCGAGAAATCAGCAAGCATATGCTGGATGCCTATACAGCTGAATCACGTGAAACACATATCCCACCCATTGATATCGCTATTGCCTTTGACTTGGCGACAGGTGGGGTGGCGATGCTCAATCTTTATGCTGCCAAGCTCGGTGCACGGGTACTGATCGGTAAAGAATCCTTAGATGCTGAAATCGGCAAGCTGGAAAGGCTGAAAGAAGATGCGTCCAAAAAGATAAAAGAACTCAAGCGTGTCATGGGTGAAATAGAGGGTGGTGCAGTATGAAAACGCACTACTCCTGCGCCGAACTTGCTGCGATGAAGCTTGTCGGAATGCCAACGAGTGTGCCAGGTGTGCGCATTCGCGTACAGTCTGAAGGCTGGGCATCACGTCAAGTACCCGGCAAGGGCGGAAAAGGCGGTATGCGTACAGAGTACCAGCCACCTAAAGCCTTGCTCTCTGCCATAATTAGCCAACATATCCAAGCCTCCCCCGTCAGTGCGGTTACCCCCGCGCTGGCTTTGCCCAGTAGTGAAGTGACTGCTGCTGGGCTTTTTTCTTCTGCTGTATTGCCTGTTGCGATACGGTCGCATGAGCTTAAAGACTGGCAGCGTAGCAGTGCCGAAGCCCGTGCCGCGTTGATAGCTGAAGTGCGCCGCCTTGCAGTACTTGCCGGTACAGAAAAAGCCATTCAAGCAGTGATCGCCCTGGCGGCTAATGGCGAATTGCCAGCACATCTACAAACGATGGTATCGGTTGCTAACGCGAAATCGGGTGTAGATGGTAAGCGCACGCTGTCCAGACGCTCACTTTACCGCTGGATGAAAGAGGCTGAACAAGGCTTTACAGCGCTGGCACCACTGCAACGCGAAAACATGAAAGTGCCTGAGTGGGCACCAGCCTTGCTTAAGTTATTTCAGCAACCACAAAAGCCAGCGCTTAAATGGGTTATGGAGCAACTGCCCTCTGTATTGCCAAGCCATATAACGCCACCCTCCTATTGGGCTGCAAATCGATTCATCCAAAAAATGAGCAAGGTGGATGTGCAGCAAGGCCGTATGGGCAACAGAGAAATCAAGAACATTAAGCCATTCGTTCGACGTGATACCAGTGAAATGTGGCCAGCAGATGCATATACCGCCGACGGCCACACATTTGATGCTGAGGTTGCGCATCCTGCTCATGGCAGGCCGTTCCGACCAGAAATAACAACCGTGCTCGATATTGCAACACGCCGTGTGGTTGGCTGGAGCGTGGACTTGGCAGAATCGACCTGGTCTGTGCTCGATGCGCTGCGTCACGCATGTATTCAGCATGGTATCCCTGCGGTTTTCTATGTTGATAACGGCTCTGGTTTCAAAAATGACGCAATGAGTAATGAAACGACAGGCTTTATGGCACGCTTAGGCATCACGATCACCCACAGCCTGCCTTACAACTCGCAAGCGCGTGGACTGGAAGAGCGGTCACACCAGTCTTTCCTTGTGCGCGCAGCCAAATCACTACCTACTTACATGGGTGCGGATATGGACAGAGAAGCCAAGCAAAATGCATTCAAAATCACCCGTGCAGATATCAAAACTGCAGGCGTATCAAAATTACTGATGCCCTGGAATGCCTTTGTAAACTTTATCAGCGAAGAGATTGAAAAAGCCAATAACCGTGAGCATCGCGGCTTGCCAAAAATCAGGGATGCCGCTGGAAAATTACGTCACCAAACGCCTAATGAAGCATGGGCATTGGCAGTTAGCGAGGGCTGGAAGCCAACGGAAATAGAAGCGCATGAACAGCTAGATCTATTCAGACCCTACAAGCTGGCAAAAGCACTTCGTGGTGAAGTCAGGCTGTTTGGAAATACCTATTTTGATGCCGCATTGGCAGATCATCATGGCGACACTGTGCGGGTTGGGTATGACATTCTTGACCCACACCAGGTATGGGTACGTGACCTTGAGGGACGATTAATCTGTGTAGCAGCCTTTGAGGCAAACAAGCGCAGCTACTTTCCGCAGTCATTCATGGATAAGGCTAACGAGACTCGCGCTAAAGGCAGGATCAAACGCGCAGCAGCTCATATTGAAGAGGCTGAGGCCGAGCTTAGCCAGACTTATGACGCATTGCCTTTTATCGAAGCCAACACCTTGCCTAGCATGCCCGTAGTTCTTGCAGAAA
>JABFSE010000030.1 GCA_013140765.1 Sulfuriferula sp.
CGTCTAAGCACCCCGTCTCAGTGTAGAATAGCAACTTAATTTGTTCATTATGTTACTATCGTGCTCGCTACTCAAGGTCTCACCATACAATTCGGCGCAAAGCCATTATTTGAAAACGTCACCGTTAAATTTGGTGACGGTAACCGCTATGGTTTAATCGGCGCAAACGGTTCTGGCAAATCCACTTTTATGAAAATTCTGGCAGGTCAGCTTGCCCCGACGCAAGGTCACGTTGCGCTCGATACTGGCGACAAGCTCGGCTGGTTGCGTCAAGACCAATTCGGCTATGAAGACAATATCGTGCTTGATGTGGTGATGCAAGGCGATACCGAATTATGGGCAGTCAAACACGAAAAAGACAGCATCTATGCCAACCTCGAAGCCAGCGAAGACGACTACATGCGGGCGGCTGATTTAGAAGGTAAGTTTGCCGAATTAGACGGTTATTCCGCCGAAGCCCGTGCTGGCGAATTGTTATTAGGCTTAGGCATCCCTAGCGCACAACACACGGGTACGATGCGCGAAGTAGCACCAGGCTGGAAACTGCGCGTGCTGTTAGCGCAAGCCCTATTCGGCAACCCCGATATTTTATTGCTCGATGAACCGACCAACAACTTGGACATCAACGCCATACGTTGGCTGGAAGATATACTCGACCAACGCAATTGCACTATGGTGATTATTTCCCATGACCGTCATTTCCTCAACTCCATCTGCTCCCATATGGCGGATTTGGACTATGGCAAAATCCAGCTATTCCCAGGCAATTACGACGAATACATGACTGCCGCCGCGCAAGCTAAAGACGGTCTGCAAGCCGCTAATGCCCGCGCTAAAGACAAAATCGCCGAACTGCAAACCTTCGTTTCGCGCTTCTCTGCCAATGCGTCTAAAGCCCGCCAAGCGACATCACGCGTCAAGCAAATCGACAAGCTCAAGCAAGATATGGCCGTCATTAAGCCGTCTTCACGTCAATACCCGTACATACGTTTTGAGCAAGAAAAACAACTGCACCGCAATGTTGTAGAAGTCAGCGAATTAGCGGTGGGTTATGACAGTGCGTTATTTTCCAAGCTCGACATTATCATCGAAGCAGGCGAACGCATTGCTATTATCGGTGAAAACGGTGCTGGTAAAACCTCGTTAGTCAAAACGCTGATGGGCGAATTACCTGCATTAGGCGGGCAAATAAAATGGTCAGAAAATGCTAATATCGCCTACTACGCACAAGATCACGCATCTGAATTTGACACCGATTTGAACCTGTTTGACTGGATGAAACAATGGGCAACCCACGGCGAAGACGACCAAGCTATCCGTAGTGTGCTAGGCAAGTTGCTGTTCTCGGGCGACGATGTCAAAAAATCGGTCAAAGTGCTATCAGGCGGCGAACAAGGGCGCATGATGTTTGGCAAGCTCACGCTCAGTCAAGCCAACGTACTGATACTCGATGAGCCGACTAACCATATGGATATGGAATCCATAGAATCCATCAATACAGCCACTGAGCTATACAAAGGCACGGTGATATTCGTCTCGCACGATCGCTCTTTTGTGTCTTCATTAGCGACGCGCTTAATCGAGATTAAAGATAATAAAGCCGATATATTCAATGGCACTTACGAGGAATTCCTCACCAGTCGCGGCTTGAACTAATGCGCATCGTCGTTCTCATTTCGGGGCGCGGCTCGAATCTGCAAGCGATACTGGCGGCCCAACTCGATGCCGAGATTGTCGCCGTTATTAGCAATAAAACCGATGCCAGTGGTTTGAAAATTGCCCAAACCGCAGGCATAGCCACTGCTGTGCTTGCCCACACAGACTTTGCCAGTCGTGCAGAATTTGATGTGGCGATGATGCGCTTGATAGACAGCTACCAGCCCGATTTAGTCGTACTAGCAGGCTACATGCGCATCTTAACCGATGATTTTGTACATCACTATCACGGACGATTGCTTAATATCCACCCCTCATTACTGCCTAGCTACGCGGGCTTGAATACGCATCAACGCGCCTTGGACGACGGCGTAAAGGCACATGGCTGCACCGTGCATTTCGTCACCCCCACACTAGACCACGGGCCGATTATTATCCAAGCCGTTGTACCTGTATTGCCTAGCGACGACGTTGCCAGCCTCAGCGCACGCGTATTACAAATGGAACACCAGATTTACCCGACAGCGATACGATGGTGGTTAGCAAAACGTATCGTGCTGAACACAAATAATCGCGTAAACTTATTAAATAATACAGGGTCGGAACAAACAGTTTTTTATACTGGAAGTTAAGTGAACCATAAAACCAAACGCGTGCTTATTATCGCGTTACTCATCTCCATCACCATTCACCTGCTATTGCTGACAGGGATTAAACTCAATTTGCCTATCAACACCGAAGCAGACACGCCGATTATCGAAGCAAAATTAGCCACCTTACCTACACTAATAGCTAAAACCGTCAGCAAACATACGCCACCTAGCAAGCCACACATCAAGCCCCAAAAAAAAATCGCTAGTGCGCCGCCCAGTCCAGCCCCAATCAGCGCACCCAGCATCGAACCTGAGCCAGCCACCACACCCAGCACGAGCACGCCCGATGTGAGTACCCCCGAAGTTACCGCCGCACCCAATACACCCACGCTCAACACCTTGCCCAGCACGCTGACTTTACAATATAAAGTTGTCAAGGGTGAAGATGGCTTCGGTATAGGGCGTGCGACCTATTTATGGATTAGCAAAAATAGCACTTACACACTCACTAGCATTACTGAAGGCACGGGGCTATTTTCTTTATTCCAGCCTGGCAAATTAGTCCAAATTAGCCAAGGTAAAATCAACGCAAACGGGCTTGCTCCCGATGATTTCTGGATACAGCGCGGACGGGCGACCGCTGACAAAAGCACCGCCGTACACTTTGATTACGATAACAAAGCCATCACTATCAGCAAAGACAACAACAGCTACGCCGCACCATTAGAAGACAATGCGCAAGACATACTCAGCGTTATTTTTCAGCTTGCCCTGCGCTCACCGTTCAGCGAGGACATGCTGCTACATGTCACCTCAGGTAAACAGCTCAAGCCCTATCACGCCATTATGATAGGTACAGAGCGCATTAACACCGCACTAGGCGAGGTCAACACCGTTCATCTGCAACGCCCAGCCGAAGCGGGCGAAGATGCGATAGATATGTGGCTGGCAAGCGATTACAATTTCGTCCCTGTCAAAGTACGCATAGACCACAGTAAATTTGGCATCATAGAGCAGTTAATTACGGGTATGGAAACCGCAAAATAAGCACGCCAGCATGACATGATGGGCATCTCATGCTATTGTAATGCCACTTTTAATCAGGAGTGTATTATGGCCGTTTTAGAACTTAACGAAGAGAATTTTGAATCTACCGTACTCGATAACGATTTCGTTATTGTTGATTTTTGGGCACCTTGGTGCGGTCCTTGCCGTGCTTTTGCGCCTACTTTTGAAGCCGCCGCAGAAAAACATCCTGACATCGTATTTGCCAAAGTCAACACCGAAGTCGAACAAGGGATAGCCGCCAGTTTTCAAATCCGCTCTATCCCCACTTTAATGATATTCCGTGAAAAAGTAATTATTTACTCAGAAGCAGGCTCATTACCCGCGTCAGGTTTAGACGACTTAATCGCTAAAGTACGTGAGCTAGACATGGCCGCCGTACATCAAGAAATCGCTGAAGAACAAGCTAAAGCAGACAAAACCTAAGCACGACGGCGGCTAAATGTTGGCCGCCTAAATTTTACCAAATCGTACTATCATCCGCGTACCCCGCCCTTGTTCTGGGGTGGTAATATCTAGGCTTGCGCCATGTAGTTTGGCTATTTCATCGACTATCGACAACCCCAACCCGCAACCATTGCCTGGGCTACCATCAACACGATAAAAACGTTCTAATACCCGCGCACGCAGTGCTTCGGGGATGCCGATGCCGTTATCTTCAACCTCTAACACTGCCCCCGCAGGCAGCTGGTAACAGCGCACGGTAATATAACCGTTTTCACGCGTATAACGGATGGCGTTGTCGATTAAATTGGTGATGAGCTCCGTCAATAACAAACTATCTCCCACTAATTGAGTAGCAGACAGTTCAAAGCCCAAATCTATGCGTTTTGCTTGCGCTTGCACCAAGGCCAGGCCTATTAGCGGCTCGGTCAAATTAGCGAGATTAACTGATTGCATTTGCGTCAACGCGCGTGCGCCAGGCTCAGCTTTGGCGAGAGTCAGCAACTGATTAGCCAGATGCGTAGCGCGTTGCGTGGCATCAAGCAAACGCACAAAAATCTCATAGACATCATTAGGCATATCCATACGCAAGGCCAGTTCAACTTGCGTTTGCAAACCCGCCAGCGGCGTGCGCAATTGGTGTGCAGCATTCGCTAAAAAACGTTGCTGCCCTTCGATGGCTGCAGCTAAATTTGCCAATAAATTATTCAGTGCCAGCACAACAGGACGCACTTCCACAGGCACGTGCAACAAGGGCACTGGGCGTAAATCATTTAACGACCGCGCCTGTATCTCGTCTTGCAATTTAAGCAAGGGCACTAAGCCTCGGCTAATGCCGTAACTCACCAACAACACCGCCGCCAAGGTAATGACCAACGCGGGGGTAATCATGATAAGTAAAGTTTCATACAGATTACGATCGCGCTTAATCAAAGTTTCTGCGATTTGGACGATGACGACATCATCGCTACCGTCCAAATGCAACGCCATTGCCGCAACCCGTATATCCCGCCCATTCAAACTAGCGTAATAAAACTGCGCCTTTTCACCCAAACGAGGCGGGGCAGGCAAGCCCAAATTACCCAGCGCATATTTACCATCAGGCAGTGCGACTTGGTAATACACACTGTCGTAAGCGTCGGTAAATAAAGAGCGCAATGACTCTGGCGTAAGCGTGATTTGCGGCTTGCCATTGTTGATTTGTATATGCTGGCTCAGTGCCTGAATAGGGTCTAGCAAAGCATTGTCAAACGCATCTGTGGCTGATTTATCGGCGACATAAAACGCCCCTGCCGTTGCCAGTGCTAATAACCCTAGCAACGGTATGAGCACCCACAATAACAGTGACTTTCTAAGGCTAGGCACGCGCATGTGCGCCTTCCGCCTCCAGCAGGTAACCGAAGCCACGTATAGTACGGATAAACACGCCCGCAGGGTCGAGCTTGCCGCGTAATCGCGACATATAAACCTCTATCGCATTCGGGCTGATTGTTTCATCCCAGCTACACACGGCTTGCAGTATTTTATCTTTGCTCAACACTTGTCCCTGACGCATGAGCAAATACTCCAATATGCCCCATTCCCGCGCAGTCAGATTCAACGGCGCATCACCCAGCCAAGCACGATGCGATAGCGTATCTAACAACAAAGTGCCGCAACTTAACTGCGGGCTATTACTTTGCGCACCGCGCCGTACCAGCGCACGTAATCGGGCCTCAAACTCACTCAAAGCGAACGGCTTAATCATATAATCATCCGCACCCAAATCCAGCCCACGCACCCTGTCATTGACCGCATCACGCGCCGTTAATATCAGCACGGGGCAAGTTTGCCCACGCGCCCGCAAGTGCTTTAACACGGTAAAACCGTCTATGCCAGGCAAACCTATATCAAGCACGACTAAATCGTAAGTTTCTGCCGTCAACGCCAAGTCAGCTCGCTCGCCGCTATTGACTCTATCGACCGCATAGCCCGTTTGATCTAGCGCGCGGATTAAACCTGCCGCTAATAAATCATCATCCTCAACAATAAGTACACGCATATCAAGCCTCGCTAGATTTAGGGGGAGTCGCAACACGCTGGAATACCAAAGGTAGCAGCAACAAAGTAAACAAAGTAGCGGAAACGATACCGCCGACGATGACCACGGCAAATGGGCGTTGTGTTTCTGAGCCTATGCCATGCGACAGCGCGGCAGGTAATAAACCCAAGCCTGCCATTAACGCCGTCATCAAAATAGGGCGCAAACGCTGTACCGCGCCCTCCAATACTGCGACGCGCATTTCTGCACCATTACGCAATAAATCGATAATTTGCTCCATCATAATCACGCCGTTTTGCACCGAAATCCCCGCCACAGCAATAAACCCCACTGCCGCCGACACTGATAAATGCAGCCCTGCCAACCCCAAGCCTGCAATCCCGCCGATTAACGTGAATGGCACCATCATCAACACCACACTCGCCAAACGCATGGATTTGAATGCCCAGAATAACAGTGCGAATATCATAAATAAACTAATCGGTACGATGACTTTTAGCCGCTTCATTGCCCGTTGCTGATTCTCAAATTGTCCGCCCCACTTAATTGTGTAGCCTGGCGGCAAATTCACTTGCTCACGTACTTTTTGTTGCGCTTCGGCGACGAAGCTACCTTGGTCACGCCCCAGCAAATTGGATTTTACCGACACATTACGCCCACCACCTTCACGGCTAATGCGTGATGCGCCTTGTTTAACGCCGATAGTCGCAATATCACCCAACGCCACCGTGCCTGCCCCATTAGGCAATGCCACTTGCAAATTCGCCACATCATCCACCGCCTCGCGGTAATTTTTATCCATTCGTAGCGTGACATCAAAACGCCGTTCGCCCTCATAAAAATCATTCACCACCAGCCCGCCCAATGCGGTTTGAATAACGCTATTTGCATCGGCAACGTTAATCCCTAAGCGACCCATTTTAGCGCGGTCGAGGACAATATTCAGCTCAGTTTGCCCACCCACCTGTATGGCCGCCACATCGGTTGCCCCTGGCACTTTGGCAATCACTGCGGCGATTTGGTCGGCTTTATCTTGTAAAATCTCTAAATCAGGACCAAATACTTTCACCGATATTTCACCCTTGACCCCAGACATCGCCTCTTCGACGTTGTCCTGTATCACCTGCGAAAAGTTAGTAGGCAAGCCTGGTATAGATTTCAACTTTGCCGTCATGCTCTCGATTAACGCTTCTTTGGTCGCAAAACGCCAAGTCTCGTGCGGCTTTAAGTCTGCCAAAATCTCCATATTATTAGGTCCTTTAGGATCAGTGCCGTCATCAGGGCGACCAACGTGGGTAATGATGTTACCGACCTCAGGATAGCTACGCAAAATCGCCCGCACCTGACGCTCAACTTCTTTGGTTTTATCGAGCGCCGTTTGCGGCGGCAGGCTGATGGTCAACCAGATATTGCCTTCATCGAGCTTAGGCAAAAACTCACTACCCAGCATCGGTGCACCTGCTAATGCCACCACCAAAACAGCCAGCGAACCTACCAATATCATTTTGTAGCGTGCGCCCGCCCATATCAGCAAAGCGCGATAACGGTTTTGTAGCGCGTGCATCCAATTAGAATGCTTTTCTTCCATGCCCTGTTTTTTCAGCGTGTACGACAATAATGTGGGTATCAATGTCAACGTGAGTATCAGCGCACCCAGCAAAGCAAAGCTCAAGGTGAGCGCAACAGGCGTAAATATCTTGCCCTCTACACGCTGGAAGGTAAAAATAGGCAGGAAAGCCAAAATAATAATGGCTTTAGAAAACAATATCGGATGCCCTAGTTCTATTGCCGTTTGTTTCAGTGCATTGGTGCGCCAAGTCAGCGTATTATGCGCGGGGTTAGTCGCCCCTGCCGCCAGTCGTACCATTAACGCTTCAACCAGCACCACCGCGCTGTCGATAATAATCCCGAAATCCACCGCTCCCAAGGAAATCAAATTCGCCGACACCCCACGTGCATCCATTAACGTAAAGGCGAACATCAACGCCAGCGGAATTATCGCCGCCACTATCAAGGCGGCACGCCAGTTTTGCAGGAAAACGATGAGTATAGTAATCACCAATATCGCGCCCATGATGAGGTTTTCCGTCACCGTGTGCACCGTATGTTTAATCAACTCAGTACGATCGTATATCGTGTGTAGCTTCACACCGGGCGGCAATTTCGCGTTGACTTCGTCTATTTTGAGCTTGAGGTCGGCAACGACTTTAGCGGCATTTTGTGCTTTGACCATTTGCACTATGCCTTCGACTACGTTGTCTTGATTGTTAAATGCCACCACGCCAGAACGTGGTCGCGCACCGATAACGACTTCGCCTATATCGCCCACTTGCACAGTTTTGCCATCTTTTGCCAGCACCACCACATGGGCAATATCGTCTAATTTAGTAAACAAGCCCTGCCCACGCACCACCAACGACTCATCGCCACGGCGCATCAAGCCACCACCCACGTTAGCACTATTAGCACTCAAGGCGGTTGCTACTTGGTCTAGTGTCACACCAAACTTTTTCAATAAATACGGATTCGCATTGACTTGATACTGACGTATTACCCCGCCAAAGCTCACCACGTCCGCCACGCCCCGCACCATGCGTAGGGCTGGACGCACCTGCCAATCCTGTATCGCCCGAATTTCAGAAATAGGCATATCCGCAGGGGCTTCAATCACATAACGGAAAATCTCGCCCACCGCTGTCGTCAATGGCGCGAGACTGGGCTGTATGCCTGCTGGCAAGGTGACATTCTGTAGTTTTTCTAACACTTGCTGACGCGCAAAATAGTCATCGGTGCGGTCAGAGAAAGTCAGCGTAACAATAGACAGCCCCGTCATCGACACCGAGCGCAGTTGCGTGATATGCGTGACGCCGCTCATTTCACGCTCTATCGGCAGAGTAATAATGCGCTCGACCTCTTCAGGTGCTTGCCCTATCGCCTGAGTGACCACTTGCACTTGTACGTCTTGCACGTCGGGGAAAGCCTCTATCGGCAAGTTGTCCAGCGCGTTCATGCCCAACAGCACCAACACCAAGGTCAATATCAATACAAAAACGCGCTGTTGTAGCGCAAACGTAATCAGTTTATCTAGCATGATGCGCCTTATTATTTAGCTGCGCTAAGTTCAGAATTCAACAGCAACGCACCCGCTGTGACGATTTTATCCTGCGCACCGACTCCTTGTGACGCATAGCTGTAATCACGGTATTGCGCAATTAACACAACGCGGCGTTTTTTCAGTACGCCAGGTGCGATTTCTACGAACACATAGCTATACAAACCATTGCTGACTATCGCGCCATTGGGGATGCGGAAAGCGGTTTCATCCGCCTCTGCCAACAGCGTCACTTTGGCGTACATTTCAGGTTTAAGCAGGTTTTTACTGTTATCCACCGAACAACGCACGCTAATCCGCCGAGTAACTGGGTCTAATGCAGGCGCGATTTTTTCTATACGCCCTGCGAAATGCGCATCAGGATAAGCATCTACGCTGATGCTTACAGGATTACCAATTTCAGCTTTAGCCAACAAAGATTCAGGCAAATCCACCGTTACCCACACTTTGCTCGGGTTGGTAATTGTGAACAAGGGGTCTGCCAAATCTGGGCGAATTTGCTCACCGGGATTAACAGCGCGTTGCGCCACCACGCCTGCAATCGGGCTACGCAAAGCATAGCCTTCCGCGCTATAGCCTTGCGGGGCAAGATTGCGCAATTTCAATGCGGCACGGCGTGCTTCAGCGCCCGCGCTGGCGTAGTCAGACTGCGCGGCTTCTACATCTTTACGTGCTATCGCCTCGCCTTGATACAAGACTTGCGCACGTTGCAGGCTCAATTGCTTTAAGCGTGCATCGGCATTGGCTTTTTCTGCATCGGCAATCGCGCTACCCAAATCAGGCGCATCCATCACTAGCAATACTTGACCCACTTTGACCGCATCACCCAATTGCGCTTTGATGCTCACCACCCGCCCGCTAATCGGTGCGCTGATACGTGCAGTCACATCCTCGTTATAGCTAATTTTAGCGTTTAACGGATCCGCCAACGGCACGGGCAATTGCGGCAAAGTCTCACTATGTATGGCAGACAACTGCGGCGCACCAGCGGGGTAACGTAGTTCATCCAAAGGCGTAGCGGGCGCACTAGGCTTAGGCGTAGGCTTGACTTCCTGTCCGCCAAATTGATAGTAAGTGCCCACTAAGCCAGCGGCAATCAAGGCAATAATAATGGCAGTTTTTTTCATAATCCAGTTCCAGTTTGAGTTTGTGCGGTTAGCGTGTTCCAGCTCATTTGAGCGCGAGCAAAATCAGATTGCGCAGTCAATGCTTCTAGTTGTATCGCCCGCCAAGTACGGCGTGCATCGAGCAAGTCAACCGCCGAAATAGCCCCGTGCGCAAAGCCGAATTCGGCCGCATCCATCGCCCGCCGCGCTGACGGCAATAAGTCTTTTTGGTAACGCGCTAACCGCGCCTGACTGCTGTTTAACGTCGCCTGCGCACGCTGTAATTCGCCCATCGCCAACGCCTGCGTTTTAGCCGAGCTATCCTCAGCCGCACTCACGGCGACTTCTGCCGCGCGTATATCGCCCGTGTAATTATTGCCCAACAACAACGGGAAACTAATCCCTAGCCCGACGGTGTTATCAGTTTGACCAGGATAATGTTCAGCTTGCAAGCCCACCGAAATATCGCGTGTGCGTTGTGCACGCACTAATTCTTTATATTGCCGCGCCGCCTCCAACCGCGCTTGAGCAGCACGCACATCCGCACGCTGGCTGATAATTTGGGCAAAATCTACTCGCGTATCCGTCGCCACAGGTGGCAACCAATCAGGCGCAACGCTTAAGCTATCGGCACGCCCTTCCCAACCTAGCAAATACGCCAATGCCACCCGTGCATTACTGACATCTGCCGCCGCTTGTTCAGCGTCATTTTGCGCCCGCAACGTATCCACACGAATACGCGCCACGTCAGACGCAGCAATGTCACCCGCCGCCAACCGCAACTCGGCTTTCTGTTGCCCGATTTGCGCCAAGTTAGCGGCATCTGCGGTGAGTTTAATTTTATCTTGCGCATACGCGAGATCGTAAAACGCGTTATACAGGCTAATCAATTGCTGACGTTGCGTATCCGCCAAATCTGCCAAACTCGCCGTTGATAACGCCTGCGCGGTTTTAATGCGTAAATCACGCTTATCACCGCGCTCTATGGTTTGGTCTATGCGCAACACCGTATCCATGCGCTTATCGGATACACCGCCCGCGCCAAAATTACGCGGATTGATGCTAGTGGTATTTAATGAAATTTGTGGATTAGGACGTGCGGCGGCGGTCAGCTCGCCCGCTTGCGCGGCTTCAACATTGCGTTGTGCCATTAGTAAATCACGGCTATGCGCCAGCATCAAAGCCTGCGCCTGCGCCAACGTGAGCGCGGGCGCATTAACAACGACAACAGGCACTGCCGCTAAAACACTAACGGGCGCGGCGAATAATAGACAAAATAATAAGGCAATACGTGTTTTCAACGACAGCTCCACGAGGACATGAAACGACATCATGCCACACGAAACTGACAATAAACTTAATTAAATATGACAGATTATTGACAACACCAACTCAGCCTAATCCTCGCTCACACTAATCCACGCACCGTCCCCTAGCAATTGCTCAAATTCGACAATGGGCAAAGGTTGCGAAAATAAATAGCCTTGAAAATGACGACAACCCAATGTAATCAGCAAATCACGCTGGGCTTCGTTTTCTACGCCTTCGGCAATGACAACTAAACCCATTTGTTTAGCCATACTGATAATAGTAGCAACTATCACAGCATCGTCTTCATCCGTCGTCAGGTCGCGCACAAAACTTTGGTCTATTTTAATTTGATCTATGGGTAGTTGTTTTAGATTTGATAAAGATGAATAGCCTGTGCCGAAGTCATCCATAGAGAAGCGCACGCCTAGCTTTTTCAGTGCACGCATTTTATCCAAAGTATCCGCCACATCGCCCAACACGACGCTTTCGGTAATCTCTAATTTCAAACGACGCGGGTTCGCACCTGTTTGCAGTAGCATCTGCGCAACCTCGCTAACAAAGTTTGCTTGATGTAACTGTTTAGCACTCACATTAACAGCCAAGCACAATGCACGTTTGCGTGCATCCTGCGCCCATAGCTTTAGCTGCATACAGGCTGTTTTCAGCACCCAATTGCCGATGGCAATAATCTGCCCTGTTTCCTCTGCCAACGGAATAAATTCTATTGGCGACACCATGCCGCGCTCAGGACTTTGCCAGCGTACTAAGGCCTCTGCACCAATAATCACGCCATCGTCATCGATCTGCAATTGATAATATAAACGTAGCTGCTCAGATTCTATTGCCCATCCTAAATCACGTTCCAACTTAGCACGCGCATTCAGTAAAGACTGCATAGCAGGATCAAATAAACGCACTTGATTCGTGCCGTCACGCTTTGCTTGGTACATAGCAATGTCGGCTCGCTTGAGCACCTCATCCACACTCTCCAACATACCAGTAAAGCACGCCATCCCTATACTCACACCGCAACGCACGTCATATTCATTTAATTGATAAGGCGGTGTTAAGCAGGCAATCATCTGTTCGACTACTTGCGTCAAGTGCTGCAACGCTGTTGATTTATCAGCACCTAAGTCGCTAAATAGCACCGCGAATTCGTCGCCACCTAAACGCGCCACAACCCCTACATTTCCAACATATTCAACCAGTCGACGTGCAACTTGCTGTAGCAACACGTCGCCCAAAATATACCCTAAGGTATCGTTAATTTTTTTGAAATTATCCAGGTCCATAAACAAGACTGCGCCTATTGTTCCACTAGCCTGGCTTTGAGCTTGCGCTTGCTGTATGCGTGCCAGCATCCAAGCGCGATTGGGCAATGTTGTTAATGTGTCATAAAACGCTAACCGCTGAATTTCATCGGCAGCGGCTTGGCTCATAATCATATCGGCGTAAGTTGCCACATAATGCGTAATCTGCGCCTCATTATTTTTAACCGCACTGATATTCAAATACAGCGGGATAATGGACTGATCTTTACATCGATTCCATATTTCGCCTTGCCAAGTACCCCTGGTCGAAATAGATTGATTCATTTCATCATAAAAGTCAGCATCATGCCGACCTGAACGTAGCATATCAGGGGAGCCATTTACAATCTCATGCGCGGCATACCCCATCATTTTTGTAAAAGCGGCGTTCACTTGCAAAACAACTCCCTGCGCATTCGTCACCATCATCCCGACTTGCGACTCAAATGCAGTCGCGGCAATGCGTAAAGCGATTTCTTGCTGCTTGATTTCGCTCACGTCATAAAACCAAGCCAGCATTGCAGGTTGACCGAAATAATCCAAATGCTGGTAAGTTCCCAACATCCAACGTTGCCCCAAACCCGCTATATTCAGCTCCACCAGCTCATTCGAGACCGCTATTCCCTGCGCCAGTTTATCGAGTATGCGTTGATAGTCTTGTGATCTCTTATAATTATTCACGACGGGATAACCCGCAATCAATGCCAAATCCACATTGATACATTTAGCATACTGCGCATTAGCGAACAATACATACTGGTTTACCATATCGGTAATGCGTATCGCGATAGGCGCGGTTTCTAACAGCCCCATCAATCGCCGCTCTCCTTGTTGCGCCTGCGCTAATTGCGTCTGTTCCGCTTCGCGCCGCTTAATCATATTGCGCACAGCCCAGAAAACTAAGCCAATTACGACCAACAACACTGATACCGCGACCAGCAATTGCATTAAATTAGCGAGATACCACGGTTGAAAAAATAGTTTTGCATTATCTGGCAATTGCGGCGTATGAATACTGAACCGCCGCAACACCCTGTCATCAAACTCAATCTGAGCAGGCACATTAGCGAGCACAGGCATGGCACTGACTGGCTCATATTTTAACACCCGCGCCAGTAAAACACCCGCCGCCGCACCTTGCCCTTGCCCAGATGTGAGCACACCACCGACTATGCCATAGCCAAAATAAAAATCCCAAACGCTATACACAGGCACGGGACTCGCCTCGCTTACTAATTTGGCAAGTTCAGCATAATCAACATATTGCCCAGCTTCATCACGCGAATAAGTCATGAGTAGCACCAAATCATCCTTATTCAGCTGATGTAATTGGGTGCGCAAATCTGCCAAGGTTAAATTATCCCAAAACTCAAATTTCACCCGCGATTGGTATGCTCGTGTCGTCGCCTCGACCTCAGCACGCACAGTTTGACTGGTGGTCGTATTGTCCAACACGACTACTATGCGCTTGGTGTTAGTATGCAGTTTCAGCATCAACGCCACGGTGTCGCTGATATACAAAGTTTCTGCGACACCTGTGTAGTTATCCTGCCCTTGTAACATCGCAGGCTGAAAATAATTTACGCCGCTAAAAATAACAGGGATATGTCCAAACAAACCGTCACGATATAAACGCAAGAAATTAAACGCATCATTATCAGTCGCGACAATCGCGTCAAAATGGGTGTTCTGGTATTTGTGAGCAAATAAGGCACGCAGATTATCAAAGTGCATGGTGTCGTTAAGCCGTTTCGTATCCATGTACTCAACATGCAGCTCTGGATTCATACCTCGTGCCGCCAGTTCCGAGCGCACGCCTGCAATCTGGCTGTCAGTCCAGCCCATGCCAAAATGGTAAGAATTGAGTACTAAAACTTGCTGTCGAGGTGCTGCAAAAACAGCATCAGGCGAACTAAAATAAACTATAAAAAACAGTACAGTAATGACAGTTTGGCGTATAATTTGCACAAGCATTGTGTCCCATTTCCATAGCATCCCTAGAGCATCCCTAGAGCATCCCTAGAGCATCCCTAGAGCATCCCTAGAGTATCCCTAGAGTATCCCTAGAGTATCCCTAGAGTATCCCTAGAGTATACCATAGAGTTCGTATGGGTTTATAGTAACATAGCCGTATTGCCATGTCATGACAAATTCATTGCAACGCCAATCGCCCTCGTGCTATCGC
>JABFSE010000001.1 GCA_013140765.1 Sulfuriferula sp.
CTGGCGGCGCGGCAAGCGCGGCGGGTAGCGTGACGCAAGCAGTTGGTAAAGGCACTCAAGCGGCGGCGGATGCGGTTGGCAAAGGCATATCGGCGGCAAGCGGGGCAGCCGCAGCAATACCTGGTGTAGGTAAAGCCGTTGCCGCCGCTGGCAAGGTGGCGGGTGCTGGGGTTGAGGCAGTCGGCAAGGTGGCAGGCAAGGGCACAGAAGCGGTCGGTGCGGCTTTGAAAGACGGCGGTGATTCGCTGAGTAAATCAGCCAGTTCAGCCAGTAGCGCAGGTGGCAATGGCTTTGCAAGTTCGCTAGGCGGTGGTTCGAGCGCAGCGACTGGCGGAGGTGCTGAACAAAAAGGCGGCGATAAAAAATCAATGTCACAAAAACTGTCAGACACATCAAAAGACTTGCAAAATTCCGCAGATCGTAAAAAGCCCAATTTGGTCAGTGATGGCGGGCATGGTAGCGGGATTAACATACGATTTAACCACGAATAAGGAGTGCAAAAATGAAAATGCGTGATGCGGTTTACAGTTTTATTTTCGAGCCAGAAAAAGCTGAAAAATTACTTCCTGAAGTGAGTAAAACTAACAAGTTTTACGAATATTTGCAGCGAATGGACGATTTGCGGATTTCGTTCGTTGATTTTTCCAATTGGTTATTAGCCAAAGCCGCCTTGATTTTGATTTTTGGCTTTGGTTTAGTGCTGATTTTGTTTGGGCTTAAAGCGTTAATCGCTTAGTAAAATGCACAATCTACAGCCGCATATTTAACGGCTGTAGATTTCCTTACGATTAGTAATGTCCTTGCGCGGGCTTAAAGAAATTGTTGTTGTCCACTGCGCTTTTTGCGTAGCCGCAATAAGCTGGTAATTTTTTTCTCACTTCGTCGGTTATGTCTGGTGTTAAATTACTTACTAGCTCTTGTTCACTCATTCCTTGTGTTTTTATGCCGCGTGCATTTAGTTGCGCAGTAAATGAGGCAAGCACTTGTTTTGTGCAAAAATCCCATTCTGCTTTCGCTTCTGGCGCATGCGACTTGTACCACTGATAATCGTGCCCATCAGCAGGGCCACCAGAAAAACTAACTTCCTTGGCATCATGAGATCCGCAACCACCCAACAAAACTAATGCCATTGCTACTGAAATTCCTAAACGCATTTCAACCCCCTTTATCGTCAAATTTAAAAAAAATTGTGATTAATTCGATAACTAACCTAGTCGAATGAGGTTAATTATACAACTATTTAATGTGATTGTCACGTTAATTAGGTGTATAATAATGTGATTGTCACGTTAATTAGGTGTTAAAAATGGGTCAGGATGAAATCAAAAAAGTTAAAATTAAAGGTCGCCCTAGATTGACAAATCCAAAGACAGCCGCTGACCGCAAACGCGAGCAGATCGCACGCATCAAAGCCGAGTACGAAAACGTTAGTCCGCGAGCATGGTCTAAAAATGTGTGCCTTATGATCTTGAGTAACGGAAAATACAACGATGCGCTGAAAAAATTCGCTTATCGTCGCTTGGGAGTCATAAATAATTGGGTTAGCGACAATGATATGAGGTTTTTGCTGGATGAGGATAAGCCAGCCGCACTAACGGATGAGAAAACCCACAAACCTAATATAAGCATACGCCTAAACTCGCCGCCAGAAATCCTATGTTGATTTTCTTCGACACCGAATTCACGGGGCTGGAAGTAGAACCAAGTCTTATCAGCATCGGTCTGATTAGTTTACCAGCTTCACAAATCGGGGTCTTGTTTACTGGAAATAAACAAGATTCCCGTACTCACTCAAACAGCTACATATAGTTAATTTGTTTAACTCTTTAACTAGCCGTAGCGGTATCAGCTTGTTTTAATTATACCGTCGAGTTGCTCGCAGGGATTACCGAATATCAAATTATTTTCAAACTATTTTTTACCCCAATCTAATCAATCACTTACGCACGCTTAAACGTCACAATATCCGCACCTTGCTTTAATGCGTACAGGTAATCACTCCACGACTGCATCATGGTTGTGCGCTGCGTTATATATTGAGCATGGTTATAAGAGCCCCGTACTTGATTACCAACTTTGTGGCCTAGCTGCGATTCTATATGGTCGCTGGGGAATTCCATTTCATTAAGCAACGTCGAAGCCAGCCCACGAAAACCATGCGGGGTTATGTCTGTTTGTGTGCTGTACCCCATCGAACGTAGAGCCTTGCCAAGTGTTGCATCAGACATCACCCGATCATTGCCGTGCCTGTCCGCGCCCATTGAAAATACGTATTTTTGCCCGCCTGTGAGCGTGTACAGCTCCCGCAGTATCTCAACAGCCTGATTACTTAGCGGTACTAAAAAAGGTGTACCTGTAGCCTTTTTATCGGCTGTATTTTTCATCTTTTCCGCTGGTATCATCCAAAGTGCTTTATCAAAGTCAATCTCGCACCATTCCGCAAAACGCACATTAGCGGGTCGAGTAGCCACTAAAGGCAAAAAACATAATGCCGCCCTGACAACGTACCCGCCTTGGTAAGCGTGGGCTTTACGCATGAACTCACCCACTCGCACAGTGTTAATAATGTTTGTCTTCGGGTCTCTAAAACATGGGTAGTGCGTAGGCTGTTTGGTGGATAACCCGCCGCGCATAATCAACGTAGGCGAGGTTAAAACCAGTTTGCGTTTTACTGCAAAGGTAAACACCTGATTAAGCTCTGTAAGCACACGGTGCGCGGTTTCTATTTTGCCAGCGTCTTCAATCGGTGAAACAATATCCCATAGCATGTGAGTATCTACCGACTCAATCGCCATGTGTCCAATCACAGGAAAAATATACTTAGTGAACTTCTGCATAACGCCTTTTGCATGAGTAGCTGACCAACATTTTGGTTTGCTGGGGTCTGTCCTGCTTGCGTGCCACGTTAAGGCTACTGTATCAAAACGGCGGGCTTCATCAACAGCGATCTTTTCGGCTACTTGCGATTTCTCAGCAACTTTGACGGCTTTTTTTGCTTTCTTGGTAACGTGCTCGCTAGGGTCTTGTCCATTGGATAATAATGCTTTTGCTTCATCACGTTTAACACGGGCTTGTGCCAATGTGGTATTTGGGTATGTGCCAAGGGCAAGAGTTTTCTGTTTTCCGTCGAATCTGTACGCAAGTTTCCATTCCTTACCGCCGCCTAATGGCTTCTTAGTATCTTTGGGGTTGTCACTCGTAGGCTTTACCAGTAAGTACAGGCCAGCACCATCTGACAGTTTTTGTTGGTTCTTTATAGGTTTGATATTTTTAATCTGGAGTTCAGTTAAAGCCATATCCTGCCTACCTTTCGATAATTTTGTTGGTTCTTTTTGTGCTGAATTTGTGTAAATATAGCAAGAACCAACAAAAGAACCAACAGATAAAGCGGGATTGTGTGAAACAGCTTGAGAACGCTTAGGACGTAAAAAAGCCCGTAAACCTTGTATTTATTGGGTTTAACGGGCTTTTTGATACTGCTTGAGATTGCTTAAAACACTGTCTTGGCGGAGGCTGTGAGATTCGAACTCACGGAAGGTCACCCTTCGGCAGTTTTCAAGACTGCTGGTTTAAACCACTCACCCAAACCTCCTTAAGTCATTGCGACTAGGGCAACATTGTAACGTATGTGCTGGTTTTGAGCAATGTACATTTGCAGGCACAGGCAATTTAGGGCACTTCGTTGCTTAATTGGGCAGGTGATATTTGTATGTGCGCTGTAACTAGCTGAATTACAGGCGGTTAATTGCTGGTATGATTTGTGCTGATTACTGCTTTATATATCAACAATAATGATGGTCATGCTGAATCATATTTTCAAAAAACTATTGCACACGCCTGACATAGCCGAGAAATCGCATTTAACGGATACGGCTACCATACAGAAATGGACGTTACAGCTAAGTAGTCTGCATGAATATGAAGCGCATCAAAAAATTATTGCGTTATTAAAAGAGTTTAATGAAGGTCATTCCCCATTCGAGCCGCAACGTTTGCATGTGCTGGGTATTATTGAGCAGGCCGGCTCTAAATTTCAGTATGGCTTAATCACGCAATTCCTCAGCAATCATGCCAACATGACGTACTCAGGCAAGTCATTATGGAAGGAAATTATCAGTTTTTATTGGCAATTGGCTTTAGCCTACCAAGTATTAACCAATGCCGCACTGCATGGTGGTGAGCAGGGTAAGGCGGCATTGCCTAGTCTGGTGTTGCGGAGCATACATTATCAAGGCAAGCTCATGCAGTGGCGGTATTTGCATTATGAGTTGCCGACGGCGCAAATCTGGCACGCTATTCACAAACTTTATCGTTTAGCCGAACAGCATGGGTTTGCACACGACAGTATGGTGTTGAAAGGTAGTGCGTATTGCACTTGCGAACAGGCTTACGCCCGCGTGCTGTTGTTGCATTTAATGAGTCCTGTGGGTTTGAATCCGAACGAGCTGGAATTAGCCGCTTATTGGGCGTGGAAATGGCGTGATGAAATTAAGCTATTGCCCGTTTATCACCCCGACCAGCATCAGTATTGCGTGGTACTGGCAGAGAGTTTGCCGCCACAACCTATCTATGGGCGTGCTTTGCCATTGGAATCGGTACGTTATTGGTCTATGCACGAGGTGCTGAATAAGCTCACGCAAACACGGCTTGCGTTGACGCAACGACAGCAGAACATCAAGCTCTATAATGTGCCTTTTGCGGACGATCCTAAGCTGTTATTGCTACACATACAATCTCAATTTGCTCAAATTGACGAACAACCTGCGCTTAACCGCATCAATTTACGCAATGAAATTGCCATTACGTGTGGCAATCAGGATATTATCCACGCTTTGAATCACCCGCAGCAGGCTATTCATGTACGTGCTTTTCATCAAGCAACGGGGCATCCGATTGAGCAGTATTATCGTTTGAACTTACCTGCTAATACAGAAACTTGCCCTGTCAGTCAGCATGATTTATTGCTGGTTTATAATGAAGATGCCAGCCAAATCGCGAGCATTGCGGCGGTGCGCTGGCTAGAAAATAGCGGAAGTAAGATAACCACATTAGGCTTGGCACAATTAGGCGCATTGCCTAAAACGGTGACGATATGCGCGGTTCATGATGCGCTTTGCGCGAGTCCATTTAACGATAAGCTCACGAGTGAGTTGATGACAGATGCCATTTATCTGACGCAATCAGCGCACTTAATCGCGCTACACGCCATAGATAGTCAGTATTACGACATGTTGACGGCAGATTATGTTTATCGTATTCGGGTGCGTGCACACTTAGAACAACAATATGATTGGGTACGTGTTAAGTTTGATATATTAACGCGCACTCACTTAACGCGCTTGCCAACATCACCAATGTGAAACTCGAATTTACCTGCGCGGCGGTCTGCAAAATACTGGCGCAAGGTTTTTTCTATGGTGAGGAATGCAATTTCATCCCAAGGAATTTCATCTTCGCTAAATAATTTTACTTCTAGGCTTTCTTCACCTGCGGCAAAATCCAAATCCATTAACCGCGCCCTAAACATTAAATAAACTTGGCTGATATGCGGTAAATTATACAGCGTAAATAAATGGGCTATTTCCACCCGTGCGCCCGCCTCTTCCCAAGTCTCACGCAATGCTCCCTGCTCGGTGCTTTCCGCGTTTTCCATAAAGCCTGCTGGTAGCGTCCATTTACCATATTGCGGCTCAATGGCGCGTTTGCACAATAGGACTTTGTCTTCCCATTCAGGTAAACAACCGACGACCATTTTTGGATTTTCATAATGTATGGTGTGACAACTGCCGCATACATAGCGCAGGCGGTTATCGCCGTTAGGAATACGTTGTTGCACCTCACTGCCACATGCACTACAAAATTTCATACACTCTCCAATAGTTCACGGCTTGCCATAAGGCGTTGTGGAATAAGTCGGTTATCTGCTTGCAACTGCACCAATCCTAAAAACTGTTGCTGGTAATAGGCACGTAATAAGCCAGTTTGTTCAATTTTTTCTGCTAATAAAGGCTGTTGCCCTTGCATCAATAGTCGCGCTTCTGCCGCCTCAATTTGCAAGGTCGGCAAGTAGCTTACTAAGCCATCCGCCGCCGCTAAACGTGTATCACGCATAGCGATACTATCTTGCTCCAAAGTCGCGATAGTCACTGCTTGTGCAAGCTCAAAACCGCCACTACCCAAGCGCGTTAGTTGCGTTAAATGTGCGCCGCATCCGAGCTTAATACCAATATCTTCGGCTAAAGTGCGTATATAAGTGCCCGCACTCACCGTCACGGTGATGTCCACGACGGCATTGCTTAAATCTATATTATTAACGCTAATACGACGTATGCTAACAGGGCGTGCGGGGCGTTCTATGGTGATGCCAGCGCGTGCATATTCATACAATGGCTTGCCTTGATATTTGAGCGCGGAATACATAGGCGGTGTTTGCATGGTGTCACCCACGAAACCAGCCACCGTGCGCGTAATCATCTCCGCACTCACATTGACGGTCTGACATTGCAAGACTTCGCCTTCGGGGTCACCTGTAGTGGTGGTTACGCCCAGCTGCAATATGGCGCGATAGCATTTATCCGCCTCTAGCTGGTATTGTGAAAATTTAGTTGCCTCGCCAAAGCACAACGGCAATAAGCCATCAGCAAACGGGTCTAATGTACCCGTATGCCCTGCTTTTTCAGCTTGGTATAGCCGCTTGGCGATTTGTAATGCGGTGTTGGAGGTGATGCCGACTGGCTTGTTGAGGAGTAACACGCCATCAATGCGGCGTTTTATGCGTTTAACGGGTGCGTTCAAGATGCCGCATCGTCAGCTGGACGTTTGGCATCGGCGGCAACGGCTTCGTCTATAATGCGCGACAACTCTGCACCGCGAGAAATAGACGTATCGTAAACAAAGGTCAATTGCGGCACTATGCGTAAGCGCATACGTGGTCCTAATTGCGAGCGTATAAAACCAGACGCATGACCTAAAGCCTTAGCCGCTTCCAAACCACGGGCTTCGCTTTCAAATACCGTAAAATAGATTTTAGCGTGCTCTAAATCATGGGTGACGACGACTTCGGTAACCGTAATCATGCCCACACGCGGATCGTGTATTTCCTTGCGGATAATGTCCGCCATTTCGCGCTGAATTTGTTCAGCGACACGACGCGAGCGTGGATAGTCTTTTGCCATAATTACAAACTACGCGCGACTTGCACGACTTCGTAGCCTTCTACTTTGTCGCCGACTTCCATGTCGTTAAAGTTCTTCACTGACAAACCGCAATCGTAGCCAAATTTGACTTCTTTTACGTCGTCTTTGAAGCGTTTCAACGAGTCTAATTCGCCATCATGTATCACATTACCCATACGCATAACACGCACGCGCTGACCACGTTTAATCACGCCGTCCAACACATGACAACCTAACACCGTACCGATTTTAGAGATCACATAGACTTCACGCACCTCTACCGTACCCGTGATATTTTCTTTCAAGTCAGGTGTCAACATGCCTGATAGCGCGGCTTTCACCAAGTCAACTACTTCATAAATAATCGCGTAGTAACGTATATCCACACCCAGCGTTTCAGCTAATTTACGCGCAGTCACATCAGCACGCACGTTAAAGCCGATAATAACGGCCTTAGAGGCTGCCGCCAAATTCACGTCAGATTCGGAAATAGTACCCACTGCGTTGTGCAAAATATCCACTTTAACTTCATCAGTCGAGATTTTTTGCAATGATACGGATAAGGCTTCAGCCGAACCTTGTACGTCTGCTTTCAATATCAACGGCAGACGCTTGGCTTCGCCTTCGCCCATTTGCTCCATGATGCTTTCAAGTTTAGCCGCTTGGCGTTTAGCCAATTGCACATCACGGAACTTACCTTGACGGAACAACGCGATTTCACGCGCTTTACGCTCGTCTTGCAATACCATCGCGTCTTCGCCCGCTTTAGGCACATCAGACAAACCTTGAATTTCAACAGGAATAGACGGACCTGCTTCTAATATCGTTTTGCCATCTTCGTCCAACATGGCGCGAACACGACCATAAACGCCCCCTGCCAGCACCACATCGCCACGTCTTAACGTACCTGATTGCACCAACAGCGTTGCCACAGGACCGCGACCTTTATCCAAACGCGCTTCAATAATCACGCCTTTAGCCGGTGCATCTTTAGCCGCTGTTAGTTCCAGCACTTCGGCTTCCAGCAATATCGCTTCTATCAAACCATTGATATTCGTGCCTTTTTTCGCTGACACCTCTACGAATTGCGTGTCGCCGCCCCAGTCTTCAGGCACCACACCTTGCGTCACTAATTCCTGACGTATGCGTTCGCCATTCGCTTCAGGTTTATCCATCTTATTAACAGCAACCACGATAGGCACGCCTGCCGCCTTGGCATGATGTATCGCTTCTATGGTTTGCGGCATCACACCGTCATCCCCCGCTACCACCAGCACCACAATATCCGTCACCTGCGCACCACGAGCACGCATCGCGGTAAAGGCTTCGTGACCTGGCGTATCAAGGAAAGTCACCATACCGTGATCGGTTTCTACGTGATAAGCACCAATATGCTGAGTAATACCACCCGCTTCACCACTGGCAACACGCGCACGGCGTATCGCATCGAGCAATGAGGTTTTACCGTGATCGACGTGACCCATCACAGTGACCACAGGCGCACGGTGAGTCATTTCGATTTCATGCAGTTCAGAATCTTCGATAAAGGATTCAGGCGTATCCAACGGCGCAGGTTTAGCCACGTGCCCCATTTCTTCAACCAATATCATGGCTGTTTCTTGGTCTAGCACTTGGTTAATAGTCACCATGCTACCCATTTTCATCAGTATCTTGATAACCTCAGCGGCTTTCACTGACATTTTGTGCGATAACTCGGCAACGGTAATGGTTTCTGGCACCATAACTTCTTGCACGATAGGCTCGGTAGGCGCGTTAAAGTTGCTGTTAGCATCGACTTCTTTATGATGCCTACCGCCGCCTTTACGATTACGCCAAGCGTCACCGCCTGTATCGCCACGCGATTTAATACCACGTTTTTTTGCCTGCATATCATTCCAGGCCGTATCTTTACCCGCTGGAGCTTTCGCTTTTTTATCGACTGGTTTAGGTTTGTCACCTACTTTAGGCGCGGTTTTGTGTATTGTACCTTCCTTAGCTGCTGGCTTTACTTCAGCAACAGCAGGCGCAGGTGGGGGATTTTTTGCGGCAATGGCTGCGGCTTGTTGCACTTCCATTGCTTGCTTGCGCTTTTGTTCGCGCTCTTGCTTGACGCGAATTTCTTCGGCCTGATGCGCTTGCAAAGCTGATTTACGACGATCTTCATCAGCGCGTCGCGCTAATTCACGTTCGTCTAACACTGGTTTAACGATACGTTTACGTAAAACAACAGGCTCAGTTGATGCAGGCACTTCCGCATCTGAAGGTTGTTCAGCTTGCATTTGCTCTACCTCCACAACAGGTGTAACCACCTCTGCTACTGTGACGACAACTGGCTCGACCACGACTACTTCAATAACTTCTGGCACGACAGGTGCTATCACCTCCGCCACTTCCACGACTTCGGCAACGACTTCAACAACGGGGGCAACGATGACTTCAGCAACCGCCTCAATAGGCGCATCAATTTGCACCTCAGCCTCTACCGCAACATTAGTCACAGATTCATCTGCCGCAGGCGCAACACCAGGCTCACGCTTAACCAGCACACGTTTTTTGCGGACTTCTACTTGTATCGTCCGCGCACGCCCTGTGCTATCGGATTTTTTGATTTCGGTGGTTTCACGTCGGGTCAGCGTAATTTTGCTTTGCCCTTCACTCGCGCCGTGCTTTTTGCTTAAATAATCCAGCAAACGTGTCTTATCCTGCTCGGTCACGCTATCCACAGCCGCTGATTTCTCTACGCCAGCTGCACGCAACTGCTCCAACAGCTTATCGGTGGAGAGCTTTAGTTCTTGGGCAAATTGTTCTACATTCATATCAGGGCTGTCGCAACTTTCTCTACAAAATTATGCAAACCATGGCGCACGTGCGGCCATAATCAGTGTAGAAGCACGTTCAGCGTCCACACCTGTCATTTCTACTAATTCATCTACACCTAATTCAGCCAAGGTTTCGGCATCAACGATGTTATGCGTCGCCAATTGACGTAGCATATCCGCATCCATACCTTCTAAACCCGCTAAATCCAGTGTCACGTTTTCTACTTTTTCTTCACTAACAATCGCGTCTGTCAACAGCGCATTACGCGCACGCGCACGCAACTCGTTCACCGTTTCTTCATCAAAACCTTCAATTTCCAGCATTTCACCTATAGGCACGTAGGCAACTTCTTCTAGGCTATTAAAACCTTCGGCAACGAGAATATCAGCAACTTCTTCATCTACATCCAGCTTGTCAACAAACAAGGTACGTACTGCCAAGGCCTCGGTTTCGTTCTTTTTGCTGGCCTCCTCAACGGTCATGATGTTGAGCATCCAACCTGTCAATTCTGAAGCCAAACGCACATTTTGACCGCTACGACCGATAGCTTGCGCCAGCTGGTCTTCCTCTAACACCACGTCCATGCTGTGCTTGTCTTCATCAACAACGATACTGCTTACTTCAGCAGGTGCGAGTGCGTTAATCACAAACTGCGCCGCATCAGCCGACCACAGGATAATATCCACACGCTCGCCCGCCAACTCACCCGTTACCGCTTGCACGCGTGAACCGCGCATACCGACGCAAGTGCCGATAGGATCTAAGCGTTGATCGTTGGATTTCACTGCTATTTTAGCACGCGCACCAGGGTCACGCGCCGCGCCCATAATCTCGAGCAAACCTTCTTCGATTTCAGGCACTTCCAGCTCAAATAGTTTAGCAATAAATTCTGGCGCTGTACGCGACAACATCAATTGCGGACCACGCCCACCGCGCTCTACACGCTGCAAGTAAGCACGCACTCTGTCGCCTACGCGCAAATTTTCTTTCGGTATCATCTGATCGCGTGGCAACAAACCCTCAACCCGACCTGATTCAATAATGGCATTACCGCGCTCCATACGCTTGACCGTGCCTGTGACCAAGTATTCTTTACGATCTAAGAAGTCAGTTAAAATTTGTTCGCGCTCTGCGTCACGTATGCGTTGCAATATCACTTGCTTGGCGGCTTGCGCACCGATACGCCCAAACTCAGCCGCTTGCAATGGCTCCTCAACCACATCGCCCACCACTAAACCTGGGTGAGAGATTTGAGAGTCAGTCCACGCAATTTGGCGGCTAGGGTATTCATGATCGTTATCTTCAACCACATCCCAATGACGACAAGCATGGTATTCACCGTTATCGCGGTTAATCGACACACGAATATCAGCGTCATCGTGGTAGGCTTTTTTAGTTGCCGACGCTAACGCCTGCTCCAACGCGCCAAACACGATTTCTTTGCTTACATTTTTTTCTCTGGCTAACGCGTCAACCAGCAATAAAATCTCGCGGCTCATACTCAACAACCTCCGACCGTACTTATCATTAAATGTTAGGAACAAGGCGCGTGATGTCTATATTGGCAACATCCAATTTAAGCACCTCGCCTTCGACTTCCAATTCGATTTGGGCATCGCTTGCACCACGCAACGCGCCTACAAAACGACGCTGCCCAGCCAATGCAACACGCAATTTAACTTGCACCTGCTCACCCATAAAACGTTGGTAAGCGGCTAAATTCCTTAAGGGTCTATCCATACCAGGCGAGGAAATTTCCAAACGCTCATAGTCTATGTTTTCAACCACCAACCAATTACTTAAATGGTTACTGACGACCGTACAGTCTTCTATACTAATACCTGCGGGCTTATCAATAAAAACACGCAACAGTCCACTTTTAGCCGACATAGACATATCGACTAATTCATAGCCCAAACCCGCCAACGTCGCGCTTATCAATGACTCTAACGACATACTCACGCCCACAAATAAAAAATGGGCTATTAGCCCATAAAACATCTCGCGGCTATCAAACCCAAGACAAAAAATTTAATACTTAAAAATAAAACTGGTGCCCGGAGCCGGAATCGAACCGGCACGCCGATTTCTCAGCGAGGGATTTTAAGTCCCTTGTGTCTACCTATTCCACCACCCGGGCGGGTTGGAGGCGGGGGTCGGAATCGAACCGGCGTCCACGGCTTTGCAGGCCGCTGCATAACCACTCTGCCACCCCGCCAAATTACAGCGTACAACTTCATTACCAACTAAAAAGGGAAAGCGCCATGCTTTCCCTTTTTATTAAACGCGCCTCCAAAAAGACGCGCTTTTAATTTGGAGCGGGAAACGAGATTCGAACTCGCGACCTATACCTTGGCAAGGTATCGCTCTACCAGCTGAGCTATTCCCGCGTTAATGAGGTGCTCATTATAAGGATATATTGCACACTGTCAACACTTTCCTTACATTTTAATTCTAGTGAGGAGTCGTGAAACGCCCCGCTAACGCCGTTAAACCGAACATAATCAATAACTCATGCAAGCGTTGTGCTGCTTTTTTGCCTGGTAAATTTTTTTGACTGGCAATAATCAATTCATTCTTCATTGAATGCTCCCAGCCCACTAATTCCGTCACTGTCACTTGATAGCCATGCGCTTCCAGCTGTAAGCAACGCAACACATTCGTCAAATGACTACCCATCTCCCGTGTGTGGATAGGATGCCGCCACATTTCCGCCAATGCGCCAGCCGCTAACGCTTGCGCCTTACCCTTACGCAACTCGGTCGCCACTTCCGCCTGACAGCACGGCACCAATACTAAATGTTTAGCCTGTTTTTCTAAACCAAACCGTATCGCATCATCCGTTGCCGTATCGCAAGCGTGGAGTGCCGTCACGATATCGACTTGCGCGGGTAATAATGGCGAAGTAATCGAGTCTGCTACCGACAAATTCAAGAACGACATGCTCGCAAACGCTAATTCCTGCGCCAACACCTGCGACTTACTTACCAGCTCCGCCCGCGTTTCTATGCCATAAACATGGGCGTTATCAGTGCGTTGCTTAAAAAACAAATCATACAAAATAAAACCTAAATAAGACTTGCCTGCGCCATGATCAACCAGACTAACGTTATCGCCCACACTAGCAAGCAATGGCTCAATGAATTGATATAAGTGGTAAACCTGCTTGAGCTTGCGCCGACTGTCCTGATTGAGCTTGCCGTCACGCGTCAGTATGTGCAAGGCTTTGAGCAGGTCTATGGATTGATTCGGCTTGATTTCGGGAATGACTAACATAGCGGCTCAGTGTAATTAAATTAAAGCTATTGTAACCGCAAAGCAAAAGGGCTTAATGTTAGAATAACGTCTTTATAGTGACTAGGCATTATTTTATGGACAAGCTGTTTTTACGTGATTTCCGATTGCAAATGGTCATAGGCATTTACGAATGGGAGCGCAAACTGCCACAAACCGTACAACTCGATATTGAAATAGGGCTTGCCAACAACCGCGCTTACCTCACTGACAACGTCAATGACTCCATCAACTACGCCGAAGTCGCGCAACGCATCAAAGACACCGTATTACAACGCGAATTTCAATTAGTCGAAACACTGGCAGAACATATCGCCCAACTGATTTTGACCGAATTTCAAGCACCTTGGACACAAGTATCCGTCACCAAAATCGCCGTCGTGCCTGGCATACAGCAACTAGGCATTTGCATAGAACGCAGTGCCGCCGCTTGAGCACTGAACACATCATCTTTGCTAGCATTACCTTAATTATCGCCTATTTAATACGCGGCATTTCTGGCTTTGGGTCTGGCTTAATTGCCATCCCCATACTCGCATTATGGCTACCACTAACTTTTGTCGTGCCGTTGATGCTATTGCTGGATTTTTCTGCATCCATATTGTTGAGCGGTGTTAATTTGCGCCAGGTCAACTGGCGTGAAGTGCGCACGCTCATCCCATTAAGCATCATAGGCATCACTTTAGGCACGCATTTACTCACCAGCCTGCCACTGCAACCCATGCTGATTACACTGTCGATATTTGTTGCTATATTTGGCATACGCTCCTTGCTTAACCTACACGGCGAAAAAATCATCTCACACTGGTGGGCAATACCCGCAGGTCTAAGCGGCGGCACGATAGGCGCACTATTCGGCACAGGCGGCCCACCTTACATCATTTACCTTGGCCATCGTATCAGTGACAAAACCGCCCTACGCGCCACATTTTCAGGGCTGATATTAGTAGAAGGCACACTGCGTATCAGCAGTTTCGCTTACGCAGGCTTGTTTTCTGACACCCGTCTGCTCTGGTCCTACCTCGCCGCCATGCCCATCGTCGCACTAGGGCTAACCATAGGCAACCGTTTACACATCGGCCTTACCCGCGAGCAAATGATGCGGATCATAGGCGTGCTGCTATTAGTCAGCAGTGCCAGTTTACTTTTCAAAGCGCTACACTAAGCACTTAGCCACGCGGATGATGCTTAACATGTAATTGCTTCAATCGCGCCCGCGCAACATGCGTGTAAATTTGCGTAGTGACAATATCAGCGTGCCCTAACAGCAACTGCACCACACGCAAATCCGCGCCGTGATTCAACAAATGCGTGGCAAAAGCATGACGCAACACATGCGGCGACGGCGGCTTTGCCATCCCAATTTGGTTAGCACGGCGTTTAATCAAATACCAGAATCCCTGTCGCGTCATCGCGCTACCGCGCTCAGTTACAAATAAATCATCCGTCACCCGCCCATGCAATAACGACGGACGCGCCGTTTGCAAATACAGCACCAACGCATCCACCGCCATTTCGCCCAACGGCACGATACGCTCCTTACTGCCTTTACCGACGATTTGCACCACGCCCGCATCCAGATTCACTTGCCGTAACGACATCCCCACCAGCTCCGACACCCGCAAACCTGTTGCATACAAAGTTTCCAGCATCGCCCTATCCCGCACCGCCATCGCCTCATCACCCACAGGCGCGGCCAGCAATGCCTCAACCTCCGCCTCGCTCATACTTTTAGGCAAACTACGCGGCAATTTAGGCGCATCGATTTTCAGCGTAGGATCAACCGCAATCCGCCCATCGCGCAAAGCCAACCGATAAAACCGCTTTAACGCCGACAACTGCCGCGCCGTGCTACGCGGACTAGCCCGCAGCGCATAACGCGCCGACAAATAAGCCTGCATATCCACCTGCACCACAGCCAACAAAGACTTCCCCGCCAACCAAAGCGCAAACTGCGTTAAATCCCGCCGATAACTCTGCAAAGTATTAGCAGACAAACCATCTTCCAGCCAGATTAAATCGCAGAAAGTATCGATTAGCGTTGTGTTTACCTCCCCTTCAGCAACATTAGTCATCTGGCATCAGCGTGCTTCTTGTGCCTAACACCTGCACCCAGTTGGGGTTAAAATTCAACCCAGCTAACACCGTCTCCCTAGACAAAGCAGGCGGCTGTTTCAAAATCAACGCCAATGACACATCGCTCGGAAAGCTGTTCAAAGGGTAAGGTGGCTTGTATTTTTCCACTGTTCGTAATTTTGGTGTTCGCACCTAAGTGCTCCTTTTGCGACTGTAATAAAGACTGTATTACATGAGTAGCGACATTGACGGGTAATGAATTACCTACTTGTTTTCTAATTTGACTAGTATTAACAACCACTTTGAACGACTCAGGAAACCCCTGTAAACGCAACATTTCACGCGGCGTGAGCCTGCGCTCACCATTCACTAATAAATAATTATAGGATGCTCCCGCTCGTAATGCACATGAATACGGATGTGCGCTAACATGCCCACTATCCATACACGCTCACGCTTTTGCGGCAAACCGAAATCTAACGCGTTGAGTACTTTATATTGCGCGTCATAGCCTAGCTCTTGCAACACTTGCATGATCACTTTCAAGGTGCGCCCCTGATTATGTCCAACTAGCTGTTTTACATTTTCGAGCACGAAAAAACGAGGCTTTTTCTCAGCAAGAATACGCGCCAAATCAAAAAACAACGTACCACGCGTATCATCGAAACCGTGCATATTCCCAATAATACTAAATGCTTGGCAGGGAAATCCAGCCAGTAGCAAATCAAAATCGGGGATGGACTCAGCCGCTACTTGCGTAATATCACCAACAGGATTTTCTGCGAAATTACCGTAATACGATTTTGGCATTCTGCGTCTATATCCGCACTAAATACGCATTGCGTCGCGATACCGTGCCTTTGCGCTACATTTTCAAGCGCATATCGAAATCCGCCTATCCCACAAAAAATGTCCGCAAATCTAATTTTACTCATCACCATATTCACACCTTAATTGCGCATTCATGCGCCAACAGCCATTGTTTATAACCCAATGCCGCGTCGCCTGTGCTGTGCATAAAGCCGCCCATATTGCTTTTGCTGATAATACGGTGGCAGGGGATGAGTATGGGTAATGGGTTTGCACCGCAGGCTTGTCCAACGGCGCGGGGGCTGGAGCTGATTTGTTGTGCGACTTCGCCATAATAACGCGTTTGTCCAACGGGAATATCACGCATCTTTTGCCACACTAGGGCTTGATGTGGTGTGGCGCGATAAGACACGGAGACATCGTTAAATGGCTGGTAATGCGCATCTTGCCAATACACGTTTAACGCCCGCGCTAATTGTTGAATGTGCGGATGCTCGTGCGCTATCAATGCCACATTGGTCGGCAAAAAATCGATACGCTGTATGCCCACCGCGTCAAATTGCACGCCTAAATGCGCGAACGGTGCGTTTAATATGGCGGCGTAAATCATAGATTACAATCCGTCTAGCGCGTCATGCGCCAACGCCTGTTGCGCGGGGTTGGCACTATTACTTTGCACTATTTCATACAGCCGCTGCGCATCCATATCTAGCCCCGCTTTTTTCAACCGTACTGCCGCCGCTAAACGCGCTTGTTCTGCCATGCTGTCATTCGCATTTGCCGCGACTGCCAACAGCCACATCGCCGCTTTTTTATCATCGGTTTCTAGCGCACCTAAGCGCTGCATGGCAAGACGTTGTTGTGCGGCGTTGAGGCTAACCAACATGTTCTTTAATAAATCAGTGTGATCGGACGGCGCGGCTAAAACGATGTTAAGCATTTTCCAACGTGTATTCACAGTGGCATTTGCCGCGTCGGGCAACCACGTATTCACAGCGGCAATAGCTACCGACCATATACCTTGCTGGGCAAACAAACGTGCCCGCTGCACTGACCAATCAGCCTGCGTTACCGATGTAGGTAGCTCACTTGCATCACGCCACAAGTTAGCCGCTTCATCAAACCTACCTGCTTGGATAGCCAGCACACCTAGCTGATAGCGGGTTTCGGCGTTAAAAACGGCTGCAGGTAAATTCGGCCAAGCCGCCTCAAATAATCGCAACGCCGCCCCATCTAATTTAGCCGCACGTAGCTGTGTAAGTAATGCTTGTTGCGCGGTTTGTCGTAACGCCGCGTCTTTGGCTTCACGCGCCAAATAAGCCCACACCGCACGTGACATCATCGGCTCGGCAGGCATAGAAGCCCGCGCTAGTTCCGCCCAGCCTGCATCTGAGCCAAATAATAGCAAACGCACATTGCCCAATGTTTGCGTCATGCTACGATAGCTCGCCCAAATGTTATCTGCGCTGGCTGTTGATTTAGGCAAATTTAACAGACGTTCATCAATTTGCAACAATAATTCTGGCGCATTATATTCGCTGACTAATGTACGCAATACTGCCAATTTTGACACGTCAGCATTGGTGCTAATGGCCGTTTGCAAATACTGCTTGCTTTGCGCATCAGAAAACACGCCTGCACGCACGTCCAACAAAATAGCAACCGCATCTGTATTTGACAATTGCGCCCGCACCCAAGCCATCTCTGCTTGCCGCCCTGCTTGCAACATTGTCCATGCGTAATCTTGCAATAGCGGCGTATCCTTGCCGAACTCTTGCTGGTAACGCAACATCATGCTTGCCGCGTCATCACTAATAGGCGCAATTAAATAGCTACGCACCACCAACGCCCGCGCTATTCTATAGGTGCTCGCATCCAGATTATTACCCCATAGTAAGGTCGCCAGATACTGCCGCGCCAAGCTAGGATTGGCTAGTTTTAACGCCGCCTTTGCCGCTAGTAAATTACGCGCTTGTAACACATCAGCAGGGGCATTAGGTGGCAAACTATCTGCCGCTTTTAATATATCCGCCGCCGAATTTGTTTGTGCCAGCAATTGCCATTGCAGGCGCAAGCCATCGTCACTCAAATTATCCGTGCGTAATTGTGACAACGCCAATTGCACCGCACCCGCTTGCGCTAGTTGTTGCGCGTCCAAATAAACATCAGTCGCGGCGGCAGATAGGCTAGTGACTGTAAGGAAGAAACCAATTAAGCAATTAGATATTCGCATTTTTGAGTTAAAATTAAAGTTTAGTTTTCAAGATGCTACTAGAGATGGACATTAAAACCTATATGCACCAAGTAGGGCAAGCGGCACGCACCGCTTCCCGCGCGATTGCACGCGCTGACAGCAACCTCAAAAACCGCGCTTTATCAGCAATGGCGGATGCTGTAGAGCGAGACAGCGCAAAATTGCTGGCTGCCAATGAATTAGACATGAACGCCGCCCGCGCTAATGGTTTGGATGCGGCATTGTTAGATCGCTTGGCACTCACCGCCAAATCAGTTGCGGGCATGGCAGAAGGTTTGCGCCAAATCGCGGCACTGCCTGACCCTGTCGGCGAAATTACCGATTTGAAATACCGTCCGTCAGGCATACAGTTAGGCAAAATGCGCGTGCCATTAGGCGTTATCGGCATCATTTACGAAGCGCGTCCTAACGTCACCGCCGATGCTGCTGGTTTGTGTTTGAAATCAGGCAATGCGGCGATATTGCGCGGCGGTTCCGAAGCCTTGCATAGCAATCTCGCCATTGCCGCATGTGTGCGTGAAGGCTTGATAAGTGCTGGCTTACCTGAAACCGCTGTGCAAGTCATTAACACCACCGACCGCGCCGCTGTCGCCGAGCTAATTACCATGCGTGAATTCGTCGATGTCATCGTGCCACGCGGCGGCAAGGGTTTGATAGAACGGCTGATGAACGATGCGCGCATTCCTGTCATCAAACATTTACACGGCGTATGTCATGTTTATGTCGATGACAAAGCCGATATGAACAAAGCCGTGCGCATTGCCGACAACGCCAAAACCAGCCGTTATGGCACGTGCAATACGACTGAAACGCTATTAGTCGCCAGTGCTGTCGCCGCTGAATTTTTGCCACAAATCGCTACCATTTACACTGCTAAAAACGTAGAAATGCGCGGTTGTGAGCAGACTCGCATCATTCTCGCCGACATCAACACTGCCACCGAAGAAGATTGGCACACCGAGTACCTCGCACCCATCATCTCTATCCGCGTGGTTGACGACATGGATGCCGCCATTACCCATATCAACCATTACGGCTCGCAACACACCGATGCCATTGTCACTGAGGACTACACCCGTGCCCGCCGTTTCCTGCGCGAAGTGGATTCCAGCAGCGTGATGATTAACGCTTCCACGCGTTTTGCCGATGGCTTTGAATATGGCTTGGGTGCGGAAATCGGCATTTCCACTGACAAAATTCACGCCCGTGGACCCGTCGGTTTAGAAGGACTCACTTCACAAAAATGGATAGTATTAGGCGACGGGCACGTGCGTGGTTGAAGCACCGATAGGCTTATTTGGCGGCACATTTGACCCGATACATTTTGGGCATTTGCGCTTGGCAGAAGAAATGGCGGAACAGATAGGACTATCCCAAATTCGCTTTATTCCTGCAGGCACGCCACCGCATCGTAGCCGCCCGCGCACAGAGGCTAGGCATCGCTTAGCCATGGTCGAATTAGCCACTGCGAACAATGCGCGTTTTGTCGTCGATAGCCGCGAAATGGCACAAACACAACTGTCTTATACAGTGGACACGTTACATGATTTACGGCGTTCATTTGGTTTAACGCAACCGCTGTGTTTACTCTTGGGTGCAGATGCTTTTTTAGGCTTATCCAATTGGCATCGCTGGCGTGAGCTATTTGGTTTGGCCCATATCGCGGTGGCGCACCGCCCAGGTTACCCACAAAGCACGTGGAAAGACAACATGCCCGAAGTGCTACGTGACGAGCTGGAACAACGCTGGGCGCACCCTGACGACATCAAAACCTGCGCCGCTGGACTCATCGTTATGCGCCCAATTACTGCATTGGACATATCAGCCACCTATATTCGTGATACCTTACGCGCTGGACATAATCCACGCTACTTAATCCCCGATGTGGTTTTAGACTACATCCACACTCATCAACTTTACTTACCGAGCGCACCATGACCACAGAAATGAACATAGACCAAATCGCCGCCGCTGTTGTAACAGCTATCGAAAACATTAAAGGTGAAGATATAGTCGTCCTCGACGTATCAAAACAAAGTTCATTATTTGAACGCATGATTATTGCCAGTGCAGATTCCACCCGCCAAACTAAGGCTATCGCGCACAACGTACAAGTTGAGCTCAAAGCATTAGGTATCGCCGACCAAGGCATAGAAGGGCTGGCTTCGGGCGAATGGGTATTACTCGATTTAGGCGCTATCGTCGTCCACGTTATGCAGCCCGCAGTCCGTCAGTATTACGACCTCGAAGCATTATGGAGTGCCGCCGCTGACCAACGCAATCGCCGCGCCAGCTAAACATGAAGCTGCATATCATCGCCGTTGGTCAAAAAATGCCCGTTTGGATAACGACAGGCTATGACGAATACGCCAAGCGTATGCCACGCGAGGCGATGATAAATTTAATTGAACTCAAACCAGAAAAACGCGCCACAGGCAAAACGGCAGACCAAATCAAAACTGCCGAACGTGATCGCATCCTCGCCGCACTGCCCAAAGACAGCACCATCTGGGCACTGGACGAACACGGCGAACAACTCACGACCATGACGCTGGCACAACACTTTAATGACTGGCAAAGTGCAGGGCGCGACACCTGTTTTATTATCGGTGGCGCGGATGGCCTGCACGATGAAATCAAACAACGCGGGCATAAATTATTCGCGCTCTCCAAGCTCACACTACCGCATGGTATGGTGCGCGTACTGTTGGCAGAACAACTTTACCGCGCCTGGAGCATCACCCAAAATCACCCCTACCATCGTGAGTAAGCCATGAGTCAAAAACGCATTTATCTCGCCTCACGCTCCCCTCGCCGCCGTGAACTACTCACACAAATGGGGGTGCGCTATGACATGCTACTCTTGCGTGAAGCGACTGGACGCAAACAAGACGTAGATGAAACGCCGATAGCAGGCGAAAAGCCAGCCGACTATATACAACGTATCGCTATTGCCAAAGCACAGCTAGGTTGGCAACACGTCATACAACGCAATTTACCGCGCAATGCCGTACTCGGCGCAGACACAACCGTCACACTAGCTGGCGAGATTTTTGGCAAACCTACCAGCCCACTTCATGCTCGCCAAATACTCACGCGGCTATCAGGGCAAACACACCAAGTCATGACCAGCGTCGCACTGTGCTACCAAGGTAAAATCACCCACGCCATCAGCCTCTCCAGTGTACGTTTCAAAAAACTGACCGATGCGGAAATCAGTGCTTACATTGCCACAGGTGAATGTATGGATAAAGCGGGGGGCTACGCCATACAAGGACGCGGCGCGGTATTTATTAGTCATTTAAGCGGTAGTTACTCAGGCGTAATGGGCTTGCCTATCTATGAAACAGCCACTTTATTACAACCTTACCTATATCCAACCACACCATGAGCGAAGAAATACTGATTAACGTCACCCCCCAAGAAACCCGTGTCGCCGTCATGCACTTGGGTGTGGTGCAAGATTTGCATATAGAGCGCAGTAACCAGCGCGGTTTAGTGAGTAACATTTATTTCGGCAAAGTCTGTCGCGTGTTACCTGGTATGCAATCCGCTTTTATCGACATTGGTTTAGAACGCGCGGCTTTTTTGCACGTTGCCGATATTTGGGAAGTGCGCCAGCATGGCAATGAAGAACGACCTATTGAACGCATATTGTTTGAAGGTCAAAGTATTATGGTACAGGTCATTAAAGACCCTATAGGCACTAAAGGTGCGCGATTATCCACACAAATCAGTTTTGCTGGTCGTTTTTTGGTGTTTTTACCGCAAGATTCTCACATTGGTGTTTCACAAAAAATAGAAGACGAAACTGAGCGTGAACAACTCAAGCTCGCAGTACAAAACATGATAGCCACCAATGAAACAGGTGGTTTTATTATCCGCACTATGGCCGAACAAGCCAGTACGACTGAACTGCAAGCCGACGTAGATTATCTGCGCCGTTTATGGACAGATATACAAAACCGTGCTCAAACTGCCGCGCCTAAAACCTTACTGTACCAAGATTTGAATCTGGCATTACGGGTATTACGCGATTTTGCTAATGAAAACACCAGCCGAATTTTAATAGACTCACGCGAAAACTTTCAAAAAATGCTGGAGTTCGCACAAAATTACACACAAGAAGTGGCACCAAAACTACATTTACATGCCGCCGACAGACCACTATTTGAAATCTATGCGGTAGAAGCAGAAATAGAAAAAGCCCTTGCCCGCCGTGTTGACTTAAAATCAGGCGGCTATTTGATTATGGATCAAACTGAAGCACTGACCACCATAGACGTAAATACAGGCGGCTTTGTCGGTGTGCGCAACTTTGATGACACCATTTTCAAAACTAACTTGGAAGCCGCTCAAGCCATCGCCCGCCAGCTACGCTTGCGTAATTTAGGCGGGATTATCATTGTTGACTTTATCGACATGGATAACCGAGGACACCAGCAAGAAGTCTTTACAGAATTCAAAAAAGCCCTATCACGCGACTATACCCGCATGACGGTACATGACTTTTCGCCACTAGGCTTAGTCGAAATGACGCGCAAACGCACGCGTGAAAGCCTAGCACACACGCTCTGCGAACCCTGCCCGATGTGCCAAGGTCGTGGCGAAATAAAAACCGCGCAAACAATATGCTATCAAATACTACGTGAAATAGTGCGGGAAGCGCGGCAATTTAACGCCAAAGAATTTCGCATTTTGGCATCACAAACGGTGATAGATTTACTGCTTGATGAAGAGTCGCAAAATTTAGCACAACTCGCTGATTTTATTGATAAACCTATCTCGCTACAGGTAGAGACCTGCTACACGCAGGAACAATACGATATTATTCTGATTTAACGTTGCCCCCGCTTTGCTGGCATCACCTGTGCCAGCAAAGCGGCTTATATTAAAAATTCAAATCAAAATCCAAATCATTACCTCTCTGTACATCTTCTGCAATCGCGAGCTCAGTGCGCGTCATCATACATAGCACCTCTTTTAGCCACGCAATATGCTGATACACATCTAAACTAAAGCCCATCCGCGTACCTTGCCTATCATCATATAGCAACTCACTCAGATAATCTTGGCACTCAGGTCTGGGCCACAACGATACCACTTTTGCCAGCACATGCGGTACGGCTAACAAGCCTTCGCCTTCTAGCATGGGCTTGGATATGCTATCCCAAGTAGGCGGAATGAGGTTAAAACGCATACTAAAAGCAGCAACCGCCTCATCAAACGCCGCACGGTTATCTTGCTGATGATAAATATTCAATAACAATAACCATACCGCTGGTGGGTTTCTTGGGTGAGCGGCAATGTCATCAGTCAGCACTTTAATGGCGCGATCTACATAGCCTAGCTCAAGAAAGACTTCAGCCTCCTCGGTTGCGCGCAGCACATTAGGCACAGCCAAATCAGATTGCGCTGTGTTCAAGTTATATGTCTTAGCAATAGTAGATGATGGCGACACCACCACACTGCTAGGCAGTTCGTCTATCGTATCCTCCATCACATCTGCGCTTAGAGGCATACTAGGCATCATTGGCTCTACACTAGGTACGACAGGCGTATGAACGACGCTAACGCTATACTCACGCATTAAATCAGGTAGTTTACGCCGCCGCGTCAGCAAATAGACCAAGCCCGCCAGTAGCAAACCTATCCCTAACGACCAAGCCAACACACTATATGAAAACCATGTAGCTTGAGATACAGGCATCACGCGCGCGCTGTTATTTACTGTTGCCGTTTTAATTGCTGTCACCCGTTGTTGCGCATGCAGTGCGACCAACTCCTGCTTTGCTTGTGCTAACTGCTTTTGTGTGGACACAATATCGTCTTGTAATTTGTCCACCTCAGCTTCATTACCGCCAGCATCTATAGATAATCGGCTACGTAAATGTTTAAGTGCCGCATCTTGCTCTGCCGTTAATACGTGCTCACCTGGTAGCCATAACAAATCGGTACTTAAACGCAAGCCTGATGCCCTAGCCATTTTAGGCGTAGCAATAGGCTGTTTAGTTGTTCGCACACGACGCGGTACAGGTGGTATTGGTGCTGGCGTAGCAGGTTTAGGTGCGACAGTAGCAACGCTTGCAGGCGGCGTAACCGCGACAGCAGTCGGGGCGGCATCATTTGCCATATCCACTAACGCGACATACTCCCGCTTCACCGTCCCTGGACAATGCGATTCAATTGCAAAAGCAATGACGGGCTCATTCACTAATGTTGCCGTGGTCAATCGCAAAAATGCCGTATTATCGCGGTATTGCACGGTTAATTTTGCTTTAGTAATAGCAGGTATGCCCGTATCACGCGCAGGTGCAACCAATGCAAAACAATCCACATCCACGGTCGCTACTGATTCAGTAATGATAGGAATAAGCACATTTAAGGGCTGACCTAAAGCTGACCTAACCTGCGCACTACCCAAGCCCATCGCCAGTGCGGGTGGTGTCGCTACCAGCACCAATAGCCCGCTAAAAAACTTGAAAAAATTTATCTGCATGCTCTGCTCACCCAACTAAAGCAGGCACTTCAGACAGGCGACCATTTAATCGTTTGACGACCACTTGTATATCGCGCAATTGCAATTCCAATGCGGTTTGTTGCCCTTTTAATGCGATGGTTCGCACCTGTAGATTATCCAAATTGCTATGCACTTGTTTAATGTTTTCTATTCGAGTTTCTAGCAGTTTTTTGTGCTCACGAATACGCATGACCACGGGATCCAAACTACGTCGTAGCCAAGCATCCGCCTCGGTCCGCGCCAGCACAAATACACCTTGCGCCTCAGCCACCAGACTCAAATAAAACTTTTTGACCATGAAACGTTTTTCTAAAATCAAATTGGCTGGATCAGTACCAAATTTCTCTACTTGATGTAGCAACACACCGAGTTTTTGACGACAAATATCGAGATTTAATTGTGGTGGATTTAATAAAGGGAAGCCATGCTCTTGATGAAAGCGCAAGTAAGCCGCATCCAGCAAAGCGACTATTTTGCCAGAACTTGCTTCAACGTCATGAAAACGTAAAGTAACCTGCTCAAACAGTGATTCCATACCGCGCACTAAGCCTGGTGTCGTCCAGCGATCTTCCAAATCCGCACGTCCAGCCACCAGCATTTTTTCCAGCACATCTTCAGACAATTGATCCAACAAACCACGACCTTGATCCTGTATTACGCTACGCGTCACTTTGAAATTCATCGTAGTCGCATCGTAAGCTGATTTTTCCTTAATCAACTTATCCCGCAAACTAGTCACGATGTCACGGTTTTTACCTGAAAAGCTATTCAGTTGCTCCAAATCCTGACGCACGGCATCCACTTGCATCGCCACACTTTGCATAGAAGCGCTCACCATAGATTGAATTTCGCCGCACACGGACTTATATAAAATCGCCTGACGCGCAGGAATAATTTCATCAGCCAACAAACTCTCTAATGCCACGATACCAGAACGCGCAACCAATTCAGCATCACCACGTATTTTACCAAGCAACGCCTTTTGTGCGGATAGTGCCACTACTTGATTAGGCAGTAGATGCAACTCATGCGCAGTGTGAGTCACTTGTTTGTGGATGCTCGCCGCAATGTCGTCAGCCGATTTCAAATCATCCCACAGCATATCTACTTTGTTCAAAATAGCCACATGGTGGTTGGCGTGGCGACGCACGCTACTTTCCCAAATCTCTAAATCAGAACGTGTCACACCTGTATCGGTCGCCAACAAAAACAGCACCCCATGCGCATTCGGTATGGTATTCAATGTCAACTCAGGCTCAGTCCCCAACGCATTCAAGCCTGGCGTATCTAAAATTGCCAAACCACTTTTGAGCAAAGGATGAGGGAAGTTAATCATGGCATAACGCCAAGCAGGTATTTCTATCATACCGTCGCCAGAACGCACAGCATCGTTCGCATCGCACAAACCCAAAGCCTGCGCTTCAGCTATAGTCACGCGCTTTACATCCGCTAAGGCACTCATCGCCTTACTAATTTGCGCCGTATCAGTAGGGTCCAGCCGCAACATGCTCCATTCTATCGGCATACGTTTTAGCGTTGAGATCGTATCATCGCGCAACCGTGTTTCTATGGGTAACAAACGCAAATAAGGCTCGCTATCCGCATCAAAAAACAATTCTGTCGGACACATAGTGGTGCGCCCCACGTCTGACGGCAACAAGCGTTGCTTGAAATCAGCAAAAAACAATGCGTTAATCAGCTCTGATTTTCCCCGTGAAAACTCAGCCACAAATGCCAACATCAATTTATCGCGCTTCAAACTTTCAGCCAACTCATATAAACGTAAAGTTTGCTCTGCCGCAGCGTCACTGTATTTATCCAGCCACAGCCGATATAACTCCACGGTGGCTAGAACATGGTCACGTCGTTGCTGGTACTGAGCCACGCCTATATTTAGTTTATTACTCATCACTACCATCCTTAAATTATTTTTATTAAACCCACATCACACACTACGTTGCGCCCACACCCCCAACGCGGCCACAGGAAAGTTCACGATAAACTGCATCATCAGCAAAAATACCATAGGCGATATATCCACATTACCTATCAACGGAACCCAGCGTCGAAACGGTCGCAATAACGGCTGCGTCAACGAATCAAACACTACCATATAAGGTGAATACGGGTTCACCAATGACAAAACGGCCACTGCAAAAACCAAACCCATCAACACATAACAACTTAAACTCAACAATGCCACCAGCGCAATCAGCAAAAACCCCAACCACACCCCCGTACCTGCCACGGCAAAAGGAAAACCTGCCAGCCATGCCAGACTCAAACTCAACAGCCACTGTAACAACACAGCCAGCACCAAAGTCGCCATATCCAAGCCAAACAAGCTAGGCACAACGCGACGCGCAGGACGCACCACGACATCAGTCAACTTAATCACAAACTGCGCGAATGGGTTCTGAAACGGCACACGCGCCCACTGCATATAAACACGTAATAATAATGCAATCAAGAATAAGTTTGTAAAGTTTTGTAAGATGAACGCCAACGCTTGATTCAACATATATTTAACACGGCCTAAGCCTCTCCCAATGTTTTAGAACGTTGTGCCGCCGCGTTCACTGCCGCTACGATAGCCTCAGGCACGGCTTGCGCCTGCATGGTTAAAATAGCTTGCTCGGTTGTACCACCTTTAGAAGTCACCCGCGCACGCAATTGTGTGACATCTTCAGTGCTACTGGCAGCTAATTTCGCCGCGCCTAAGAATGTCTCTAAAGTTAATTGTCGCGCAATATCAGCAGTTAACCCCAAGCCTACGCCCGCTTGTTGCATAGCTTCCATAAATAAGAATACATAGGCGGGACCGCTCCCAGATACCGCCGTCACCGCATCCATGAGTGCCTCATCATCCAACCACACCACGCTACCCGCCGCCGCCAACACCGCACTGGCTTGCTCACGCTGATGCGCAACCACCGCCGCAGGTGCAAACAATGCCGTCACCCCAGCACCTACCATCGCTGGCGTATTCGGCATTGCTCGAACAACCGTAGCATAACCACCCAGCCAAGCTGATAATTTATCCAGCTTAACGCCAGCGGCAATCGACACTACCACTTGCGTGGTCAGCAGGGACGACAATATCGCCGCCACCTCAGGTATTTGCTGTGGCTTTACCGCCAAAACAATCACATCAACAGCCAGTATTACCGCATCCATCACTGCACTCACTTGCACGCCAAATTCACGCTGTAAGCGTGCACGTGCAACTTCATTATGCTCAATCACCGTGATATTAGTAGCCGCTACATCTTGCCGTAACAAGCCCGCTATCATGGCACTTGCCATATTCCCACCACCTACAAATGCAACTCGCATCATCAATTGTCTCTCTTTCCAAATAAAGCCGTACCCACCCGTACTATCGTTGCGCCTTCAGCTATTGCGGCTTCCAAATCCGCCGACATGCCCATAGATAAAGTGTCTAACTGTAAACCCATGCTATTTAAGTGCTCAAAACATTGCCGCACCAAAGCAAATTGCGCCCGTTGCTGTTGCGCATCCTCAGTTGCACGCGGTATCGCCATCAGCCCACGCAAACGTAGATTGGGCAAATCACGCACTGCCAACGCTAACGCCGCCACCTCATTAAGTGCCACCCCACTTTTAGTTGCCTCATCATCCACATTCACCTGCAAACACACGTTCAATGGCGTAAGCCGTTCAGCAGACAAACGCTGCTCAGATAAACGTTGCGCAATGATAAGCCTGTCAACGCTATGCACCCAATTAAAATGCGTCGCAATCTGCGTGGTTTTATTGCGCTGTATCGGACCTATGAAATGCCAATCCAAATTCAAGCCCGCTAATGCCTGAATTTTAGCCACCCCTTCTTGCACATAATTCTCACCGTAAGCAAATTGCCCCTGCATGACCAAGCCACGAACAGCATCGGCGGGCTGCCGCTTACTCACCGCCAACAGACTGATTTCACTAGGCTCACGACCCGCTTTTTGCGCTGCTACGTGAATTCTTGACTGAACTACTTGCAATGTCGTTTTTACTATGTCCATAATAACCAAAATTCACAACAAAATTGACCACTAAGGTAGAGGAATATACAACAAAATGGAAATCTCTGAACTACTCGCTTTCGCTGTTAAAAACAAAGCCTCTGACTTACATCTTTCTGCGGGACTACCGCCTATGATACGCGTACACGGCGATATTAGACGCATCAATCTACCAGACATGAGCCACCAAACCGTGCATGACATGGTATATGACATCATGAATGACGGACAACGTAAAATTTACGAAGAAACCTTAGAAGTTGATTTTTCCTTTGAAGTCCCCACGTTAGCACGCTTCCGTGTCAACGCATTTAACCAAAATCGGGGTGCGGGCGCGGTGTTTCGTACCATTCCTAGCAAAGTATTAACGCTGGAAGAGCTTAACGCCCCCAAAATTTTCAAAGACATCGCCGACACCCCACGCGGCATCGTCTTAGTCACAGGGCCGACAGGTTCAGGTAAATCCACCACCCTAGCGGCGATGGTCGATTACGTCAACGAAAATGAATACGGGCACATACTCACCGTCGAAGACCCAATAGAATTTGTACACCAAAGTAAAAAATGCGTGATTAACCAACGTGAAGTGGGGCCGCATACACAATCATTCTCTAACGCGCTGCGTTCTGCACTACGTGAAGATCCCGATGTCATTCTCGTTGGCGAAATGCGCGATTTAGAAACCATACGCCTAGCACTCACCGCCGCAGAAACAGGGCACTTAGTATTCGGCACCTTGCACACCAGCTCGGCGGCAAAGACTATCGACCGTATTGTCGATGTATTCCCCGCTGCTGAAAAAGAAATGGTGCGCTCTATGCTCTCAGAATCCATACGCGCCGTTATTTCGCAGACCCTACTCAAAACCAAAGATGGCACAGGTCGTGTCGCCGCGCATGAAATTATGATAGGCACGCCTGCGATTCGCAATTTAATACGCGAAAACAAAGTCGCACAAATGTACTCATCTATACAAACAGGGCAAAACGTCGGTATGCAAACGCTAGATCAATGCCTGCAAGACATGGTCAAACGCAATATCATTTCCGTCGGCGAAGCCCGTTCCCGCGCCGCTAATAAAGACATGTTTTTAGGATAAAGCACTATGGACGCACTCAACACCATGCACGACTTGCTCAAACTCATGTTAAGCAAACGCGGCTCTGATTTATTTATTACTGCGGGCTTTCCGCCTGCGATTAAAGTTGACGGCAAAATTGCCCCTGTTTCCAATCAAACGCTCACCCCATCGCACACCCGCGAGTTAGCGCGTAGCATTATGAACGACAAGCTATGGCATGATTTTGAAACCACGCGTGAAGCCAATTTCGCTATTTCCCCAGTAGAAATAGGCCGTTTTCGTGTCAACGCCTTTGTACAGCAAGGTCGCATCGGGTTGGTGTTGCGCACCATTACCACGCAAATCCCCAAACTAGAGCAGCTCAATTTACCGCCTGTCCTCAAAGATGTCGCGATGGTAAAACGTGGGCTAGTCGTTTTTGTTGGCGGCACAGGCTCAGGTAAATCCACTTCATTGGCGGCGATGATAGGACACCGCAATGAAAACGCGCAAGATCACATCATCACCATCGAAGACCCTGTTGAGTACGTGCATGAGCACAAAAAATCCATCATCACCCAGCGTGAAGTCGGCATAGATACTGACAACTGGTTTGCCGCGCTTAAAAACACCTTGCGCCAAGCACCCGACGTTATCCTCATCGGCGAGGTACGTGACCGCGAAACCATGGAGTACGCCATCGCCTTCGCAGAAACAGGGCATTTATGCTTTACCACCCTGCACGCCAACTCTGCCAACCAAGCCTTGGATCGCATCATTAACTTTTTCCCCGAAGAGCGTCGTCAGCAATTACTGATGGACTTATCGCTCAACTTAAAAGCCTTTGTATCGCAACGCCTCATCGCCCGCAAAGGTACGACAGGGCGTGTTGCTTCGGTTGAAGTGTTACTTAATTCACCCTTGATTTCCGAGCTTATTTTCAAAGGCGAAGTACATGAAATAAAATCCATCATGGCTAAATCGCGTGAAATGGGGATGCAAACCTTTGACCAATCACTATTTGATTTATATGAAGCCGGCCTTATCACCTACGAAGACGCACTACGCAATGCCGACTCGCTCAATGACCTGCGCCTGAAAATAAAACTAGAGGGTCAAGAAGCCAAAGGACGCGATGTCATGGATGGCATACAAAGCCTGAGCATTATGTAGAGACCTTTGCACGATGTGGCGAGCGCAGTTCAGATAAGGCGGGAATCAGCGAAAAAGCGGAGTGTACAAGTAGTACATGAGCATTTTGAGCTGATTCCCAACGAAATATGAACAAACGCAGTAATCGTGCAAAGGTCTCATGTAATCACTTACGCGCTGACCCTGCCACTATTTTGTACTCAAACAATCGACACTCCAGCGCACCGTTAAACAACGGTGTGCGTTTGGTGGCATTCAAGCGGATTAGCTTGGGTAAATTCATATCTGCCGACAAAATATAAGCATTCCAGCCTGTACATTTCTGCTTTAGCCAATTACCTAATTCTGGATAAAATTCCGCCAGTTCAGATTGCTCACCAATGCGTATGCCGTAGGGCGGATTCGTCACAATAACGCCGTGGTCAGCAGGTGCTGGGACTTCAATCACGTTACCTTGCTTGAGCTGTATCACGTCTGCCAACCCTGCCGCTTCGAGATTAACCAGCGCATCACGCAAGGAGTCACCAAACATATCACGCCCAAAAATGGGTAGTTGCGTCGCAGGTAATTGCGCATCCAGCGCGGCTTGTTTAATCGGCAACCAAACTTTAGCATCAAATCGCGTCAGCTTTTCAAAGCCAAAATCTCTATGACTGCCAGGCGCGATATTAAGTGCGACTAACGCGGCTTCCATCAATATCGTGCCACTCCCGCACATAGGGTCAAAAAATGGTTCGCCTACTTGCCAACCTGATAGCTTGACCATCCCCGCCGCCAGATTTTCGTTCAACGGCGCAGCACCTGCTTGTTTGCGCAAGCCGCGTTTGAATAGCGATTGACCTGAAGTATCCAAATACAGCGTACATTCTGTGGCAGTCAAAAACACATGTATGCGCACATCAGGCTCACGAATATCAACGTTAGGACGCTCACCAGTTGCTTCACGGAAACGATCGCAAATAGCATCTTTAATCCGTAAAGTGGTAAATTCCAAGCTCTTCAGCGGTGCTTTTTGCGCCGTCATTTTCACCACGATAGTCTTGTCCACGCTAAACATCGTCGGCCAGTCAAACGACAATGCGCCTTGATAAATATCTTCCTCGTCACCGTATTCACCGCCACCCACGCGCAACAGCACACGACTTGCCAAGCGCGAATGTAAATTAGCACGGTAGCACAATTCATATTCGCCCGAAAACGCCACCCCACCATAGGTAGGTGCGATGCTTTGCGCACCCAGTTCGCGCAACTCTTCCCCTAGCATAGCCTCCAAGCCACGCGGGCAAGTTGCGAAAAACTGCTCTATTTTTTTGCTCATGCAAACTCCGGTTTCAATATCACTAAAAATACCACTACAAATAAAATCAACACGGGCAACTCATTAAACCAGCGATAAAACACATGGCTACGCACATTCTCATCACGCGCAAATACCTGCACCAAATGCCCGCAATACAAGTGATAAGCAACTAACACGCCTACCAACAATAACTTAATATCCAACCAAGTACCCGCATAACCATAGCCCAACCATAACCAAGTACCGAAGACCAATGCCAACACGCCTAGCGGGGTCATGAATTTATATAATTTACGCTCCATCAACTTAAATTGCGCAATGCTTGCCGCATCGTTTACCATGGCATGATTGACGAACAGGCGCGGCAAATAAAACAGCCCCGCAAACCAACTGGTCACAAAAACAATGTGTAATGCTTTAATCCACAACACTGAATAGACTCCCATGCTTAAAAATTTAACTAACCACCCATGGCTCAACAAACCTTGGGTAAAAAAATTGACCCCCAGCCCATTTACCTTGGTATTGCTGGTACTTATCACTTACTTTTGGTTCAGACCGCCTGCCTGGGTCAGCGACGAGCATCAAGCGGTGAGCAATATCAGCATCACTACCACTGACAATCGCGTTATCAGCATGGCTGATTTGCGCGGTAAAGTCGTTATCGTCAGCTTCTGGGCAACTTGGTGTCCTTATTGCCGTCATGAAATGCCCGCTATACAAGCATTTTACCGTGATTGGCACAGCAAGGGCGTGGAAGTTTTGGCACTTTCAATCGAAGATGACCCCGCGCTCGTTGCGCAATTCATGCGCCAAGAAAATTACAACTTTCCTGCCGCCATTGCCGACGGCGCAACGCAACAGGCTTTTGGCAAAATAGACAAAGTGCCGATGTCATTTATTGTCGATAAAAAAGGCATCATACGGCATAAAATTGACGGCCAAGTTTACTATGGACGACTGCAAGATCTGGTTACGCCACTGTTGCAGGAATAGCAGCTAATTGGTGGCGATAAGTCTCAATTTCGCGCTTATAATAAAGGTAATCCATCTCCAGCGCGGGCTGCCCTAAACGTGTTACCACCGCTGAAATTTGCCCGCGATGATGGACATTATGGCTCATGACATGCGTCAGCAAATCACGCACCCACATCGTTTCTGAGCTACCTTTACTGGTGGTATAAGCCAGCTCACTATCAAAAAACGCATCGTCGCACGCTTCCAACCAGAATTGCAATTCACGCAAATTAGCTTGTGTCACTTCTATCAACTGATTCCAGTCGGTATAAGCTATTTGCGTAAAATCCACATACGAATTTTGTCCGCGCAAACGACCAAACCACAAGCGATTCACCAATAATAAATGATCGACCGTATGATGAATACTGCTAAATGGCAGACCTGCATCCTGCGCTAACGACGCATAATCTATGCGTCCTAATGCGGCAAACATCCTGTCGTTCGCCCATAGCTGATAATCCACCTGGATGATGAAATAGCTTTTCCAAGCATAGTGTGCGTTCATGATTTTTTTGCTCCATCCAGGCGTTGCCGTAATTTAGCGAAATCCACATCGCCTATTGTTTGTTCGGCGATATTACCGTCCGCATCAATGACGAACGTAGTCGGCGTTAATTTCACTTCACCGAATGCGCGTGCAATATCGCCTTGCGTGTCCAGCACCACAGGAAACGGCAGTTTATTTTCAGTCGCGTAACGTTGTACATTATCAGCAGGATCATAGCTCATTGCCACAGCCACGATTTCTAAACCCTGTTGACGATAACGCTGATACACATCAACCAATTGCGGCATTTCCTTGATACAGCCTGGGCAACTGGTCGCCCAAAAATTCACCAGCACGGTTTTACCACGTAAATCAGCCAAATTGATAGATTGCCCTGACAATGTAGTCATCGTCAGCGACGGTGCGCTATTTTTTTGCGTCAAACCCACATAAATCAACCCCGCCAATACCGCGCCGAGTACAGCATAAATCACCAACTTATGATATTGTTTACTACCCATTTACGACCTCACCAGGTAAAGCATCATGACTAAAACTATCGGATTTTTGATGGCGTGCCTCATCAGCACCCCAGTGCTTGCCAGCAACTTAGACAGCATCACCGACACACAAGCGAATAGTGGCTTAAAACAGGCATTAGAACAAGGTGCAATTAAAGCCGTTAGTCAACTTGGTCGCACTGATGGTTTCATGAACAATCCGCAAATCAAAATCCCGTTACCGCCCGCAATGCAAAAAGTAGAAAGCATAATGCGCACATTGGGACAAGGGCAAGCATTTGAGCAACTCGACCTCACCATTAACCGCGCCGCCGAAGCGTCTGTGCCCGCCGCTAAAAACTTACTCGTGGGTGCGGTCAAAAAAATGACGCTCACCGATGCCAAAAACATACTCACAGGCGGCGATACCGCAGGCACTGATTATTTTCGCAAAAACTCAGAAACACAATTACAGCAAACTTTTTTACCCATCGTCACCCGCTACACACAAAAGCTAGGCTTGGCACAACAGTACAACCAACTGGCTGGGCAAGCAGCACAATTTGGATTGGTTAAACAGGAAGATGCCAGCATAGAACGTTATGTTACCCAAAAAGCCCTGGATGGCTTATACCTCACCATTGCCAACGAAGAAAAAGCCCTACGCGCCAATCCTATCCAATACACCGCAGGCATGGCCAGCAAATACGGTAGCAGCCTACTCAAAACCGTATTTGGCGCACTACAATAATGGCGCACGTTTTGTTCATACTCACCGCCGCAGAGCAGCTCCCCTTGCTTGACGGCAATCATATTGCCACAGGTTTTTGGGCGCAAGAATTTGTGCCTGCGCATCATTTATTCCTGGAGCACGGGCATCAAATCAGCATAGCCACCCCCAAAGGCAAGCCCGCCGTGCTTGATGAGCATTGCTTTGCGCCGGAATTTCACCACCATGATATGGGGCGCATCGCCAATTTACGTGAACAGCTCAACGAAATCGAAGCATGGCGCACGCCATTATCATTAGAGCGTCTAGCCCTCACTGGGGCTAAATTTGATGCTGTTTTTTTCCCTGGCGGGCATGGCCCCATGGTTGATTTAATTGCTTCAGAAGCCGCAGGTACGCTAGTCAAACGCACGCTCGCTAATCAAGGTTTAATCGGCGCAATCTGCCACGGACCCGCAGGCTTAATCTGCGCCCAGCATGACGGCAAGTGGTTATTAGCTGATTATCAACTCACCTGCTTTAGTCCTGCAGAAGAGCAACTGGCAGGATTAGCAACGCAATTACCCGAATTACTCGCTGACCGCTTGGCGCAATTAGGCGGACAGCTCAGCTTTGCCGACGCAGGACAAGAAAACGTAGTCATAGATCGTCAGCTCTACACAGGACAAAACCCCGCCTCCGTCGATAAGCTCGCCTATCATCTGGCACGTAAACTTAAAAAAATGGGATCACTCGATAAAGATGCCTGTGTCACGCCATGCGATTAAGCCAGCACGTCATTAAAGTGACGCACCAATATCAGGCAACCTAGCGCATTAACGCACCGTAACGTCGCAATTTTGCTTTGCAATCGTGCTGACACAAACAAAACATATAATAAACATAAAGATAAACAACCGAACAATTGGCACAGTCTTTGCGATAACTTAAATCACATACTAAAGAAAGTGCTTTAATCATGGATGAAATAACATCTTCAGCAACGCCGACTTTAATTTTTGATGAGATGCACACCACAGAAGGTGAAGTACGACATCAATACGAGGCGGTTGCCAGACAACTTTTTAACCTACCTCACGAAGCCTTGGTACAAAAACAGCGCGAAGCCGAAATGCTGTTTCGCCGCCTCGGCATTACCTTTGCCGTCTATGGTGAAGCAGCTGGGGCGGAACGACTCATCCCGTTCGACATCGTGCCGCGCATCTTTGGCGCACAGGAGTGGGCGCGATTAGAACAAGGTTTGAAACAACGCGTAACCGCGCTCAATGCCTTTTTACATGATATTTATCATGAACAAAACATTATCAAAGCAGGCATTATCCCTGCCCATCAAGTGTTGAATAACAAACTCTATTGCAAGCAAATGCAAGGTATAGATTTACCTAATCAAGTCTATGCCCACGTTGCAGGAATAGACTTAGTACGTGTTGATGCTAATGATTTTTATGTACTAGAAGACAATCTACGCACGCCGTCAGGTGTTTCATACATGATGGAAAACCGCAAAACCATGATGCGTTTATTCCCTGACTTATTTGCCGCGCATTCTGTCGCACCTGTCGAACATTACCCGCAAATGTTGTTAGACAGCTTACGTGAGTCCGCCCCGCCCTATATCCTCAACCCCACCATTGTGGTGATGACCCCAGGTGCTTATAACAGCGCCTATTTTGAACACGCCTTTCTCGCCAGCCAAATGGGCGTGGAGCTGGTCGAGGGCAAGGATTTGTTTGTCCACGATGACAAAGTGTATATGCACACCACCGAAGGTCCACAGCAAGTCCACGTTATTTATCGTCGTGTTGATGATGATTTTCTTGACCCTACTGTGTTTAATCCTAATTCCACACTGGGCGTGCCTGGCTTGATGAACGCCTACCGTAAAGGTAATGTTGCGCTGGCAAATGCCGTAGGTACAGGGGTCGCTGACGATAAATCAACCTATCTCTATGTGCCCGCAATGATAGAGTTTTACTTGGGCGAAAAACCAATACTCTCCAATGTGCCCACTTGGCGGCTAGAACTAGAAGATGATATGCGCCATGTATTAGCGCACCTGCCTGAATTAGTCGTGAAAGAAGTGCAAGGTTCGGGTGGCTATGGCATGTTAATCGGGCCGACCAGCACCAAACAAGAAATCGCCGATTACCGTGAACGTATTTTAGCTGACCCAGCTAATTTTATCGCCCAGCCTACATTAGCACTCTCAACTTGCCCAACTTTGGTAGAGGCGGGCATCGCGCCGCGCCATGTTGATTTACGACCCTTTGTGCTGTCGGGTAAAGAAGTACGCCTAGCACCAGGCGGGCTCACTCGCGTCGCACTGGCTGAAGGTTCGCTCGTAGTCAATTCATCACAAGGCGGCGGCACTAAAGACACTTGGGTATTGGAGGATTAAACATGTTATCACGCACAGCAGAACACTTATTTTGGATGGCGCGTTATATAGAACGTGCCGAAAACACCGCACGCGTGCTTGATGTCGCGCATAGAACCTCACTTTTGCCCGACGACACCGAAGGGGCAGAAACGCACTTATGGTACGCACCACTTAATATCTCAGGTTGCGCAGAAAGCTATTTAGCTAAACATACACTGGTCGAAGCGAGCCTAGTCAACCGCTACATCGCGCTAGATCCAGACAATCCAGCCAGCATTTATACCAGCCTCATGCTGGCACGCGAAAACGCACGCTCAGTACGCGGCGCAATCACCTCAGAAATGTGGGAAAGCATTAACGCGACTTGGTTAGAAATGAACCGTATGATGCCGACCATGGGACAAGATTGCCCAACTTGCTTCTTTGATTGGGTCAAGGAACGCTCACACTTATTTCGTGGCGTTACCTTAGGCACGATGCTCAAAGACGATGCGCTCAACTTTATCCGCTTAGGTACTTTTCTGGAGCGAGCTGACAACACAGCGCGAATTCTGGATGTGAAATATCACATACTCTTGCCTAGCGTCCAAGATGTAGGTGGCGCGGCAGATTACTATCAATGGGGCGCATTGCTCAAATCCGTCAGCGCGTTTGAAGCCTATCGCAAAGTTTATCGTGACGTGATTACACCGCAACGCGTCGCTGAATTATTGATACTGCGTTCTGATATGCCGCGTTCACTGCACGCCTGTTTGAATGAAGTAGAAACCACATTGGAAATCATTAACGGCAGTAGCGGCAGAGAATCACGCCGTCGTGCTGGTGAGCTTCACGCGGCATTGCACTTTGCCCGTATAGAAGATATTTCTAATCAAGGTTTACATGAGTATCTCACTGAATTCTTGGAAAAAATAGAAGCATTAGGGCAAGAAATACGGCTAGGGTATCTGGCAAGACGTGAAGAATTTGCACCATTACCCATGCAAAAACTGACGATGCAAGTACAATAGACTAATGTTTAACCCTTAGATATGAAACCAAATATGACCTATTGTGTAGCGCTAAAACTCAATGCAGGCCTAGTATTTGCCTCCGATTCACGCACCAACGCGGGTGTTGACCAAATCGCCAGTTTCAAAAAAATGCGTACTTTTGTAAGTGAAGGAAGCCGCTCTATTGTCATCCTCAGTTCGGGTAATTTATCCATTACCCAAAGTGCGGTTAATTTACTAGAGCAACGTGGTCGCCATAGCGAACTGGAGAACATCTGGAACGCCGAAACCATGTTTGACGTAGCCATGTTACTCGGCGAGTGTATGCGCGAAGTGCGCGAACGTGATGGTCCTTTTTTATCGCAAAGCAATGTTGATATAGGGGCAAATTTTATACTCGGTGGGCAAGTGCGCGGTGAACCGCCTCGCCTTTTTCTGGTTTACGCAGAAGGTAATTTTATCGAAGCCACCGAGGCAACACCGTTTTTCCAGATAGGCGAAACCAAGTACGGCAAGCCCATTATAGACCGCGTCATCCACGCTCAAACATCGCTGATGGAAGCGATTAAGTGCGTGCTGGTGTCGTTTGACTCAACCATGCGCAGTAATGTATCAGTGGGTATGCCGATAGATTTAGCCTGCTACAGTGCCGATAGCTTTTGTTTAGATCGACAATACAACATCACCCAAGGTGATGCGTATTTCAATAGCATTAGCCAACGTTGGAGCGAAGGTTTACGAGGCGTATTTGCCTCACTACCCGATCCAGAATGGGGATGTCCCCTTAGCCAACCTTTGTTCACTACACCATGACTATACGTGCCGCGCTTCATCACCAAACACATTACAAGTTTGATCGCCCTGTCGTCCTCTCTCCGCACGAGATACGACTGAGACCAGCGGCACACGCACGCACACCAGTGAGTGCGTACTCACTCAATATCGAGCCCAAGGAACATTTCATTCATTGGCAACAGGACGCTTACGGTAATTTTGTCGCACGCGTTAGCTTTCCAGAGCCGACTAAAGAGCTCAAAGTGACCGTTGATTTGGTCGCCGACTTAACTGTCATCAATCCATTTGATTACTTTGTAGAACCCAGTGCAGAGCATTTTCCCTTTGCCTATTCAGATCAATTAGCCACAGAACTAGCCCCTTTTTTAGGCATAGACGATTGCGGCAAAAATTTTGACAACTGGCTAGAAAAATTTCATGCAGATTTGCCCGCTAAACTTGAGATTAACAATTTTTTAGTTGCCATCAATCAATCAGTACAACACAGCGTATCTTATTTGATACGCATGGAGCCTGGCGTACAAACACCAGAAGAAACGCTGACGATAGGCTCAGGATCATGCCGTGATAGCGCATGGTTGCTGGTGCAAGCCTTACGCCATTTAGGGTTGGCCGCGCGCTTCGTGTCAGGTTATTTAATCCAACTCACCGCTGATGAGATGCCTTTAGAAGGGCCTGCTGGCACGACAGTTGACTTTACCGACTTACACGCTTGGTGCGAGGTTTATCTGCCTGGTGCAGGCTGGATAGGGCTGGATGCAACGTCGGGCTTGCTCACAGGCGAAGGGCATATTCCATTAGCATCGACTGCCATGCCCAGCTCTGCCGCCCCTGTCAGCGGCATGACTAGCCCTTGTGAATCCGAACTAGACGTAGTGATGACCATCACCCGCGTATTTGAAGATCCCCGTGTCACCAAGCCTTACACTGAGCCACAATGGGAAGCAATTAACGCATTAGGCAAGCAAATTGACGCTGAACTCCTCGCTCATGACGTGCGACTAACGCAAGGTGGCGAGCCTACTTTTGTGTCCATAGACGACATGGAAAGTGCGCAATGGAATATCGCCGCACTCGGTGACGACAAACTTAAACTCGCTCATCAACTCATGAGCCGCTTGCATAAACGCTTTGCGCAAGGTGGTGCGCAACATTTTGGACAAGGTAAGTGGTATCCAGGTGAGCCTTTGCCGCGCTGGGCGTTGACTACTTTTTGGCGCACTGATGGCGTGCCAGTCTGGCAAGATGACAACTTAGTCGCACACCAATCACAAAACGTATCCGCTTTGCAGTTATTTGCGTTCGCCAAGCAACTTTGTCAGCAATTAGGATTGAGCCATAAATACCTCATCCCTGCGTATGAAGATCCTTGGTTAGCACTCGATGCCGAAACCCGCTTGCCGCCTAACATTGACCCGCACGATGCTGACCTAACTAAGCCTGACGAACGCAGTCGCTTGGCACAACAACTACGCGCAGGTATTAGCACCATAGTTGGCTATGTGCTCCCTATCAAAGCCAAAGAAACCGCTAAATCTGGCTGGCGTTCCAGTCGCTGGCCGTTGCGTCACCTGCGTTTACATCTCACGCCAGGTGACTCGCCTATGGGTTATCGTTTACCCTTAAGCAGCCTACCTTGGGTTCACCCTAAAAAACGCCCAATCACGCCTGATATAGATCCATTTGCCCCGCGTGATCCATTAGATAAAGAACAGGCTGTGCAAGTAAAACTGCACGTTGCGCCAGCACCTGAAATACAGCAACAAATTATCGCTGAAGTCATCCATACCGCGCTCACGCTACAAGTACGTGACGGCATGTTATATATCTTTTTGCCTCCCTTACCTAAGCTGGAAGATTACTTAGCGCTGGTTAGCGCAGTAGAAAGCAGTGCTAAAAAACGCAACTTGCCTGTGCGTTTAGAGGGCTACTTACCGCCCCGCGACCCACGTTTACAATCTTTATCCGTCACCCCCGACCCTGGCGTAATCGAAGTCAATATCCACCCGACTACCGATTGGGGTACATTAGTTAAAAACACCGAATTACTGTACGAAGATGCACGCCAAACACGTCTAGGCACTGAAAAATTCATGCTTGACGGTCGCCACACAGGCACGGGCGGCGGCAATCACGTTACCTTAGGCGGCGCGTCGGCGGCTGATAGTCCATTTTTACGTCGCCCTGATGTATTGCAAAGTTTGATTACCTATTGGCAACATCACCCTGCGCTGTCCTATTTATTTTCAGGGCAATTCTTAGGGCCAACCAGCCAAGCCCCGCGTGTTGACGAAGCCCGTGATGACAACTTATATGAACTGGGTATCGCTTTTGAACAACTGAGCAAACATCTACCGCCAGGCGAAGAAAGCCAACAACCTTGGTTAGTTGACAGATTACTCCGTAACTTATTAGTCGATTTAACGGGTAATACGCATCGGTCAGAATTTTGCATAGATAAACTCTATTCACCCGACTCTGCCACAGGACGTTTAGGCATCGTCGAATTGCGCGGCTTTGAAATGCCACCGCACTACCGCATGAGCTTAGTGCAATCCTTACTCATCCGCTCGCTGGTGGCCAAGTTCTGGCAAACACCGTACCAAGGCAAATTAGTCTATTGGGATACCAGCCTGCATGATAAATTCATGTTGCCGCACTTTATCGCCCATGACATCCATGATGTATGCCGCGATTTGCGTGCATCAGGTTATGCTTTCGATGATGCTTGGTTAGCCCCGTTCTTGGAGTTCCGTTTCCCACGTTATGGCGAATTGCAAGTCGATAACATACACCTAGAACTCCGCCTAGCTATCGAACCTTGGCACGTTTTAGGCGAAGAAATGGCAGGCGGCGGCACTGCGCGTTATGTTGATTCGTCGGTCGAACGGGTACAAGTCAAAATACGCGGCATGACGGGTGACCGCCATCAAATCGTCTGCAACGGTCGCCTTATTCCATTACACGCTACAGGCGTACCTGGCGAATTTGTTGCCGCCGTGCGTTATAAAGCATGGGCTCCGCACTCGGCCTTGCACCCCACTATAGGCACGCATGTACCGCTGATATTTGACATCGTTGATAGCTGGAACAAACGCTCGATAGGTGGCTGTACCTACCACATCAGCCACCCTGGTGGACGCAGTTACGATGTTTTCCCTGTCAATGCCAATGAAGCCGAAGCACGTCGCCGTAGCCGTTTTTGGGATCATGGGCACACGCCAGGCACAATGACGGTATTGGCAGAAAACATCAACCCGCGCTTCCCTATGACGCTAGATTTGCGTCGTCAACCTCAATAAATTATAAGGTTTTATGTTTAATTCCACATTATTTCCCCGTTTTGGCGATAAACAAAATTCGCCATTTTTTGAAGAGTACTTACAACGCGTACTCGCAGAGCGTGACCGTAGCGGGCTCACCGAAATGATAGGCGGTATCGAGGCCTTAATGCTGACGGTAGAGCCTGGCAACTCGGTTGAGTACATTACTGAACTATCGCTCATGACCCCGTATCACTATTTGGTCACGCTAGATAGCCCTAAACATTTAACCCACGTGTTGCGCATAGACATGAATTCGCCTGACATTCTATTGCGCGAAGTCAAAGATCCCGACTATCACGACATTTTCCGTAGCCTGAATGATATTTACCCTATCGGCTCACGTCGCCATCACAGCCGCTATCTAGGCGAAATTTTACTAACCACTAATCGCCACGAAGTAGTCGCCCAGCAACAATCACGTGAATTCCGCTTTTTCCCCATAGGGCAATTAGCAGAGCTGGATTTACCCGTCAACGTCAGTATTTCCAAACCTTCGCCTTATACCCAAAACGTAGTTGGCTACATGGAACGCCCCGCTGACGGCATCCGTGTTTATCAGCACGGTGAATGCGTGGTACTCAGCAACATCCAAGCTGCCTACGAGCGCGGCAAAGAAATGCAAGAACGCATCGGCATCAAAGACATGATACAACCCATAGACCACCTCGCCGCCCGCGTTTACAGCCAAAATCGCGAATCAGCTATTTTGGAATACCTAGCCCTATCCAGCTACTACTACTGGGGTAGTTATGACATTAAAGAGCAAAACTCTTCAACTAATGTCACCAAAAACACCAAAAACATGCTCGAGTCCATGAGCCCAGCCAAGGTGTTTACGGCAAATAACATCCCCTATTGTGTTAATCACTTGGATAAACTGCCCAGCCCGACCGAAACCTTTGTACGCAACTACGGCCCGCGCCTGCACCATATCGCACTCACCGTTAAAGACGGCAGCTACAATGGCGTAGAAAACATAGACTATGTGGTGAATGCCATTTCGGCACAAGGCAAAGGATTTTTACTCGATACCGTAGGTTCACGTGAAGAAGGCCTCAAACAAATTTTCTCATCGGCATCTGAGTTTTCATCGTTAATTATTGAATATGTGCAACGTTTTGGCGATTTTCAGGGCTTTTTTGCCAAAGATAACGTTGCCCAACTCACTTTTGCCGCAGGCTTAGAAGAGGGCGTACAAGAACAGCATTAACCAGTAGTATGAAGTGGTTATAAATCGGCTGACTTACTGTTAAAATAGCCCTTTGGTAACCACTCCGTTGTCTATATGAACAGCCCACGTTTGCGCGAAATCCCTTATAACTACACCTCGTTTTCCGACCGCGAAATTGTTATCCGCTTGTTGGGTGACGAGGCATGGGCTATTCTCAACCAACTCCGTGATGAGCGTCGCACTGGGCGTTCAGCACGTATGCTGTTTGAAGTGCTGGGCGACATCTGGGTGGTATCACGCAACCCATACTTACAAGACGATTTACTCGCTAACCCCAAGCGACTCACCGCGCTCACCGATGCCCTGCACCACAGACTCAACGAAATCGAATCACGCAAGCAAGACAACACATTAGTCGAACCTGTACTCGCCGCCGCACGCCTGGCTATCGTTGATTTTGAAGCTGAATTTGCACTCACCAAACAATTACGCCTCGATGTCATCAAAAAACTTACCCGCCATACCCGCCGCGACAACATCCAGTTTGATGGTTTAGCACGCGTATCCCACGTCACCGACGCAACTGACTGGCGCGTAGAATACCCGTTTGTCGTCCTCAACCCCGATACCGAAGCCGAAATAGCCCACCTCGTCAAAGGCTGTATAGAGCTAGGCTTAACCATCATCCCACGTGGCGGTGGCACGGGCTATACGGGCGGCGCGATTCCCTTGCATAAACACACGGCGATTATCAACACCGAAAAACTAGAAAGCATCTCCGCCATACAAACTTTGCGCCTACCCGAGGCGGATCGTGAATACGCCACCATACATTGCGGTGCAGGTGTCGTCACCCGCCGCGTCATGGAAGCCGCCGATAGCGCAGGCCTGGTGTTCGCCGTTGACCCCACATCAGCAGACGCATCGTGCATAGGCGGCAACGTCGCGATGAATGCGGGGGGTAAAAAAGCCGTGCTGTGGGGTACTGCGCTGGATAATTTAGTCTCATGGCGCATGGTCACGCCAGATGCCGAATGGCTGGAAATCACCCGCATTGGGCATAATTTCGGCAAAATTCACGATGCGGCGATGGCACGTTTTGAACTACGCCGCTACGCGATAGACGGCACTACCCCTTTGGGCGAACCTGAAATGTTGGCTATCCCAGGACAACACTTCCGCAAAGTGGGCTTAGGTAAAGACGTTACTGATAAATTTTTAGCGGGATTGCCTGGCATACAAAAAGAAGGTTGCGACGGCATTATCACCTCAGCGCGTTTTATTTTGCACCGTTTGCCTGCTTACACGCGCACTGTTTGTCTGGAATTTTTTGGGCAAGTGCGCGATGCCGTGCCTGCGATTGTTGAGATTAAAGATTATCTGGATGCCCACCCAGATGCCATCCTCGCAGGCTTAGAGCACTTGGATGCGCGTTATTTGAAAGCCGTCGGTTACGCCACTAAGGCTAACCGCACACACAGACCCAACATGGTGCTGATAGCCGACATCGTCTCCGACAACGAAATTGCCTGCGGTGAAGCCGCCGCGCACATAGTGCAATTAGCTAACCGCCGTGGCGGTGAAGGTTTTGTCGCGGTGACGGCCGAAGCGCGTAAAAAATTCTGGCTGGATCGCGCCCGCACTGCCGCTATTGCCGCGCACACTAATGCGTTCAAAATCAACGAAGACGTCGTCATACCGTTACCACGATTAGCTGACTATTCAGACGGCATAGAGCGCATTAACATTGAGCTATCGACTCAAAACAAACTAGCTTTGGTAGATGAGCTCATTACTTTCTTCCAGGGCGATTTACCGTTATTCAGCGACGACGACACCGTTGCCGATCCAGAAATGACCGCGCAACGGCAACAACGCGCCCTCGCCATGTTACAAAAAACCCGCGCCCGTTGGGACTGGATGCTTAGTAACCTAGATGCCGCCCCATCAAGCGCAGAGCTAGGCATGGCGACCACAGAAATGGTCGCCGCTAACACCCATGCCAGCCTGTTTGACGCGCTACAAGATCACACCATACGCATCAGCTGGAAACGTGAAGTGCGGCGTGAATTACAGCAAATTTTTGTCGGCCGCGAGTACCAACTCATACTCACTAAATGTGACGAGATTCATCAAGAAACCCGCAAAAGTCGCGTATTTGTCGCACTCCATATGCACGCGGGCGACGGTAATGTGCACACTAATTTACCTGTTAATTCAGATAATTACGCCATGTTGCAAACGGCCAATGCGGCAGTTGCGCGAATTATGCGCTTGGCGCAAAATTTAGGCGGTGTAATTTCGGGCGAGCACGGTATCGGTTTGACCAAAATGGAGTTTTTAGAGCCTGCCGCTATCCAGAGTTTTGTTGATTACAAAAACAAAGTTGACCCTGATGGTCGATTTAACAAAGGCAAGCTCATGCCAGGTGCTGATTTGCGGAATGCTTACACGCCTAGTTTTTCATTACTAGAAACCGAATCGTTGATTATGGAAAAATCCGAAATCGGCGAAATTGCGGATTCTATCAAAGACTGCCTGCGTTGCGGCAAGTGCAAACCTGTCTGCAATACGCATATTCCACGCGCTAATTTAATGTATTCTCCGCGCAACAAAATACTTGCGACCTCGTTGTTAATAGAGGCTTTCTTATACGAGGAACAAACGCGGCGCGGGGTATCCATACAGCACTTTGACGAATTTGGTGATGTCGCCGACCACTGCACGGTATGCCATAAATGCGCCAACCCTTGCCCTGTCGATATTGATTTTGGTGATGTTTCGATTGCTATGCGTAATTTTTTACGCAAACAGGGCAAAAAGAAATTCAATATAGGCACGACTGCCAGCATGTTTTTCCTCAACGCCACCGACCCTGCGACCATCAAAATGACGCGCAAGGTGATGATAGAATGGGGCTATAAAGCCCAGCGTTTAGGCTATCAACTAGGTAAAAAAATCGGCTTGATTAAAGGTCAAACCGCACACCCGCCGAGCACGCTAGGCACTGCGCCGATTAAAGCGCAAGTCATCCACTTCATCAACAAACCCATGCCTGGTGGTCTGCCCAAGAAAACCAGCCGTGCTTTACTGGGACTAGAAGATGCAAAAATCGTCCCCGTTATACGCAACCCCGCTAAAGTCACTGAAGACTCCGATGCGGTATTTTATTTCCCAGGCTGTGGCTCTGAACGCTTATTTTCACAAGTCGGACTCGCTACCCAAGCCATGCTATACGAGTTAGGCACGCAAACGGTATTACCACCAGGCTATTTATGCTGTGGCTATCCGCAAACTGCGGGTGGGCAAGCCGATAAAGGTGACGCGATTACGACAGAAAACCGTGTGTTATTCCACCGCGTCGCCAACACACTCAATTACCTCGACATCAAAACGGTGATAGTGTCGTGCGGTACGTGCATGGATCAATTACTCAAATACCAATTTGAAAAAATATTTCCAGGCTGTCGCTTGTTAGACATCCACGAGTATTTGATGGAAAAAGGGGTAAAACTAGACGGTGTGTCAGGCACGAAATACATGTACCACGACCCCTGCCACACGCCTATGAAAACGCACCAACCGATGAAAGTTGTCAACCAGTTAATGGGCGAACCTGTCGCATTATCAGAGCGTTGCTGTGGCGAGTCTGGCACTTTAGCGGTATCGCGCCCTGACATCTCGACGCAAATACGCTTCCGCAAAGAAGAAGAGATACGCAAAGTCAGTACCCAGTTACGCGCCGATAGCACAGCATCAACGCCTGTAAAAATACTCACTTCGTGCCCATCGTGCCTGCAAGGATTAGCGCGTTACGATAACGATGCCGATACTAGCGCAGACTATATTGTGGTAGAAATGGCGAAAAAGATACTGGGCGACAACTGGATGGAAGACTATATTGCACTAGCCAGCAATGGCGGTATCGAGCGGGTATTGCTGTAGAGGGTATTACACGTAGCCATCTTGCTCCAGCTTCAACACGATGCGCTGTAACGCTTGTGCAATATCCATGATACTGGTGTCTATGAGTAATTCAATTTGCTCCGACACTTCATAGTCTGAGGCTTCCACTACGCTACGCCCTTTACGCGCCAATCGCCCTGCACACACACTGGCAGGCGCGGTGAGTGCTATCTCAAAATAGCCACCTTCAAGTTGAGTGGCATTTCTGATACTACGCCGCGTCGCCAACGTAGCTATTTCTAACGCACAGATGACAATACCGCCCTGCCTGACCAAGGCACTGACCAACAAAGCGATAATATCTAGATTATTTACCAGCCCAGGATAGCCGCTCAAAGTTTGATTATCCAACACCGTTACTTTACGCGCCCCTGCCGCCCCCAAAACCTCAGATAAAGCCAATGCCAAACTTGTTTTCCCTACGCCCGCAACACCACTCATCAACACTGCAAAGCCACTGGCTATGCGTGGTGGGTAAGCAATGCGCATTTCTTGTAGCACTTCAGGAAAAGTGTACCAATCGGGAATAGGCAAATCCGCCTGCAAACGACGCTTCACCTCATCAGCAGTCAATACCAGCTTATAAGCATCTTTAGGGGCTTCTTCCAGCGGTAAATGCTGTGCTTTATCCTCCACATAAACCATGCGGGGGTAAGGAATAAGTTTTACGCCTATTTCTTGTATATGCTGTTCAACTTGATGAAACGCATCCCCCTCCAACACATCTCGACCACGGCGATTTGCACCGCTGGCACACGCTTCACCACCGACTATCAAATGCGAACAACCCTCATTACGACTAATAATAGCGCGATGTAATATCTCACGCACCCCACCGCGCCGAGGGTAATTAGGCGACAAACTCATTACTGTAGTCAAAGGCGACAATCGCGCCATTAAAGCATGATAACTACGTATCGTCGGATAATACGCGCTTTGAGTAGATAGCTTACCGCCCGTCATCGGCTGCATCAATAAACCAGCTTGATTTTGCGCCGCCGCTCGTAACATAAACGCTAACGCCCCACGATGTACAGGCTGTGCTGTTTGAAATGCCAGCACATTACCCCACCCTCTCGCCGTGAAATGTGCTCGTAATTGCGCTGGGTAACGGTAATCGTCGATGAAGTCATAATGATGTTGGGTATGAATGCCCACCACTGTACCCGCTACATACCAATCCACCTCGTGTCCAAATACCAGTGCCGCCCCTAACGCCTGCGCTTCCAATGCAGGCTGTGCTCGATATATTTCCGTCACAGTGAGGATAGCAAGGACTTCATCATGACCATTTTTTAAGGCGACGCTCTGCCCTAAGTTTAGCGTCTGCGCCAAGCGTATAGGCACTGGCAAGGTAAGTGGATACATCCACGCATCGCCATTACTAAGCCGCATTTGCGCTAATACGCTGACATAATCAGCCTGCCCCATATAGCCTGTTAAAGGCGTATATGCACCAGTCAGCAGCAACATCAAATCACTATGCTGTAGTGGATTTAGGGTGATGGCGGGCAATCTGGGTACACGCTGGTAAAAATCAGCCGCATCTTCCTCAGTCGCCATCAGATTCACTAATGAATCGCGTATATAAGGTTTAATTAAGCTGCTCATCACTACCTCCCTCAGACAGATTTCGCGTTAAGATATTGCACTAACTGCTGAACTAGGATATTCACATTTTGCCGCCCCGTGTCGATAATAATATCTGCCACTTCACGATAATAGGGATCGCGTTGCGTATAAAGCTCGCGTAATTTAGCTTTCGGGTCTTCGGTTTGCAGTAGTGGGCGATTTCTGTCATGACGAGTACGCTGAAATAACTCATCGACTGAGCCGCGCAAATAAATCACTGTACCACGCTGTTTCAGCAACGCCCGTGTCGCCATACTTAACACCGCGCCACCACCCGTGGCTAAAATAATGTCATCTAATTGTGTTAAATCAGCTATCACCTGCTCTTCGCGCTTACGAAACCCATCCTCACCCTCTACTTCAAAAATCATGGGAATAGCCACGCCAGTGCGTCGCACAATTTCGTGATCGGCATCAAAAAATTGACGACGTAAATGCTTGGAAAGTAGTTTACCCACGGTCGTTTTTCCCGACCCCATCAAACCCACTAAATAGATATTTTTAGTATTCATTTTATAATTGTAACGTAAGCTGGTTGCTGTTCAATAAAAAAGGCAGGATATACCTGCCTTTTTTATTGATGCCATGACTTATTTACATGGCTTATTTGAAACTTAAATCCTCTTTAACTATGCGTGGTGTCAAGAACACCAGCAGCTCTGTTTTAGTGATGTTTTTCGATGAGTTTTTGAATAAGTTACCCAATAATGGCAAGTCGCCAAAGAACGGTACTTTATTCACCGTGCTATTGGTATTGTCTTCATAAATACCGCCTATCACAGCTGTTTCACCGTTATTGATACGTATCTGTGTTTTCACACGCTTGGTTTCAATTGGGAACGCTTGATAACCACCACCCAGATCAAACGCAGCACCAGGTGCATCTTTTTGCACTTCCACATTCAAAATAATTGAATCGTTATTCAAAATTTGCGGATTAACTAACAAACATAAGAAAGCATCCTTAAATGTCACCGTAGGTGCAACCCCAGGTGTTGTAGAAGGTGTTATGTTCGGTATTTGGATACCTTGCAATATCACAGCAGGCTTTTGGTTAGCTGTAATAATACGTGGACTAGAGATGATTTTTCCCAGTCCGTCTGACTCCAATGCAGACAATTCCAAGCTCAACAATGCGCCACCGCCTAAGTTAAAGAGTGACAAACCTAACGTGCCCGCTGTTAAACCAGAGTTCACCACTGCTGGCAAATTAACGTTAGGTGTTGTTGGGATACCGACATTGCCTGCAGTGGTTGGTGCAGTCGAACCTGTCGTACCAACAGCACCACCATAACCAACACGATTACCCGCCAGCGCACCTTGTTGCACGCCGAATTTCACCCCTAACGACTTGCTAAAGGTATCGCTTGCCACCACTACCCGCGCTTCTATCATCACTTGACGCGCTGGCATATCTATCAACTTCATCATTTCAGCTACTTCAGCTTGCTTGCTGGCAATGTCATTGACTATCAAGGTGTTGGTTTGCGCCTCTGAATTAGCACTACCACGTGGTGATAACACGCGATTATTGTTCGTTGAACTGGTTGCCGCAGCAGTTGCCGCAGTAGTCGCGACCACTTTATCCGCTTTCACGCCTTGCGCTTGCGACGAGCAATCCACATCTTGCCCTGTGTCACCAGGTAGTGGCGGTTGTCCCAGTAAGAAACGCACAGCTTGATCTGCTTTTTTATAATTCAATTGATATTGACGAACAATCAAAGGTTCTAAACTTTCCAAACTTTGCTTAGACTCCAGCTCCGATTTTTCTTTTGCTAACAATTCGTCTTTAGGCGCGACCCAAATCACGTTACCGTTTTCGCGCTTATCCAAACCTTTGCTTTGCAAAATAATGTCCAGTGCTTGATCCCAAGGCACATCTTTCAAACGTAAGGTTAAATTACCCGTAACGGTATCGCTGGTAATAATGTTCTTACCCGTAAAGTCTGCAATCACTTGCAATACTGAACGCACTTCTACGTTTTGGAAGTTAAGCGATAGTTTTTCACCTACGTATTTTGCTTTACCACCCGCAGATTTACCCGTACTTTCTTCAGCTTTAGCGCGAACTTCAATAATCAATTGATTATCGGCCTGATAAGCTGAGTATTCATAATCGGCTTTAGGCTCTATGGTCATTTTAACATTACCGCCACGGCCTTCAGTTTCGACGAACTGCACTATCGTGCCAAAATCAGTGACATCTAAACGGCGTTGCAAGCTACGCGCAACATCGGTACTCATAAAATCAATTGCCAGTTTTTTACCTTGTTTGCGTATATCTATACCCGTCGTACTGTCTGACAGGGTGGCGATAACGCGAGCTTCACCCGCTGCGCCACGACGAAAATCTATATCTTTAATGCTGTGTTTACTAGTACTAGCACCCGCCTCGGCAAAACGCGGCGTGACGTTAGTAGTGGATGCGCCGTCTGCTTCTTGCAAGGTAATAAACAATACATTACCGTCTATACGTGTTTCATACTGAGCTGGCTTGCTTAGGTTTAACACCAATCGAGTACGCTCACCCGCTTGCACAACGTTGACTGAACGTAATGCGCCTTGGTTGACATTGACCGTATTTTTACCTAAGCCATTCGCAGTACCTGCCAAGTCTAGTGCAATACGTGGTGGGTTGTTAATGGCAAAACCTGCTGGCGAATTTTGCAAGTTTTGCTTCAAGCCTATTTTCACCAGTGTTTTTCCACCGTCCAGGGTGGAGTAATCTAGTGTTTCTATGCTATTAGTATCGGCTTGCGCTTGTTGTACGGTCAACGCCATGGCGAGCATCACTAGGATGCTCATGACGATACGTTGGCTGATTTGTGCTATGGTGGCTTTCATTTATTTTCAACTCCTCATTGTTCTTGCAATGTCAACGTGCTATCGCGCTCAACCCAGTCACCTGTCGTGTCTTGCACTGTTTCTTTTATTTTCACTTCGGTATCATTTACGGCTATCACTTTACCGAAATTCTGCCCTACGTAATTACCGGGCCTGACCCGATAAATAGTGTTGTCTGGTGTTTTAATCACCGCAAAAATCTCACCTTTTTGCTTGAGCAAACCCACCATTTTTAAGCTATCCAAGGCAAATCCTTCCAATGGCTCTTTGGCACGATTCAAATCAGGCTGATAAGCCCCACCGCCACCGCTAGGCTTTAACTTGCGTTCCTTAAACGGATCGGGCAAATCAAAAGCGTTATAAACGAAAGCTTGATACGGCTGGATTTCTGGCAACGGCTCAACTTTTCCGCGTAAATTTTTACCAGAATCTTGCACGAACTGCGTTAAATCATTAGGTACGTCGTTGCCACAACCTGCCAAGCTCAAGAGTGCTAATAAGAGTGCTATTTTTTTCATTTTTTATCACCCTTCTTTTTGTCTTTACTGGCTTTAACTGCTTTTTCTTGTGCCGCCAGCTCATCATCATCGAGATAACGATAGGTTTTAATGGTGGCATTCATGAGTAGCTTACCGTCTTTATCTGGGCTAATCTCCATATCATGCAACGTGACGATACGAGATAGTTGTGCAACATCGCTAGTGAACGCACCAAAATCATGATATGCACCCGTCACTTTAATCGCTATCGGCAACTCGGCATAAAAGTCTTTCGGCGTTTCAACACCAGGCTTAAATAACTCAAACTGCAAACCACGCCCTAAACCTGCTTGGTTAATATCACTTAACAAAGCATCCATTTGTGACTTATTAGGTAATTGCTTGAGCAGTGCGCCAAACGAATTATCAATATCGCTCAATTGCTGTTTGTAAATATCTAAATTAACGGCTTGTCGTTTTTTACTGAGGAAGCTCTCACGCAAAGTCATTTCTTCTTGCTTGGCGGTATCCAGCGCAGTCACTTGCGCACCCCAAACGAACCAATAACCCAAAAACACCAAAACCACAAACACAATAGCCAATATGGCTAATTTGATTTGCATCGGTGCATTGGCTATGTCTTTAAGCGTGAGGTTATTCAAATCATTCAAATTCATGATTTTGCCTCCTTTTTATTATTCGTGTCTTTGTGCGTAGGCTCGGCGTTAGGCTGAACTAAATTTACCGTCAAGCTAAACTCTTGCGCAGGATTACCTTTCAGCATCGCGGATTTAATTTCAATCAGCTGTGAGCCTTCCAGCCAAGGCGACGCATCCAAAGCCCGCATCAACGTAGAAACACGCGCACTGGATTGAGCGTATCCTTGCAAGCTAATCACCGTGCCTGCTTGTTTAATCGACCTCAAATAAACACCGTCTGGCAAATCGCGCACCAATTCATCGAGTAAATGCACAACACTAGCGCGATTAGTTTGTAAAGATTCAACCACTTGCTTACGTGATAGCAATGCAGCGGTTTGCTCTTTGAGCTCTTTAATGACGGCGATGTCTTTATCTAGTTTGGCAATCTCCGTTTTCAGATAATCATTGCTGTGCGCCTGTATTTGAATACGGGCATCCCATGAGAGATAACCAACCACTATCACCCCGATAGCAGCTAATGCGACAAAACCTAATAAAACGCTAAACTGCCGCAAACGTGCGGCGCGTTGCATCTCGCGATAAGGAAGTAAGTTAATGCGTATCATGCTGGATCAAACCTCCGCATCGCTAAACCACACGCAACCATCAGCGCAGGTGCATTCATTGCCAGCTTGCTGGATGAAACGCGTGATGACAAGGTCATGCCCACAAAAGGATTAGCAACCAAGGTGCTCGCCTCGGTTCTATTAGCAACCGCTTCATCCAAACCTGGGATAACCGCACTACCGCCTGCCAACACGATGTGATCTACTTTGGCATACGAGGTGGAAGAGAAAAACAACTGTAAAGCGCGACTGATTTCTAATGCCATGGTTTCAGTAAAAGGCTGTAATACTTCCAAACTGTAGTTTTCTGGCAAGCCACCCTTGCATTTCGCTTTTTCTGCCTCTTCAAATGACATGCCAAAGCGACGCTGTATTTCTTGCGTCAGCTGAATACCGCCAAAATTTTGCTCACGCGAATAGACCATGACGGTATTGGCAAATACTTGTATGTGCATGGTTGTTGCACCTATATCGACCAACGCCACCGTTTGGTCTCTACCCGCATCAGGTAAAATTTGCGCCATGCTTTCATAGACTGTTTGACTGGCATTGAATTCGGCATCCATCACCAACACTTTTAATCCAGCGGCTTGCGCCACTGCTACTCTGTCTTCTACTTTTTCTTTACGACTGGCGACCAGTAGCACCTCTACGTCTTCCGCTGAATTTGCTGAAGCACCTAGCACCTGAAAATCCAAGTTGACTTCGTCCAGTGCAAACGGTATCGCCTGATTGGCTTCTGCCTCTACTTGAATTTCCATATCCATCTCGGACAGGTTTTTAGGTAGTACGATTTTTTTGGTAATCACGGCTGACGCAGGCAGTGCTAAAGCAACATGCTTGGTGCGCGTTCCCATTGCCGCCCAAGCGCGTTTCATCGCCTCAACGACTTCATCCACTTTAGCGATATTGCCCTCTACTACCGCGTCTCTGGATAAAGGTTCTATGACATAACGGTCTATCATGTACCGACCATTACCTGCTTCGCTCAGTTCCACTAACTTGATAGCTGACGAACTAATGTCAGCACCTATTAGGGGCGGCGATTTAATTTTTAGGAAGTCGAACTGCAAAAGAAACCCCTTTATTTATTTTATGGTTAGGAAACAAATCAACAATTCACGTTAAAGACTATCAGTAACACGATAAAGTGTAAACTATTTTTATTTAACACGGTTTTATTCTAGCGTTATTATTATCACTTTTGATGAATTTAATAAACTAAAGCTTATTCACCTCTATAATGCCTAACAACGCACTTTTTATTATATTTTTAGGTTGGTTATGCTCAAATTTTACTGGCGTTATATTTTAGCAATTATGGTTGGTTTTTCTGTTCTTGCTGGCGCATTAGTTGTGCTGGCAATGTTACTAATTTACCCCAAATTACCGAGTTTAGATAGCCTGACAAATTACCAACCCAAAATACCCATGCGCGTATTTACGGCTGATGGCGCACTTATTGCTGAATTTGGTGCAGAACATCGCGCCGTCACCACGCTGGCAAAAACCCCTAAAGTTTTACAACAAGCTATTCTTGCCGCTGAAGATGATAGGTTCTATGAACATGGCGGCATTGACACTATGGGCGTATTACGCGCCGCTATCAGTAACCTGACTTCGGGTGGCGCAAAAGAGGGCGCGTCAACTATCACGATGCAGGTTGCACGTAACTTTTTCCTCTCTAGCGAAAAAACCTTAACGCGTAAGCTAAACGAAGCATTGCTTGCCATCAAAATTGAGCACTCACTCAGCAAAGATGAAATTCTAACGCTCTATATCAATCAAATTTATTTAGGTCAACGCGCTTACGGTTTTGGCGCGGCGGCACGCACCTATTTTGGCAAACCGATAGAGCAAATTAACTTGGCTGAAGCCGCTATGTTGGCAGGTCTGCCCAAAGCGCCATCACGCTACAATCCCGTGGTTAATTTTCCCCGTGCACAAACACGGCAACACTATATTCTCCAGCGCATGTTGCACCTGCATTATATTACTGAGGATGAATACAATAACGCCATCGCGCAACAACTCGTGATTCGCAATACCAAAGACTCTGCCACAGGCGAGGTAGAGGCTGATTACGTAGCCGAAATGGTGCGCCAGGCAATGTACGAACGCTATCAGGATGACATTTACAGTAACGGTCTAAAAGTTTATACCACGCTGCGTAAAACCGACCAAGATGCCGCTAATCAAGCACTGTGGAAAGGCGTAGAAGAATACGACGAACGCCATGGTTATCGTGGTGCAGAAGGCAATATCGCGCTGCCTGCCGATACGCAAAATCTAGCTAACGATCTCGATAACGCCATGCAGGAACTCACCGCTGTCCACGACCTTATCCCTGCTGTCGTGCTCGCCAACAATACAAAATCAGTGCGGGTTTATATTAAAGACATAGGCACTACCGAGATTTCAGGCGCGGGTATCAAATTTGCCCAACGCTATTTAACGGGTGCGAATAAAAACGCACTGCACGCTGGCGCACTGATCCGTGTGCAAAAAATAAATAATACTGAGCAATGGCGGATTACACAGCTACCGCAAGTTGCCGCCGCTTTTGTCGCGCTAGACCCGCACACAGGGGCGATAAAAGCCTTGGTCGGTGGCGTAGATTATAATTACAATAAATTCAACCACGTCACGCAGGCTTGGCGACAACCTGGCTCGACGATTAAACCGTTCATCTATTCTGCCGCACTCGAAAAAGGCTTTACTGCCGCTACCTTGGTAGAGGATGCCCCTATCCACATTAGCGCAGATGAAACAGGCGGCGTATTGTGGGAGCCTAAAAATTATGAAGGTGATTATGCGGGTATCGTCAGTTTTAGAACTGCACTCACTAAATCGCTCAATTTGCCAACTATCCGCATACTACAAAGCATCACGCCCAGCTATGCGCAGAATTACCTAACCCGCTTCGGATTCGATGCCGCACGCCAACCACCTTACTTAACTTTAGCACTAGGCGCTGGCTCTGTCACACCACTGCAACTGGCAACAGGTTACGCCGTGTTTGCCAATAAAGGCATGGCAGTTAAGCCTTATATCATAGACCACATCACCGATGCACAAGGCAAAACTCTATTACAAACACAGCCCGAAGCGGCTAAACCTGCAATCGATCCACGCAACGCTTTCATCATCACCAGCCTCATGCAAGACGTGGTACGCCGTGGCACTGCCGCCCGCGTCAATCAACTAGGGCGCAATGATTTAGCGGGAAAAACGGGCACAACGAATGATCAAGTGGATGCGTGGTTTGCAGGTTTTCAGCCGAATCTGGTCGCTGTAGCATGGGTAGGCTTTGACCAACCCCGCACCTTAGGGCGCGGTGAAACAGGTGCACAAGCAGCGTTGCCGATATGGATGAAATACATGAGTGCCGCCCTCAAAGGCGTACCTCAAGCGGCCATAACGCCACCTGACGGCATTACTAAAATACAAATCAACCCATTAACAGGTCTGCCTGTCAGTAATGGCGATACAGGCGTGTATGAGTATTTTTATCAGGAAGCTGTGCCTGTGGCAAAAACGCAAGCAGATGCCAACAATGCTGACGCAACCGACGCATCGACAAATGCAAACACCGCCGTGCCACTGCCATAGCCAGCAGCATATATGCACACCGACTACATCAGAATACAGGTCGCCCAACTTGCCGCGCAGCTCATACATGAGCACGGCATACAGGATTACGCGCTTGCCAAACGTAAGGCTGCCAAGCAATTGGGCATTGCTGATGCTCATCACTTGCCCAGCAATCCCGAAATTGAGCACGCACTACATGACCACCTTGCTCTTTTTCATGCCGATACGCACCCTGCCATACAGTCGGCACTGACTGCGTTAGCCATCTCTACCATGCAAAGCTTGCGCCCATACAACCCCTATATTACGGGGGCATTGCTGTCAGGAACTGCCAATGCACATAGCGATATACACATAGAATTATTTACCGATAGCGAAAAAGAAGTCGAATTGTTTTTGCTCAACAACCACATCAAATTCAAGCAAGACCAGCGTCAAATTAAGCTCAATGGCAATCACAAACAGATACCGTGTTTTGTCTTAAACGCTGACGAATGCGATATTTACATCAGCGTACATCCACCCAGCCAAATCCGCAACGCCCCTAGAGACACGCCACGCGAGTTACTTAAACGTGCCTCGCTTCAGCATTTTTTAAGCCTTCAAGCTGATAACCAAGCCGCCGCATCCAGTGCGTAATAAGTCAAAATCCCATCGGCTCCTGCACGTTTGAATGCCATCAGCGATTCCAATACGCATTTTTTTTCATCCAACCAACCATTTTGTGCGGCGGCTTTCAGCATGGCATATTCGCCACTCACCTGATAAACAAACGTAGGCGCACCAAAACTATCTTTTACCCGCCGCACTATATCCAGATAAGGCATACCAGGCTTAATCATCACCATATCCGCACCCTCGTGCAAATCCATGGCGACCTCGCGCAGTGCTTCATCGCTATTGGCAGGATCCATCTGATAAGTTTCTTTACCACTCGCGCCCAAATTACCCGCAGAGCCAACCGCATCACGAAATGGTCCATAAAAGCTGGAAGCATACTTAGCTGAATACGCCAATATCCGTGTGTGAATAAAGCCTTGCGCATCCAAGCCCTGACGTATTGCCGCCACCCGCCCATCCATCATGTCTGACGGCGCAACAATATCCGCCCCAGCCACCGCATGAGATTGTGCTTGGCGTACCAATACTGCGATAGTCTCATCATTCAACACATAGCCAGATGCGTCTATCAAACCATCCTGACCGTGACTGGTGTAAGGGTCTAATGCCACATCGGTAATTACCCCTAATTGCGGATATGCCTGTTTTAGCGCACGCACAACGCGCGGCACTAAACCGTTTTCATTAAACGCTTCTGCCGCATCCAGCGACTTAAGTGACGCATCTATCACTGGGAAAATCGCCAAAGCAGGAATACCCAACGCCACGCAACGCGCGGCAATCGGCAATAAATTATCCAAACTCACCCGCGTCACGCCAGGCATGGAAGCCACTATTTCAGTCCGCCCCTCACCATCCAATACAAACACGGGATAAATTAAATCACTTACCGTCAACCCATTTTCACGCATCATCTGCCGCGAAAACTCGTCTTTACGCATACGACGCATACGCGTCTGGGGAAATGCAAAATTTTTCATTTATCTTACTCACTCACTGAACTTTTAATCAATCGCACACTCTTATCTTGCAGATGGCGGTTATGCCGTCTCCCGCTTCTCCTCCCTGAGCGGGTACTCTGACACTAGTCAGGGTATTTTGACCTCGGTTATCCTCCCCTTTAACCGAGGTTTTTTTCGGCCTGCGATAACGCATCATCAAACCAACGCGCCGCGACTTGCTCGACTTCTTCTGTACCCGTTTTTTTCAAGCTGGAAAATAACTGCACCGTATAATTAGTGGCTATTTGCGTCAGTGCTTGCGTCACTTCACGTAGCACCGCCGCCGCCTCGCTACGATTTAATTTATCCGATTTCGTCAGCAAACAATGTACAGGTTTACCCGTAGGTAAAAACCACTGCAACATATTCAAATCTAAGTCAGTTAATGGGTGACGTGCATCCATAATCAATATCAGACCACATAATTGTGGACGCTCCGCCAAATACTGCGCCAATAACTCACGCCAATGATCTTTTACTGCATTAGGCACCTTCGCATAGCCATAACCAGGTAAATCGACTAAATAACGCGTGCCGCCCAAAGAAAAATAATTGATATGCTGAGTCCGACCTGGTGTTTTACTCACAAAAGCCAACCGAGTACGGTTAGCTAACGTATTGATTGCGCTAGACTTACCCGCATTAGAGCGACCAGCAAAAGCAATCTCCGCCGCACTCTCTACAGGCAGGTCGCATAGATGATTAACGGTAGTATAAAACACCGCTGGTTGAAAAAAGTTCATAAATTTGTACCAAAAAACGCGCCCAATTGATTTTCGGGGTAGCGTGAAAAATAAAACAAGGATAAAATAATTATTTTACTATCTTACCAGTATGAGGGCTTCACGATGAAAAATACTATAGCACTTGCCGCATTTGCTGCTTTAACTGCATTTTCGACTGCCCAAGCAGAAGAAACAGTAGCGACCACGAAAGCAGATCCTGCACGTGCACAACAATTAGTGACCACTGTTTGTGCGGCATGTCATGGTGCGGATGGTAATAGCACATCACCAACTTACCCAAAATTAGCGGGTCAAGGTGCAGAATACATCACCAAGCAACTCACTAACTTCAAATCTGGCGATCGTAAAAACCCTATCATGTACGGCATTGTTACCAGCAACAACCTGACACCAGCGGATATGAAAGACTTAGGTCAATATTTTGCCAGCCAAACTGAAAAACCAGGCATGGCTAAAGACAAAGAATTAGTCGAAGCTGGCGCAAAAATATTCAAAGGCGGTAATGCAGCTAGCGGCGTACCCGCATGTCAAGCCTGCCACGGTCCAGCAGGGGCAGGCATACCTGTGCAGTTCCCACGTCTGGCCAGCCAACATAAAGATTACATCTACGCACAATTAAACGCTTTCCGTTTAGGTGAACGCGCCAACGACGGCGGCAAAATGATGCGTACTATCGCTGCTAAAATGACTGACCAAGAAATGAAGGCCGCTGCTGAATATATCTCTGGCTTACATTGATTAGCCTTAGCGTCGGAACCTGACGACGTTTTAACAGTCTGTTAAAAGGGTGGCTTTCCAGTCACCCTTTTATTTTTCAGGACGTACTTACCTTGCATTTAACCCATGAATAAACAAACAGCCACACTATCCCGTTCGATTTATGAGCTCTTAAGCTCCATGCGTTTTGCAATTAGCTTGCTCACGATTTTGGCTATCGCATCCATTATTGGCACAGTACTCAAGCAAAATGAGCCTTACGCTAATTACATTATCGAATTCGGGCAATACTGGTTTACGGTATTTCAATGGTTAGGCTTATATGACGTTTATCGTACTCATTGGTTTGTTGTTATTCTCAGCGTATTAGTTGCTTCCACCAGCACCTGCATTTATCGCAATTTACCCATGATGTTGCGTGAAATGCGTAGCTATCGTGAAAATGCAACCGAACAATCTTTACGCCACTTTCAACACGTGGCAGAAATCTCAGGCAACCAGGTCAACGCCCACATCCTGACACAATATCTAGATGTACAAGGCTATCGCTACAAACAAAAACAAACAGGCGAACACCTGCTCATCGCCGCTAAACGTGGTAGTGCCAACCGTCTCGGCTATATTTTTACCCACAGTGCCATCGTATTGATTTGTATAGGCGGCTTAATTGACAGCAACATCCCGCTCAAAATAGAGCAAGCGTTCGGCTGGAAGAAAATAGAAACACGCGATATTGCCGAAAGCCAAGTGCCTGCTATCAGTCGTTTATCCCCTAGCAATTTATCATTTCGCGGTAATGTCACTATTCCCGAAGGATCGAGTGCCGACGTGGTGTTCTTGAATATCGCTGACGGTTACATGGTGCAGGACTTGCCTTTCAAAATTGGTCTGACTAAATTTCACATTGAACACTATTCAACAGGTCAGCCTAAATCATTTGCCAGCGATATTACGATAATTGATAAAAAAACTAATCGCCCTATACTCAGCCATACTGTCACTGTAAACCACCCGTTAATTTATGATGGCGTTGCCATTTTTCAAGCCAGCTTTGGCGATGGCGGCACACGATTGAACTTAAACGGCTGGAACTTGTTTGACCACGCAGGCACACCTTTCCCAGTCAAAGGCGCAATACACGACACCGCTAAACTTGCCGCTGACGATAGACAATACACGATAGAGTTCATGGATTTTCGCCCGTTTAATATCGAAAGTTTAGGCGATGCCAAAAACACCATGCACGACACGCGTGCCGTTTTGGGCGGCAGTGCGGTAGCCGACAAAAAAGATTTACATAACGTCGGCCCTAGCTTCCAATACAAACTACGTGATGCTGATGGACAGGCCAAGGAATACAGCAATTACATGCTCCCGCTCTTTATCGACAAACGCTGGTATATGATGTCGGGGATGCGTGACGCGCCGAATCAACCTTTCCAATATATACGCTTCCCACTCGACCCCGAACGCACGCTATCAGGCTTCATGCGCTTACGCGGCATCATGCTCGACCGCACCCGCCACCCAGAAATCGCCCAACGCTTTGTTGCCTATGCAATTCCTGACGCACCTGCTGATGTTAAAGCCAAGCTCATCGACAGCACGATTAAAGTGTTAGATATTTTTGCACAAGGCGGCTATAAATCGCTGTCTGCGTTTATAGAAGCTAAAATACCCGCCGCCGACCGTGACCAAGCGGCACAAACCTATCTAAAGATACTAGAGCTATCCACTTACCAAGCCTATATACTCACGCAGGCACAAGCTCAACAGCCTGTACCTAAGATGGATGATGAAACAGGCTGGTTTATCCGTGATAGCTTAAATAGCATCAGCGATATTTTCTTTTACGGCGCACCTGTTTATTTGCAACTTGCCAATTATGATGAAGTCCAAGCAACGGGATTACAATTAACCCGTTCGCCAGGCAAAAACATTGTGTTTGGCGGTTCTGCATTATTAGTGCTAGGCGTGTTCGCCATGTTCTATGTACGCGAACGCCGACTTTGGCTATTAGTTAAACAAAATAGCGTATTATTCGCCATGTCCAGCAATCGTAAAACGCTGGATTTTGAAAATGAATTTGCACAACATCAGCAAGACATTGCTGAACTTGTAAAAGGAACATAAATGCAAGCCACACTCACCATGCCCAGAACACCACTGTTCAAACAATTAACCCCATTTGACTGGCTCTACGCCGTCGCACTCTGTGTCGGTGCAGGTTACGCTTTCAGCTTATATGGCAATAACATGGACAGCTACGAAAAAGGCTTTCTACTCGGTGCTGCCGTCGTATTTTCTGGACTAGGTTGGCTGTGGAAACCGATACGCACCCTGCTTATCGTCGTTGCTACCCTGAGTTTATTCGGCATCAACGATTATCACGCTGATTTAGCTCGCGCTAATCAAGCCTTCTTTTTGAAATACATACTTGCCAGTCAATCTGCCATTATGTGGATGAGCGTGCTATTCGTACTCGCCACCGTGACTTACTGGATTAGCCTAGCCGCCCGTTCCGACTTCACCGCCAAAGTCGCCAGCGCATTGACTTGGAGTGGGCTCACCATGGGCTTGGTGGGTTTACTAGTACGTTGGTACGAGTCTTACTTAATCAGCCCCGATGTAGGTCATATTCCTGTCTCTAACTTGTACGAAGTCTTTATTTTATTCTCTATCATTACCGCGTTACTGTACCTGCATTATGAAAACCGTTACCAAAACCGCCAAATGGGCGCATTTGTATTGCCTGTTATCAGCGCGGCAGTCGGCTTTTTATTGTGGTACACCTTTGACCGTCAAGCACAAAACATACAACCGCTCGTTCCCGCCTTACAATCGTACTGGATGAAAATACATGTGCCTGCAAACTTTATCGGTTACGGTTCATTTTCCTTAGCCGCGATGATAGGCGTGGCTTATTTATTAGCATCTAAAGGCATATTAGCCAGCCGCTTACCTAAGCTGGAAATACTCGACGATGTCATGTACAAATCAATTGCCGTCGGCTTTGGTTTCTTCACCATCGCCACTATCTTAGGTGCGATGTGGGCGGCCGAGGCTTGGGGTGGCTACTGGTCGTGGGATCCCAAAGAAACATGGGCACTGATAGTATGGCTCAATTACGCGGCATGGTTACACATACGCTTAGTGAAAGGCTTGCGCGGTCCGCTACTGGCTTGGTGGGCAGTGGTGGGTTTATTTGTTACTGTCTTTGCCTTCTTAGGCGTAAACATGTTCTTATCGGGCTTACATTCTTACGGCACACTATAAACCGCTATGCAACGCCCAATAAAAAAGACCGCCTAGACGGTCTTTTTTATTACTTACACTCAGCCTACCAAGCCGCAAACACAGCATCCGCCTTATCCAACGTTGCCGCTATTTCAACATCGCCATGCGCGGCTGACACGAATCCTGCTTCAAACGCCGACGGTGCAAAATACACCCCCGCATCCAACATGCCGTGGAAAAATCGATTAAATGCCGACACATCACATTCCATTACCTGAGCATAGTTCTCAGGCACTTGCGCACGGAAATACACACCAAACATACCGCCGACATGTTGCGCCGAGAACGCCACGCCATGTTTAGCCGCCGCCGCGCTCAAGCCATGCAACAACTGCGCAGTACGTTCGCCTAATTGCTCATAAAAGCCAGGTGCTTGTATCAATGACAACGTCGCCAGTCCCGCCGCCACTGCCACAGGATTACCTGACAAAGTACCCGCCTGATAAACGCCACCCAACGGGGCTAAATGCGCCATGATGTCACCGCGCCCGCCAAATGCACCTACAGGCATACCACCGCCGATAACTTTACCAAAAGTTGATAAATCAGGCGTAATGCCATACAGGGCTTGTGCACCGCCTAAGGCAACACGAAAGCCTGTCATTACTTCGTCAAAAATCAGCACCGCACCATATTGCGTACAGACCTCACGCATAGTTTGCAAAAAACCCATCTGCGGTGCGATTAAATTCATATTACCAACCACAGGCTCAACAATCACAGCGGCAATCTGATCGCCATATTGCTTAAAGCAATCTATCAACTGCTGTGGCTCGTTATAATCCAACACCAGCGTATGCGCGGCTAACTCTGGCGGCACACCTGCTGAACTCGGTTGCCCAAAAGTCAACGCGCCCGAACCCGCTTTCACCAGTAATGAATCGCTGTGCCCGTGATAACAACCTTCAAATTTAATGATTTTTGACCGCCCCGTAAAACCACGCGCCAAGCGTATCGCGCTCATGGTGGCTTCTGTGCCTGAGCTGGTTAAACGCACCATATCCATGCTCGGTATCAGCTTGGTTAGCAAATCTGCCATTTCTACTTCACGCGCAGTAGGCGCACCAAAGCTCAAACCTTGCGCCGCCGCCTCACATACCGCTTGTACCACAGCAGGATGAGTATGCCCAACTATCATCGGTCCCCATGAACCTACATAATCAATAAATTCACGCCCATCGGCATCCCACACTCGCGCACCCGCAGCACGCTCAAAAAAACACGGCGTACCGCCCACAGAGCGAAACGCCCGCACAGGAGAATTTACGCCGCCAGGTATGTGGCGTTGCGCCCGTTCAAACAGTTCTTGATTATTTGTCATCATACTAATCTTCAGTTTCGTCTATAAATAAATCGGCAAATTGCCGCGCCGTTGCCGTCACGTCAACATTATCAAATAAGGCACTAATCACCGCAATGGCATCTGCACCTGCGTCGATTAAGCCACTCGCATTCGTTAAAGTAATACCCCCTATCGCCACAATAGGAACATGTATATCGCGCACAGCTAAACGCAATAAGCCCAAATCTGCCCGCACCGCATCAGGCTTGGTCTGCGATGGGAAAAAGCTGCCAAAAGCCACATAATCAGCACCTGCTGCTTGTGCGCTGAGTGCCAAATCTAATGATTGGTAGCACGACACGCCAATAATTTTATCTGCACCCAAAATAATCCTAGCCTCACGAACCGCGCCATCATCGCGCCCTATATGCACACCGTCCGCACCGACTAAATCAGCCAAACGTAGGCTGTCATTGATAATCAAGGGCACATTAAACGAATGGCATACGCGCAACAATTCACTTGCTTGCTCATGCTGACGCGCAACATCACCGCTTTTGTCGCGGTATTGCACCACCGCCGCGCCACCACGCAACGCATCGGTCACCGTTGACAATAACGCCGCCGTATTATCCGTTGCTTGCGTAATCGCATACAAACCAGTAATCACGATTTATCCCCATCCCGCGCCCAGAATAAGCGATCAGGGATATATTGCCCCATACCAGGTCTAAAACCCGCACGCAGAGATTCGTAAGTAAATGCTTGCGCCTCACGCACCGCCTCGGCTATCGGCATATTGTGCGCCAAGGTCGCGGCTATCGCCGAGGCCAGCGTACAACCCGAACCATGATAACTGCCCGCCAAACGCGCCCACGCATCAGCACACAACACCCCAGTTGTATCATATAGCGTATTGATAACCTCGCTCGTACCTTCATGCGTACCCGTAATCAACACATATTCACAACCCGTTGCCAACAACAGCCGCGCACAAACATCCAGCGTATCCTCCTCGCCATCCAGCTCATCCTCAACCAACCGACGCGCTTCCACGCTATTAGGCGTAATAATCGTGGTTTGCGGTATCAACATATCCATCATCGCCGCCCGCATGTCATCGGTAGAAAGCGCATCCCCACGCCCTGAGGTCAATACAGGGTCTAATATCAGCGGCACATCAGGATAATCAGCCACAATTGCCGCCACCGCCGCTATCGCTTCCAGGCTACCCAACATGCCTACTTTGAAAGCGGCGACAGGCATATCCTCCAATACGCAACGCGCCTGATCCACTATCCAATCGGTATCCAAAGGAAAATAATCCTCTACGCCTACCGTATCCTGCACAGTCACCGCTGTTAAGACAGACAAAGCATGACAGCCCATACTTGTTAAAGTCAGAATATCTGCCTGCATACCCGCGCCACCCGTAGGGTCAGAGGCGGCAAATGTAAGCACAACAGGAAGAGAAGTATTTTTCGTCATAAAAAACCACGCCAACAATAAGTATAACTAGATTAGAATACCTATTTTAACTGAAAAGCGACGAGATAATGGCATCAGCTTACAATTCCTATATGTGCGTAGTATGTGGCTATATTTATGATGAAGCACAGGGTTGTCCCAATGACGGTATTGAACCTGGTACACGCTGGGAAGATGTACCTATCAACTGGACCTGCCCAGAATGCGGCGCACGCAAAGATGATTTTGAGATGGTCAGTATTTAAGTTTTCATTTATTACTTGCCAGAACATACAAATAAGATTAACAATATATCCTACAGACTTTCAATCCACTCGCACCTAAAATAAAAACGGAGACATCGTGGCAGAACTCAACGATTTGAACGGCATTAAAGTCATGGTAATAGACGACAGCAATACCATACGTCGTAGCGCGGAAATTTTCCTCAAGCAAGCAGGGTGCGAAATCATCTTGGCAGAAGACGGCTTTGACGCGCTCGCAAAAATCACTGACCGCCAGCCTGACATTATTTTTGTTGATGTCATGATGCCCCGCTTGGACGGCTACCAAACTTGCTCACTCATCAAAAAAAATAGCCGTTTCAAATCCACACCCGTCATCATGCTTTCTAGCAAAGATGGTTTATTCGATAAAGCACGCGGTCGCATCGTCGGCTCTAACGAATATCTTACCAAGCCCTTTACCAAAGACAGTCTGCTCTCAACAGTACAACGCTATACCAATAATGAATCAGCCGCTTAATTTTAACTAACACCACTAGGAATATCATGGCTATCCACAAAGTCCTTATTGTTGACGACTCACCAACAGAACGTTTTTTCCTCGCTGATTTACTCGGTAAACAAGGCTACCAAATCAACCTTGCTGAAAACGGTGAAGAAGCCCTAGAAAAAGTGAAACAAATCATGCCCGATTTAATTTTGATGGATGTCGTCATGCCAGGCATGAATGGCTTTCAAACTACACGCGCCATGTCGCGTGACGACGATATTAAACATATCCCCATCATTTTATGCACGACTAAAGACCAAGAAACCGACAAAATATGGGGCTTACGTCAAGGTGCGATTGAGTATATGGTCAAACCTATTGACGGCAATGTATTATTACAAAAAATTCGCGCACTCTAAAATTATAAAAAGATACCACCATGTCTATACGCGTCAGCCTAAAGCAATTTCAACAAGACCTCAGTGATAGACTGCAGCTCGCGACCAGCCAGTCTAGTGCCAACAGCCGCTTGGCAGTACGCATTGCTGAACAAAACTGGCTAGTCAGTCTCGCAGACATCAGCGAAGTAATCACGCCGTCCAGCTTTGCCCCCGTACCCTTAACGCAAATTTGGTTTTTAGGGGTCACCAACATCCGAGGCAAGCTCTATAGCGTAGTTGATTTGGCGCGTTTTTCTGGTCTGAGTACAGCACAGCGCAATATTGAAAACCGCCTGTTAATTATTCACCCCCAATTCGCCTCTAACAGTGCGTTATTAGTTGACCAAGCCTTGGGTTTACGCAACATAGACAATATGCGAGCAGATGGCAACATGACTACCACCACATGGAGCTCACAAACTTACTATGATGAAAATGGCACAATGTGGCATCATCTGGATATCGCTGCACTCGTCGTTAGCAACGAGTTCCTCACCGTCAGCGCATAAATAACAATATCATTAAACTCTATAATTACTAGTAACGGAGAAACAACATGGCTTTCAAACTTCCAAGTTTCAACCCTAAAAACGAACCCAAGAAATCTGGAAGATCGGCACTTAATGCCGAGAACACAACGTTGATTATGAGCGGACTAAAAAAAATGTCCGACTCCTCGGCATTCGACACCCCGTTAATAGGCCATTTGCCAGTAGAAAAACAATACATCCTCACCATGGTGGGCGGTTTAGGTTTCTTGGTATTAACAGGTATATTGCTGACTTACAGCGGCATACAATCTGGCAACAAAACAGAATACATCACCAAAGCAACTGAAATGCAAATGTTGTCACAACGTATTGCAAAAGGTGCTCAACAAGCCGTAGCAGGCAACTCAGCCGCGTTTGCGCAACTAAAAGCCAGTGAAAAACAATTCATAGATAACTACACAGCCATTTCTAAAGGCAGTCTTACACTACCTGCATCACCTAAATCTACACAACCTATGGTAGTTGATCTGAAAAAAGATTGGACACCAGTAGAAACTCAAATTAACCAGATTATCAGCCACGAGAAGACCTTAGTTGACTTACGCCTAAACGTTGACAGCATCAACAAAAGTACCAATGACTTGCTTGAAATATCAGAACAGTTAGTTGGGCGGATGACGGATGCAAACTTAGGTCAGCGCGAAACCACCGTCGCCAGCAATATGGTCATGCTCACACAACGTATGGCTAAAAATGCTAACGCATTAACTTCTTCCGACACCATAGAACAAGACGTTGCATTTCAGTTGGGCAAAGACACCACCTCTTTCCAAGAGTCGTTACGTGCTTTGCGTGATGGTAGCGAACGCTTGCACATTAACGCCATCGGCGATGCTGATGCACACAACAAGTTGGTTGAGCTAAGTGCTTCATTCAAGCCATTTGAAGCCTCTGTTACCAACATCCTGAGCAATATGCAGCCGTTGGTTGAAACTAAACAGGCCAGTGTTGCTATTTTCGATTCCAGCGATGAGATTCTGAAAGACACCAAAAAATTAGCTGCAGCATATGAAAAGCTAGGCACAACAGGCAATACATTTGCCGTTATTTCAGCTTTGCTTGCCTTGGCCAGCTTAGTCTTATTTGGTATTGTCAACGTCAATGAATCCAAACGTCGCGTTACCCAAAGCGAGGCGGAAAACAAACGTAACCAAGAGGCTATTTTACGCTTACTAAACGAACTAGGTGATTTGGCGGATGGCGATTTGACCACCAACGCAACGGTAACAGAAGACATTACAGGCGCGATTGCCGACTCTATCAACTTCACTATCGACGAGTTGCGCGGCCTGGTATCAGGGATTAACCGTGCGACAGAAAAAGTAACCACCACCACCTTACAAGCGCAAAATATCTCAGAAGAGCTACTTGCCGCCGCACAACGCCAAGCACAAGAAATTGAAGAAACCTCTGCCGCTATTTTAGGTATTTCACAATCCATTAACGATGTATCTGCCAGCGCGACGCAATCAGCACAAGTGGCGACACAATCACTAGAAGCCGCCGAAAAAGGCACTAAAGCGGTAGAAAACTCGATTACAGGTATGAATAGTATTCGTGAAAACATTCAAGAAACTTCCAAGCGTATTAAACGTCTGGGTGAATCATCACAGGAAATTAGTGAAATTGTTGAATTGATTTCTGACATTACCGAACAAACCAACGTACTGGCATTGAACGCGGCGATACAAGCGGCGGCGGCGGGTGAAGCAGGACGAGGCTTCTCGGTGGTTGCAGAAGAGGTGCAACGACTCGCTGAACGCTCAGGTCAAGCAACCAAACAGATTGCCGCGATTGTAAAAACCATTCAATCAGATACGCAAGATGCTGTTGCCGCGATGGAAACCAGTACACAGGGGGTAGTAGAAGGCGCAAAACTATCCGATGCGGCGGGTCAAGCACTGAATGAGATTGGGCAGGTTTCACGTAATCTGGCAGGTCTGATTGAAAACATCTCAGCCGCGACTGACAATCAAGCGATTGCCGCAACTAAAGTTGCAAAAGCCATGCAAGATATTCAGCAGATTACTGAGCAAACCACAGCGGGTACGCAACAAACAGCTTCTTCTATCGGCGAACTAACAGCACTCGCAACCGATTTGAAGAAGTCTATTTCTGGTTTCAAACTCGCATGATATGTATCTGAGGGGGAAACGCACGCCCCTCAGCAATAAACAAACAAAATAGCAGAATAAACTGGGATAAATCATGAGCTTAACGCCAGAATACGACATCGGTCCACTTAGCTGGGTGAAAGAAGAAATTGATCGTTCTATCAAACAAGTCAATGACATCATTGACCAATTTGACATCAGTAACGATGACCCTGCCGTACTGCGCCCTGCGCTAACCTTCTTGCATCAAGTCACGGGTGCAATCGAAATGGTAGGCTTGCAAGGGGTCACCTTAATTTGTCAGGAAACCGAAAAACTACTCCATGCCTTAGCTCATGCCAGCATCAGCATCACAGCAGAACAACTACAATTAGTTAAACACACCAACGTACAAATAGAACACTATCTTGATAGCCTGCTAAAAGGTCAGCCTAATCACGAACTGCAATTATTTTCCAGCTATCAGGCTGTCAGATTAGCACTGGGCATTACCCAGTCTTCCGAAACAGATTTATTTTTCCCCGATATGAGTGGGCGTGCGCCCAGACTGCCTACACAAACTGAGCTTGCGCCTGAAGCACTAACACTGAGCTTAAAAAAAGCACGTGCCAGTTTCCAGCGCGGCCTACTCAGTTTCTTGCGTCAACAAGATACTGAGCAAGGTCTGTCACTGATGCGCATAGCGGTAAGCCAAATAGAAAGTAATATGAGCATACCCGCCAGCCGCACATTTTGGTGGGGTGTTGGTGCTTTTGTCGATTGTTTACTTAACCGCGCCATTGAACCTAGCTTTGCCGTTAAACAGCTATGCGGACGCATAGATTTACAAATGCGCCGCCACATAGAAGGCTCAGCTAAAACAGCAGAACGACTATTACGCGATTTACTGTATTTTGTAGCCCAAAGCCACGAAGTCAATGAGCATGTCGCTGCCGTTAAAAACACCTTCAACTTAAACACACTCATTCCAAAAAACGCCAACGACCTAGCAGAAATTGATGCCTTGCACCCATTATTAAAGCAAATGTTAATGCAAATCAACAGTGCAAAAGAGTCGTGGATTAAACTTAGCTCAGGCAATATAGACAGCATTGACGCATTTATTAGTAGTATTGCAAACTTAAAAGTACCTGCACATCAGCTAAATAATACGCCTATCATCAATTTAGTCAGTGAAATTGACGCTATAGCCAATGATTACCGCCAATTGCCGTCAGAACGCCATGAAGCGATAGGTTTAGAAGTTGCCACTGCGTTATTATTTTTACAAAACAACCTAGAGCACTACGAAAACGTCACTGGTGAATTAGTCAAACAGACCGAGGTGCAAGGACAACGCCTGCGTGCCGCCGCCTACTCCAACATAGATGTTTCTGACATTGCCGATGTGCCATTATTAGACGAATACTCCCGCTTGGCGCAAGAGCGTTTGCTTATGGCGCAAGTAGCACAAGAAATACAAATCAGCATACAAAGAATAGAAGAAGCACTGGATGGATTTTTCCGCGATAACTTCCATGATAAAAAAGCACTCGCTGAGCTCGACCGCCCAATTACTGAAATACATGGCGCACTCAGCATCATGCAGTTAAATGATGCCAATACTATTTTAGAACACACTCACCATTTAATTCAAACACTTAGCGACCCAGCTGCACCTGTTGATGAAACGAAATTTCCCATCATCGCAGATGCAATCAGCAGCATTAGCTTGTACGTTGACGCACAACGCTACCAGCGGCTAGATAGTGAGCGTATATTACACCCCATACTCAAGCAACTAGGGCTCATGCCTGAGGAACACCAAGAAGACAATTCTGAGCGCGTTGAAGACGACCTGAACCTGCTTAAAACTGAGCTACACCTACAACTAGAAGAGTGGAAGCAAAACCCAGAACAGGCTGACACAAAAAAAAAATTAGTTGAAACACTACGTGAAATTAACCAGGATGCTGATTTAGTCGGGGACTACCAACTTAAACAGCATACGGCTGACGTCCTCAAACAAATTAACACCGAAGACCACGGCATGAGCCTAAACACGGTTAGTTTGGACAATCTTGAGCAACAATTAAGCCCAGTGCCTGATGCACCTATCACTTCAGAAAACACGCCATTGGAACCCGTGGCTGACACGGTGGAGATAGATGCGGAGCTCCTAGAAATATTTTTAGAAGAAGCCACCGAAGTATTAACCAGCATCAGCACTGAATTAGTGGTGCTCGCGCAACAACCGCATCATATCGAGTCGCTAAAAACCACACGACGTAGTTTCCACACCCTCAAAGGCAGTGGTCGCATGGTCGGGCTAACTGATTTAGGCGAAGCCGCTTGGGCATTTGAGCAATTACTTAATTTCTGGCTACAAGAAGAAAAAACGGCTAACACTACGCTATTAGATTTACTTAATGAGGCGCATCACCTATTTTCAATTTGGGTTACTGCTCTGCAAACAAATCAGGCATTCACCTTAGATGCTCACCGCTTAATCACAGCCGCAGACCAACTCCGCACCCCACAGGCGATAAGCATTCCACCTGAAGTCAGCATGGACATGCCTGAGGTGTCGACAATTGCAATAGACAGCCATGCTGACACACCAGATTCAGCAGAAGATAATACAAGTGAAGTAGCACAAACAACTGATATTACACCTGCCGAAACTGACATCACCACATCTAGCCCACAAAACTTCGACAACTATGATGATGAATCAAGCAATGCGGATACATTCTATCAGCAACCTGAATTCACGCCAGTAAGCACCGAGCAATTTCCGCCTATAAACGACATAGCGGTAGTGCAAGACGATAGAGTAGCCATAGGCACTAACCTTATTTCGCCTGTATTACTGGATATATTTTTACGCGAAGCTGACCAACATTACCACACATTACAAACAGAATTTATACACCTGCAACAACACCCACAACTCCCTGTCAGCTACGAATTCATGCGGGCGGCGCATACCTTGGCAGGCATTGCAGGGTTAACAGGCTTTTACGCCATCGCCGAGCTGGCACACGCCCTGGAATCATGGCTCAACCATCTGCAAGCAACCCTGGCACCATTACCAGAAAACGACACCAATACCGAGTTAGCCATTGCGGAAATTGCCATCATGCTACACAGCATACGCAAATATACGGCTCCCCAGTCAGCACCACTACTGATAGAACAGCTTAATCAAGCACAATTAGTCGTTGCCTTCACCCCACCCTATCAGAGCGAAACACCTGAAATACCTGAAATACCTGAAATACCTGAAATACCTGAAGTAGCCGAAGTAGCCGAAGTAGCCGAAACAATGGTAGCAACACGACCAACCGCGACTTTAGATGAATTGCGCCTACCTAGTGACGAATCACAACGCACTCACTACCTCACCGACGATCTCGATGAACAACTATTACCGATTTTCTTAGAAGAAGCTGCCGAACTGATGCCCGCTATTGAGAAGTCAGTACGCAACTGGCAGGCTAATCCAGCAGGCGAAGAACAAGCCAATATACAACGCTTATTACACACCCTAAAAGGCAGCGCACGCATGGCTGGGGCGATGAGTTTAGGTGAGCTGACGCACGCCTTAGAAACCGACGTTATCAATGCAATTAACCAGCACCAATTAAGTGAAGACGCATTCAGCCAGTTTCAAACACAAACTGACGAACTTAACATCGCAGTAGAACGGCTACGTCACCCACAGCTGCCACAGATACCTGTTGCAGACGCTATCATGATGCCCGCATCCGCATCTACACAGCCAGTCACGCCGACCAACACTCCCGCCACTAAAACGCTCACAACGGAAGTTGACAACAGCGCACAGATGCTCCGTGTCCGCGCCGACTTGGTTGACCGACTGGTTAATGAAGCGGGTGAAATCAATATCGCACGTTCACGTATGGAAAGCAGTGTGGCTGACATCAAAACCCACATCACCGACTTGAACGAAAACGTAAATCGCCTACGCACTCAATTACGCGAATTAGAAATTCAAGCAGAAAGCCAAATGCAATCAACGCTATCGCAAATGCAAAGCGAAGATAGCCAATTCGACCCACTGGAGTTTGACCGTTTTACCCGCCTACAAGAACTAACCCGCATGATTGCCGAAAGTGTCAACGACGTGGGCACAGTACAACAAAACTTGGCACTCGGTTTACACGAAACAGACTCCGCCATTACCCAACAAGGGCGTTTAGCGAAAGACTTGCAACAAGCCTTGATGCACATACGCATGGTTCCCCTGTCTAGCATCTCTGACCGCCTGCATCGCACAGTGCGCTTGGCGGCTAAAGACTTAGGCAAAAAAGCCAGCTTACAGCTCATCGGTGAACATGTGGAATTTGACCGTACTGTACTCGACAAAATGGTTGCGCCGCTAGAGCACTTGCTCCGCAACTCAGTCGCGCATGGTATAGAAATGCCGAATGACCGCACTCAGGCAGACAAATCAGAATATGGTGAAATTGTGCTCTACGCACGACAAGAAGGCAACGAAGTCGTCGTTGCCTTGCGTGACGATGGGCACGGGCTGAATTTGCCAGCCATACGCGCTAAAGCGATTAACAACGGCTTAATCAACGCCAATGACGAATTACCCAATGAAGAACTCATGCAGCTCATTTTTGCCAGTGGCTTCTCCACTGCCGAATCAGTCACCACCTTAGCGGGTCGTGGTGTGGGGATGGACGTTGTTAAAAATGAAATCAGCCAGCTAGGCGGTCGTATCGACATTGCTTCAGAGACAGGCAAAGGCGCACAATTCACCGTTTATCTGCCGCTCACTTTAGCCGTATCGCAAGCCGTATTGGTTCACGCGCATGAACGACTCTACGCTATTTCATCGTCGATGATAGAACAAGTTCAAGAATACAAAACCACGCAACTCAACGAATTATTAGCACTAGGTAGCATTACTTGGCAGAGCCACCAATATGACTTTTTTTACCTCTCGCATTTGCTAGGCGAAACTGAAGCACAGCCTACGCAACAGCAATACAGCCCCGTATTATTACTAAAAAGCGGTAATCAACGCGCCGCTGTATTAGTTGACAGTCTCATAGGCAACCGCGAATTAGTGATTAAAAACATAGGCCCGCAACTTGCCCGCATCTCAGGTATCGCAGGCGCAACGGTAATGGGTAATGGACAAATCGTTTTGATACTCAACCCAGTACAACTCGCGCAACGCCAAGGACTTGCCGTGCGCCAACAGGTTCAGCATACCCCAATTAGCTTGAACAACAACGACAGCACGCCTAGCAAAACTGTCATGATAGTCGATGACTCGCTGACCGTGCGCAAAATCACCAGTCGCATTCTCATGCGCGAAGGCTACGAAGTCATCACCGCCAAGGACGGTGTGGACGCATTACAAATCCTGCAAACTATCACCCCTGATGTGATGTTGCTCGATATTGAAATGCCGCGTATGGATGGCTTCGAGCTCACTAAAGTCATGCGTGCCGACAGTAAAATGCTGAACATTCCTATCATCATGATTACTTCACGCACTGCTGACAAACACAGGGAACATGCGATGAGCCTAGGCGTAAATGCCTACATGGGCAAGCCGTTCCAAGAGGATGAGCTACTGGCTAAAATTGCTGAACTAGCCCATATAGCTTGTGTAATTTAACAATCAAGCACCCAATAAAAAACCCGCATTCAGCGGGTTTTTTATTGGGTCAAATACTAACTCACAGCGACCAATGTACCACACCCGTATAAGCGGTAATTAACACCACGATACCAAAAATGATGCGATACCAAGCGAATACCACAAAGTCATGCTGGCTAATAAACTTCAGTAATGCGCGTATTGCCACTAAAGCACTAAAAAATGCCGTTACAAAACCTATCGCAAACAACATCACATCACCTTGCGAACTCAGCAACAAATCTTTATGTTTATATACCTCATATACCGTCGCCGCCAACAAAGTAGGAATAGCCAAAAAGAACGAAAACTCAGTCGCTGTGCGTCGTGACAAACCGAACAACAAGCCGCCGATTATCGTCGCCCCTGAACGTGACGTACCTGGTATCAATGCCAATGTCTGCGCCAAACCAATTTTCAACGCATCTTGCCAACTCATTGCCTCCACACTATCAACACGCACAACATGCTCACGTTTTTCTGCCCATAGAATCACAATACCGCCAATAATAAACGCGGCGGCAACAGGCACAGGCTGGAACAAGTATTCTTTAATTTTATGCGCGAACAACAAGCCCAGCACAGCGGCAGGTAAAAAAGCGACGAGCAAATTCAATACAAATTTATTCGATTCAGCTTGCCCCAAGCCCTGCACCACCGTCACTATTTTGCGTCTATATTCCCAACACACAGCCAAAATCGCACCTGCCTGAATAATAATTTCAAACGCCTTGCCGCGCTCATCATTAAAATTCAACAAATCCCCAGCCAAAATCAAATGCCCCGTACTGGATATAGGTAAAAACTCGGTCAAACCCTCGACCAACCCCAATATCACCGCCTTTAATGCCAATATAATATCCATCGCACCCACATATTATTCAGAAAAAACACATCATAACAGCACAACATGACGCATTACTTAAAACCATCATCATGCACGCAAACAAAAAATGCGACCTACGCCTTGATAGCGCAGGTCGCATTTTAGTCACTAAGCAATTATGCCTTGCTATAAATCTCAGCCCCCTGCTTAACGAACTCTATCGCTTTCACTTCCATGCCTTTGGTCAATGCCGCTTGCTCGCTCAAACCCTGCGCTGCCGCGTAATCACGCACGTCCTGTGTGATTTTCATCGAGCAAAAATGCGGGCCGCACATAGAGCAAAAGTGAGCAACCTTGGCTGAATCCTTAGGCAAGGTTTCGTCATGGAATTCACGCGCCTTATCGGGATCCAGCCCGATGTTGAATTGATCTTCCCAACGGAACTCGAAACGCGCCTTAGACAATGCGTTATCACGTATCTGCGCACCAGGATGTCCTTTTGCCAAATCCGCCGCGTGCGCCGCTACTTTGTACGCCATGATGCCGTCTTTTACGTCATTTTTATCAGGCAAGCCTAAATGCTCTTTAGGCGTGACATAACACAGCATCGCCGTGCCATACCAGCCTATCTGTGCCGCACCAATCGCGCTGGTGATGTGGTCATAACCAGGCGCAATATCCGTGGTCAAAGGTCCTAAGGTGTAGAACGGCGCTTCATCACACCAATCCAACTGCAAATCCATATTCTCTTTAATCAACTGCATAGGCACGTGCCCAGGACCTTCTATCATTACCTGACAATCATGCTTCCACGCCACTTGGGTCAACTCACCCAGCGTTTTCAATTCGGCCAGTTGCGCGTCGTCATTAGCATCGTAAATCGACCCAGGACGCAAGCCGTCACCCAGACTAAAGCTCACATCATAGGCTTTCATGATTTCGCAGATGTCTTCAAAATGGGTGTAGAGGAAGCTCTCTTGATGATGCGCCAGACACCATTTCGCCATGATAGAACCACCGCGAGAAACTATCCCCGTCATGCGGTTCGCCGTCAGCGGCACATGCGCCAAACGTATGCCTGCATGGATAGTGAAATAATCCACACCTTGCTCGGCTTGCTCTATGAGCGTATCACGGAACATTTCCCAAGTCAGGTCTTCGGCCTTGCCGTTGACCTTTTCCAAGGCTTGATAGATAGGCACTGTGCCGATAGGCACTGGCGAATTACGGATTATCCACTCGCGGGTTTCGTGGATGTTTTTACCTGTTGATAAATCCATCACCGTATCGCCACCCCAGCGGATAGACCAAGTCATTTTTTCGACTTCTTCCTGTATCGACGAACCCAATGCAGAATTGCCTATGTTAGCGTTGATTTTAACAAGGAAATTACGCCCGATTATCATAGGCTCGATTTCAGGGTGATTGATATTGGCAGGAATAATCGCCCGACCGCGTGCGATTTCTTCGCGCACGAATTCAGCGGTGATTTTTTCTGGCAACGCCGCGCCGTAGGATTGCCCACGATGCTGTCTGCCCATCAGTTCAAACATTTTTTGTCCTGTAGGACCTGAGGTTTTGAGCGATTCCAGATATTCTTCGCGGCGCATATTTTCGCGTATCGCCACATACTCCATCTCAGGCGTGATAATACCCTGACGCGCATAGTGCATCTGCGTCACATTTTTGCCAGCAATGGCTTTGCGTGGCTGGCGCACCAAGCCTGGAAAACGCATGGACTGCAACGCCGCATCGTGTAAACGCGCATTACCGAATTCTGAGCTCAAACCTGTTAAAACTTCCGTGTCACCACGGTCTTCTATCCACGGGGTACGCACGCCTGCCAGACCTTCACGTATGTCTATACTTGTTTCAGGGTCAGTGTAAGGACCTGAGCAGTCATACACATAGATAGGTGGGTTGGGTTCAGCACCGAACGACGCGGACGTATCCGCCTGGCTGATTTCACGCATAGGCACTTGTATATCAGCACGCGAGCCTTGTACATAAATTTTACGCGAGTTAGGCAAGGGTTTAATCGCCGCTTCATCTACATGAGCATTGGCGGCAATAAATTCTGGATTGGCGTTCATTGAAATTCCTTAAGCAAAAAATAATGGCGTAAGGAGCAGTTGAGTGCTTCCCTACGACGGTATAACCCGTATCAGGTTCGAAGGGTGTGTCTCACTTTAGATAATTTTTATCCAAAGACCCCTAGCAGAGGTGTTAAATTATAGGAAATATGGAATAATCGCAAGATATTAGTGAGATAGGTATCAAAATGAATATAGAACAAGCTCGTTTCAACATGATAGAACAACAAATTCGCCCTTGGGATGTACTTAATCCTGTGGTGCTTGACCTGTTGGCAAAAATCAAGCGTGAGGATTTCGTACCTGCCAATTACAGCACGCTGGCTTTCGTTGATATGGAAATCCCATTAGGTCATGGCGAAGTCATGATGTCGCCTAAGCTGGAAGCGCGTATTTTACAAGAAGTAAACGTACAACCCGATGAAACGGTACTTGAAATCGGTACAGGCAGTGGCTACCTCACTGCGTTGCTATCGCATTTGGCTAAACGTGTTTACAGCGTTGACATTGTTTCCGACTTCAAAATGCAAACGCACGCCAATCTGCATACACACGGCATTAAGAATGTCACACTGGAAACAGGCGATGCAGCTAAGGGCTGGTCTAAGCATGGTAAATACGATGTGATTATCGTCACTGGCTCCATGCCTGTATTACCAACCACGATATTAAACGACCTTAACATTGGTGGTCGTTTATTCGTAATCACAGGCGACGCACCTGCTATGTCTGCCCAGCTGATTACTTGCGTAGGCGAGGGTGCGTACAATACGGTAACTTTATTTGAAACCGTCGTTAAACCATTACAAAACGCGGTACAGCCTGAACGCTTCATATTCTAGTGCAACACCTTAGCCCACAGCAATTAAACGTTTGGCTAACCGATACCTCACGCACCCCACCGTTACTATTGGATGTGCGTGAGCTTTGGGAATATCAAATCGCACATATCGCTAATTCACAACTGATGCCAATGAACACTGTGCTGGAACATATAGACCAGCTACAATCAACCACACCCACTGTTGTCATCTGCCACCACGGGGTACGCAGTATGCACGTTGCTAGGCTGTTAGCGCACCACCAGTTTACCGACCTCTACAACCTCAGCGGTGGGATAGATGCGTGGGCGCATAGTGTGGATTTAGCTATGGACGTTTATTGACACTTACGCGGCACGATAGTCGCCATCTGATCGACACCCATCGTTGTCAATAGCACCCTCACCATCATATTTGCCTCGATAATAACGACTTTTTTACCCAATGGTATCAGTGCCATAAAGCTATCCATAAACAAACTGACGCTGGCGAATTCTATCCTGTCAACATCGTGCATATCTAGCTTAACCTCATCGCCCTGCTTCAGCGCATACTGCTTAAATGCCTCAAACACAGCGGCACTCGCGCTGTTTATTGTGCCTGACATTCTAAATGCAGTACGCTTTTCAGCCCCTTTATCACTCACTGGTGATGCGGCAATCACGACCACAGCGTGTTTAGGTGCTTCCCACGAAGGCGGTGATAGCTCGAAGTGAACAGCAAACTCCACTGCCAAATCTTCAAACTCAGCCTGCTTACCTTGTAGCTGGTAGAGTTGCAACAATAACAGCCAGGGCTCAGTGCTCGCGCTATCAGGTTGTTGCGTATAATGTTGCAACAAACTCACGAACGCACCGCTGGCTATCTGCAAACTAGCTTGTTGCTTTTGCAATTTAGCGAGTGCCATTTGCAACAACTGCGCCCCTTCAGGCGTGACCTCGGTAATGCCCGACAAATCTAACTGAATAGCCCCCTTACTAGCGGCCTCTTGCAACAAGCCAATGCGCTCGGCCATCTGCCGGTCTAAACAGCCTTTCAAACTAAATAGCTGACCTTGCGTGTCCTGTATTTGCTGTGCATCAACGCGTTTAACCAAATGAACTTCAGCACCTGCACGCCAACCTGGTGGTGATTTTTCAAACTGCTGTACGTATTCCAATGCTAATTGTTCAAAATCCTGTTTTTGCTGATTCGCTTCATACAAATTAAACAGCAAAAACCAATAAATTTCTTCGCTAGGTACGCTCTGCAATAATGCCTTAGTGTTATTCACTGCATCAGCCGTGCGCCCGTTTGCATAGAGCATGGCGGCATCTTCAACACCATCAGGAAACTGAGAAACCATCTCGGTGACTTCTATACTACCGTAGTCCATCTCACTATTAAAACGCTCCACCGTCAATGTGGTGGCGTGTATATCTGCTATCGCCTGCTCCTTCGTTTTAGGTTTAACCACCTTCACTTCAGGCACAGCGACTGCTTCATTATTTTTACTTTTGAATATGCCGAAAAAATCCACTCAATAACCCCATCAATTGCACTGACTAATGCGTTATTATTGCCGTATCCACCACAAACAGCAACGCCTACTTCAGTTAATTTTACAATTCAGCAAATTTATCACCCTAGCCTAGGCAACATTCGACTCAACAAGCCGATTATGGCTATCATCCATACGATAACCGCCCCTGAAGGCACGTCATACCAAGCTGACAACACCAATCCCAGCGCGTATCCCGTTGCGCCGATAAAATACGCCAGCCATAATGCCGTTTGATTATTTTTACGCTGACGCACCGCCAATGCAGGAATAATTAAGCTGGCAAATACCAAATAAATCCCCACCAATTGCACTGACAGCGTAATCGCACTGGCAAATATCAAATAAAATCCCACGCGCCCTAAATGTCGCGCCACCGTTGCTCGCAACACCAGCAACAACAACGTGACTGCCGCCGTGACTTGTAGCTGTATCGGTGTCACCCACAGTATTTGCCCGACTAGCATATCTTTCAAATGCTCCGCACCATGCGGATTGCCCGCCATCAATATCAGCCCTGCACACGCTGCCAATACAAATGACACGCCGATAATCGCTTCTTGGCTGTCGGGATAGCGCTTTTCTGTCCAAGTAAATCCCATCGCGCCTATCGCCGCCGCGCTCAACGCCGCCGACTGCACCGCCCAGCCGTGCGGCTCCCAGCCCAGCGCGTCAGCGACTATCACACCTAAGCCAGCGATTTGCGCGATAGCCAAATCAATAAACACGATGCCGCGCGACAATACCTCACGCCCCAATGGAACATGCGTTGCTAACACCAACAGGCCTGCCAATAACGCAGACCAAAGTATCGCCATATCGAGCGTGGCCGCGTCCATTATTTTGCCGCCTTATCTGCCGCTAACAGGCGACTAATCGTATCATCGAACAAGCCAAACAAATTACTTGCACCCGCCGTGCCACCCACCGTAAAAGCCAGTACCACCACAGGCAAATTCGTCCGTTGCGCCAACCAGTCAGCTGGGCGTTCGTCGTTATAAGCCGATCGCACTATCATTTTGGCAGGTGTTTGCTTGATTTTAGCTAACACCGCAGACAAACTAGCCACGCTAGGATCGACACCTGGTTTAGGCTCTAACGTCGCCACTTGCTTCAGCCCTAGCCAGTTTTCCAGATACGGGTAAGCCTTGTGTTGCACCACGATAGTCGTGCCTTTCAACGGCGCGGCTTGTGTTTCCCAACGACTAATTGCGGCCTGCCAACGCAGCTTAAAATCAGCATAACGCGCTTGGTAATACGCACCATTGGTCGCATCTACCGTCGCCAAGGTTTTGCTCAAAGCATCGGCAACCAGTGCAATGTTGCGTGGATCGGTCTGAATATGCGGATTACCTGCCGCGTGGACATCGCCATCTGCCCGGTCTAATCGCAATGGTTTTTCTAGCATAGTCACATAGCGAGTCGCTTCAAAATTCCCCGCTTGTCCAGGTTGTATCGCCGCATTACCCGAGTCGCGTAGCAATATCGGCAACCAGCCTATTTCCAACTCTGCCCCCGTACACACCAGCAAATCGGCATTACGCGCCCGCGCAATCAATGATGGACGCGCTTCGATACGGTGCGGGTCTTGTAGTGCTGTGGTTGCATTGGACACCTTAACCTTATCGCCACCTAACTCTTGCACCAATGCGCCCCATTCAGGCTCGCACGCCAACACATTCAGCGCGGCATGAGCTGACACACTGCTAGTAAGTGCTAACATCGCTAATAATAATTTCATTTTCTAACTCCTAAAAAGTGTGTGCGCCGTGTGCGCCTAAGCTGGTGATGTATTGCAACGAGAATTGGTTGTCGATCTCGGTAGGTCGCGACGCGTCACGCGCATATTGCACGCGGAAACGTGAGTACTCGCTCGGGCTGTAATCCATCATTACGGTATTACGACTAGGGCTATACGCCGCTAAAATCGGGAAATCTGCCGCGCTCAAACCAGTGCCCAACACCACACTGCCACTACTCATGCTATCGTGGCGTAATCCGACGCGCCAATGCGGCATAAATTGATATACCGTTTGCAAATACCAGCCTGATTGCGTTGTTGCCAACGTGCCTGTTGTACTCGTCGCACACCCCGTACAAGTCAAATCACCATCCTCGTTACGACGCATATACTCGCCCTGTATCTTCAGGCTATTAACAGTGCTATTACCATTTGGTGCCCATTTCCAGATAAAGTCAGCAATCAGTGTTTTGCTTTTACCCGAGAACGCATTAGTCGTCGGCGCACCCAGTGCATCGACATCCGTATAACTTCTATCCTGTGCGCCTACCCCTAGGTATGACAAGCCTGCGCGCCAGCTATTCGACTCATCATAATCGCCACCCACGTGAGCAAACAACGCACCCGCTACACTACCATTTTTATCCTTGGTGGTTGCAGGGAAGCTACGCCCACTCCCTATCTCCGCGCCTAGCTCAACTAGCAAGCTGTCCGTTGGTGCTATCCATTTTACTTGCACGCCATCATCGGCAAATTGATTACCGAGGAATGATTTATACACCAGCGGCGCATCAGTAAAATCCCAGGCATGGGCGTGTATTTTATTCAAATAACCAATATCAGAATAAAATCGCCCCGCTTTTGCACTTAGACCATACCCCAATCCCAATGTCTGAATAAACGCGTTTTCTATCCCTACCGTATTATCAGGAGCCATCGCCAACACAAAGTTTCCGCGATAATCAGGATCGATATTTGCGCTAATCGCCAACTCGGACTCACCCAATGAGAAACCACGCGCATTCGGCGCAACCTCACCGCCACTAGGGATAAACCCGCCTATGCTATAGGTAGAAGGTGAAAGCGAACTATGATTCGCCGTGCCTGCCAAAATCAACGAAATCGCAGGGTTAAACGCGCTTTCGCGGCTAGGTGCAGGTTGTGCGGCGACAGCAGCGACTTGGCTGGCTAGGTCAGCCTTAGTATCTGCTTGTTCAGCTTTTTTATCGGCTTGCTTAGTAGCCGCTTCGGTTTGCGCTAGACGGGATTCAAGTTGCTGAATACGGGCTTCATAGCTCGCTTTCATTTGTTGAATTTCTTGACGTATAGCCGTCAAATCATCAGCCGCATACGCGGGCGTGCCCAACATCATCAAGATGCTAGACGTAATTAGAGTACGTTTCATGGTAATCCTTGCTTAAGATAGATAAACAGCACGTCACAACATAATGACGTGCAAGTATGTTTAACGATTAAGCAAGTACAGGTGGGGCACGACTGAGATAACGACGTGGCTGGGCAAGGCTGACACCCGCGACAATAGACGCAACATAAATTTCCCGAACAGGGACCAAGACAGGCGTTGCAAACGATAAACCAGGCACGCCATCCAACGCACTGACTACGCACAAATCACATAGCTGCGAATGTGGCGCGGGTGCTTGCTTGCTACTCCCGCCGTCGTGCCAAGGATGCACCACACCATGCGCCGCGACGAGTTGCTGCGTCCACACCAAAAGCATGGCGAGGATAATAGCAATTCTGGCAAAATGGCGGCGTGTCAACATTTCGTCAGTATAACGGCTAAATGCTATCACCACCAGCCATGCTATGCGCTAATCAACATCCATCACCACTTTGACCACTTGCACCGTAGCGACAGGTTTACCTGCCTGTATCGCAGGGAAAAACCGCCATGTTTTTAAGGTATTCAACACCGATTGATTAACACGCGGATCGGCCGCCGCCTGTATCAGTGTGACTGTCACGCTACCATCTGCCGCGATATTAAATTGCGCCGTAATAACCGCGTGCATCGCGCTATCACGCAACGCATCAGGCAATTTTGGCTTAGGCTGATACAGCGCGTGTGCGCCCATACTTTGCGTACCTGCCGATGCCGTATCAGGCGTGGCAGGCAATGGCGGCGTAGCGAGCACTTGCGGCGGCGCAGGCGACACAGGCGCGACTAATTTAACAGGCATGATGGGGGATGGCGTAGGCGGAGCAGCGGGCGACACTTGCGCTACCGTTGTCTTCACCGCACGCGTTTTAGGTAGCGGCGCGACGTGCTGTGGTGGTTGCTTGATGATAGGCGGCGGCAATTCCACAATACGCGCATCTAGCGGCGGTGTGGGCACTGGTGTAAGCGGGTGTGCGCTCACAAAAAAGTGACCAAACACCCATAACAACACTAGCCACAACCCAGTCGCCAATGGCAACGACCAATACTCGCTACGTCGTCCCGCTATGGCTACGCTACTCATGCGCAACCGCAATCAAAAAGTGTTGCGCACCTGCTACTCGCGCTTGCAACATCGCCTGCACCACCACACCTTGCGGGGCTTTAGTATCGGCCGAAACCACCAATTCCTGGCTGCTCGATAATTGCGGTTTCAGCACTGCCGCCAAGCTGCTCAAGCTCACTGCCGTGTGGTTCACAAACAGCTCGCCCGTTGCACTGACGACTAAGGTAACGGGGGTATCCGTCGTCATTTTAGCCGCTTGTCCTTGCGGCAAATTCACTTTAAGCGCATTCAGATTTTGCATACTCAACGATGCCAGCATGAACGTTGCTAACAGAAAAAACATCACGTCTATCATTGGGATAATTTCTATTCGCCCTTTACGTTGCACCCGTGCTTTACGTAGTTTCATGGCACTACCTGCTGATCAAGCCGAATATGATCGAGCAAGCGCGTGCCTAGCCGCTCCATTTCGTCCATCGTTTGCGCTTGCAAACGGGAGAAATAATTAAAACCGAACAAGCACACCAGCGCAATCAGCAAACCCACCGCTGTAGCGATTAAAGCCTGCGCGACACCGCCAGTTACGCCGATAGGATTCACCAATCCTGCCCCGCCTATGAGCTGAAAAGCGTGCATCATGCCGCCTATCGTGCCCATCAAACCCAACAACGGCGCGGCAGTCACGATAGTTTCCAGCACCCATAAACGCCGTGACAAACCCGTTTCTATTAACTGCGCCTCATCCGCCGCACGTGATTCTGTCCACCAAGCGGGGTGACTACGGTTACTGCTAATTACGCTAAAAAATCGGTAAAAGTAATTTTGCTGATTTAAGCTCGATAACTGCTGCTCTAACTCAGCCCAATCAAAATTATAGGTCTCAACCAACTGTTGCAACGCGCTACTTAACCGCGCATAACGCCAATACAACACAGCTTTTTCCAGCATAATCGCCAATGCCAACACTGCCAAGACCGACAGCGGTATCACCATCACCCCGCCCAGCTTTAACGCTAACCAACTTTCATGTAAATCTTGCATCTCGCACTCCAATCAAAAGTATTTATTCACACTAAAATAAACCGTGCGTCGTGGTCCGTATTGCGGTGCGCCGACCCCGATACCAGAGCCGTCGCGGATTTCGTAACCCTTATCAAACAGATTCAATAGGCTGACACGTGCCGTTAATTTACCAGCCAGCTGAGTATGAAAAGTATGTGCAGTAGCTACATTGACTTGCACATAAGCTGGCAAGCTATCGGTATTGGCAAAGCCGCTACGCAAACCACTGCCATACAATGCGCTAGCACTGTAGCGCGTATCTTGCCAACGATAAGCCGCGCCTACACTCGCCGTAATCGCCTGATCATGATCCAAATGTACCCAGTTATTGCTGATATAAGCTAATTCTGTCGCATCAAAATTATATTGCGACGACACTATATTTTTACCCAACGCCACCGCACGGGCGAGATTGAAATAAGCTGAAAAATCACCCTGACGATAATTTCCTGTCAATTCCGCGCCATAAACCTTACCGTCACGATAATTAAACGGCGTGTATAACAAAGCCGAGCCAAACTGTCCCTCATCCAGCAAATTCGTGACTTGCTTATAGTAAGTATCCAGCCCTAGGGTAAAATTCGGCGTAAATTGATGGCTTAGTCCCAAATCGTAATAATCTGAAGACTCAGGTTGCACCGCGTCGTTCTGAGTGCCTGGAGGCGCGGCTGTTGTACCTTGCGACAAAGCGATTGCCTGACCGCTAATCAGCTCATTAGGCGGTGGTGTAAAATACCGCGCATAACCCAGATGCACCGTGGTGCTTGGCGTTGCCTGATATACCGCGCCCACACGAGGACTAAGCTGGCTACCCTGCACATATGCGTTTACCTGATCAAAACGCGCACCGTAATTCAGCGTTAGCTTATCCGTGAGTTTCCATTCATCCTGCACATAAACACCCGCCAGATGGGCTACTTTGCTGTTAATGTCGGTAAAGGATATAGGCGTGCTACTGGTTTGGGCGTTCGGAGCACCTGGAAACGCTTGCACGTCATTATGATTATCCAACTGCTCTTGACTCACAAACACACCCGCACGCAAAGTATGCTGTGGATTCAAATGATAGCTACCATCCGCCTGTACCCCATACGCCATCCCCGTGCGCAGTACTCGGCTTGCCACGCCTGTATAAATCAAATCGCCCGCCGCGTCAGGGTCAAACAGCACTTTGGTATAACGGTTAAATAAAGCTAATTGATAATCCGCTTTATCGCCTAACGTCCCCTGCAACGCCACAATGCCGTAGCGCGTCACTTCATGCTGACGTTCGTTCAAGTTTTGCGAAGGATAAACAGGCACGCCGTTGAGCGTGTAATTTTGGGTGAGATTAGGCGTGTTCGGAATTTGAAATTGATTGTCGGCATTCCCCAATATCAAGCTCAACCGTGCCGTATCGCTCAATACGTATGAAAAATAGCCAAACTCTTTATGCTGATGCGTAGTGTCATGTATGGCAGTGTGGGACGCGGTGGGGTTTTCTATCCCCAAATCACTCGCCTGCGCTGAAGCGTTCAGGTAATAACTAAAATCGCCTTTATGCCCACTGGTTTCACCCGACAACTCACGCGTATTATCGCTACCAACCCGCATCCCGATACGTCCGCCATTATCAAGCAAGCCGTCTTTGGTATGAATATCCACCACACCAGCAGTGCGATAACCATATTCTGCAGGCAATGCCCCTGTCAGCAAATTCACACTTTGCGCAAAGCGTGTATCCAACGACTGCCCAAAGCCTGAAATTGATTCAGGGATAATAATATTATTAATCCGATATTGCACATTACCATGATCGCCGCGTATATGCAGTTGCCCATATGAATCCTGCGCGACACCTGGGGCTTGTAGCAATACCTGATTCAGCGGTGTGCTTGCACCTTGTGGTAACGCGGCAATATCCTGCGCACTGATGCGATAATTGCTACCTCCCGTATCCCGCGCAACCGTATTGCGCACAGCGTTACGTTTATGCGCGACCACATCCACTTCTAATGCCGCTTGGCTGGTCAGCGTCAACGTGCTTGTCGCCTGCGTATTTGCCGCCAAGCTGACGATGTCTGTGCTGGTCACAAAACCCGCTTTACTCGCCACCACGGCGTATATCCCCGCCGATAAATGCGCCAATACAAAATGCCCTTGCGCGTCAGTCATCGCAGTTGTTACCGTTTTACCATCCGCCGTTTGCAATACCAGCAACGCATGCGCCAATACTCGCCCTAGCGCATCATGCACTTGCCCGCTAATGCCACCAGCAGGTGCGATATGTGGCGCGATGAGCGCATCCGACGCATGAGCAAACCCGCCCAGCATGATTAAAATGCTGGACGCAATGAGTGTCCGTTTCATAATTAAATCCTTACTTAAATTAGCAACACGCCAATAAATAGCGTCACGTTGTTATTCAAGCAAGGGTAGGTGGGGCGCGTGAGGTATAAGGTGTAAAGGTAAATTGCGTTTGACTGCTCACTGGTTCAGCGAATAAGGCAAACGTCGTATCAGTATCAAAATCAAGTACAGCTAACGCCGTCGGCACGTGATCCAACGCACTGATGACGCATAAATCACATAAAGGTTTATCTGTAGCAGGCGCGTGATGTTGCGCTCCGCCATCCTGAAAAGGATGAATCACGCCATGCGCGGCAACCAGCAACTGCGTCCATGCCAAGAGCAGAACCAGCATGAGCGCAAATTTAGGATAGCGTCTATAGGTAAACATACCCATAGTCTAAGCGGATAAACTGACATCCATCTGACGCAATCAGCGACAGCGCATCAACCCATCGCTTCTAACACAAATCCCGCGCCTTGATCTTGCCCCAACACATTCACTAAATAGGGCATGACTTTTTTCAGCGTAGCCTGCAACGTCCACGGCGGGTTAATGATGAACATCCCACTGCCGTGCATCCCAAAACCGTCAGCCGACGGCGTGTGCACAGCCAAACTCACATTTAACCAAGACTTAGCAGGCACACGCTTGAGCGCTTCGACAAAATGCTGCGACTCATGGCGTTGCAGTTGCGGATACCACACTGCGTAAGTGCCCGTTTCAAAGCGTTTGAGCGCATCTTTGAGTGCCGCAGGGACGCGCTGATAGTCTTGCTTTTCTTCATATGGCGGGTCTATCAACACCATGCCGCGACGCGGTGCGGGTGGGAGCACGGATTTCAAGCCTGTAAAACCATCGATAGCCTGTATCCTCACACGCCGCCCTGCACGGGCAAAATTTTCATTGAGTAATTGGCTATCAGTCGGGTGTAATTCAAACAGTTTCAATTGATCCTGACTGCGCAATACCTGCATCGCCACCCACGGTGAGCCTGGGTAAATTTTCAATGTGCCATCAGGATTCAAGCCGCGTACCAGTGCCACATACTCAGCCAAAGCCACAGGCAAATCTTCACGCGCCATTAGTCGCGCAATACCACTTTGAAACTCAGCATTCTGCGTCGCATAACCGCTATCCAGCGCGTACAAGCCCGCGCCAGCATGGGTATCTATTGCCCAGTATGGCTTATCTTTTTGATTAAAATGCTGCAAAATTTGCAACTGCACAAAGTGTTTTAACACATCGGCATGATTGCCAGCATGAAAGGCGTGACGGTAACTCAACATGATTTTCTAACGCAATTAGTAGTATCCCGCATTGTAACTGATTTACGCATTGCCATTCCCGCGCGAAACCGCAATAATTCGGGAATACGCTTATTCAGACCCTCCCTATGCACACTTTTCTCTGGCACGATTACGAAACCTTAGGCGTGAATACGCGCAGCGACCGCCCCGCGCAATTTGCCGCTATCCGCACCGACGCTGATTTGAACGAGATCGGCGAGCCTATCATGCTGTATTGCCAGCCCGCCCCTGATTACTTGCCCGATCCACAAGCGTGCTTAATCACGGGCATCACGCCGCAAATCTGCTTGGCGCGTGGCGTTAGCGAGGCTGAATTTGCCGCACACATTGAAGCCGCTTTTGCCCAGCCGAATACAGTAGGCGTGGGTTACAACACGATACGCTTTGACGATGAAATCACCCGATTTTTATTCTGGCGCAATTTAATTGACCCCTACGCACGCGAGTGGCAAAACGGCTGTGGGCGCTGGGATATACTCGATGTGGTGCGTGCGGCACACGCACTGCGCCCTGACGGCATCAACTGGCCGACAGGCACGGATGGACGCACCAGCTTCCGCCTCGAGCTACTCACTGCCGCCAACCACATCCACCACGCAGCCGCGCACGATGCGCTATCCGACGTGCGGGCAACCATTGCATTGGCAAGACTCATACGCGATAAACAACCCAAGCTATTCGATTTTTGCTTCAAATTACACAAAAAAGATGCGGTAACTGAGCAAATCAGCCTGCACGCGCCGCGCCCGTTTGTGCATATTTCGGGCATGATACCTGTCGAACAAGGCTGCGTGATGATAGCCTACCCGTTAGCCCAACACCCAACCAACAAAAACGAAATCATCGTCTGGGATTGCGCCTACGACCCCAGCGAACTTGCCAACCTTGATGTGGTTACGCTACGCACGCGCTTATTCAGCAAAACCGATGCGCTACCCGCAGGCGTGACGCGATTGCCGATTAAATCCATACATATCAACAAATCCCCTATCGTCAGCCCACTTTCTACACTCAATGCCGCGCAAGCCGCACGCTGGGGTATCGACATAGCAACCACCCACAAACACGCCGCCGCTTGCCAGCAACTAGGCGACATGAGCGCGATTTGGCGTGAAGTGTATCAACGTGAATACGCCGATACACTAGATGTAGATGAAGATTTATACAATGGATTTATCAGCAACGACGACCGCCGCACGCTGACGCGCTTACGTGGGCTCGCACCTGACGCACTTGCAAACGCACGCCCTAGCTTCAGCGACGCACGGCTGGACGAGCTGCTATTCCGCTACCGCGCCCGCAATTTCCCGCTCACGCTCACACCAAGTGAAACCAGCCGCTGGCAAACGCACTGCGCCAACAAGCTGTTCAATGGTGCTCACGGCGCACGCACGTTGACGCAAGTGAGCGAAATGATAGACCAGATCGCCGAAACCACCGACGAACGCGGCGAAGCGATATTATCCGATTTGTACGATTACGCTGACAGCATTACGCCTGATTATCCGAATTAGCGACTACTCAGCGCAACGCGCATCCAAATACGCCTTAAACTCATCCGCCACTTCAGGGTGTTTGAGTGCGTGCTCTACGGTGGCTTTTAGATAGCCTAATTTGCTCCCACAATCATAGCGCACGCCGTCAAATGCGTAGGCCAACACTTGCTGCTCTTGCAATAGTTGTGCGATGCCGTCGGTTAATTGCAACTCGCCACCTGCGCCAAAAGGAATGTTTTCCAGATGATGAAAAATGCGCGGTGTAAGTATATAACGCCCCACTACACCCAAGGTAGAAGGCGCATCAGCAGGTTTTGGTTTTTCTACGATAGCATCGACTTTGCTAAGATTATCTGTCATCGGCTGAGCGGCAACGATGCCGTAGGCACTAGTTTCCTCACGCGCCACTTGTTGCACACCTAGAATAGAACATTGATAATAGTCATACAAATCAGTCATCTGCTTCATTGCAGGCACATTTGCATCTATCAAATCGTCTGCCAATATCACCGCGAATGGTTCATTATTGACCACAGGTTTAGCGCATAATACCGCGTGCCCTAACCCTAGCGCTTCTTCTTGACGGATATAAATACACGTCACGCCTGCGGGGATAATGCCTTTTACTAAATCTAGCAATTTTTGTTTATTAGCCGCTTCTAGCTTGGCTTCTAGCTCGTATGCTTTATCAAAATGGTCGGGTATCGCACGTTTACTGCGCCCTGTGATAAAAATCAAATCAGTAATGCCCGCCGCTATCGCTTCTTCAACTGCGTACTGTATCAATGGCTTATCAACGATAGGCAACATTTCCTTGGGCATCGCTTTGGTCGCGGGTAAAAAACGCGTTCCCATCCCTGCTACAGGAAACACCGCCTTGGTTACTTTAATCATGTTGTTGCCCTAATAAATTTAATAAACTGACTTCGTCGATAATCGCGATACCTAAATCTTGTGCTTTGCTCAATTTGCTACCTGCGTCTGCGCCTACCAGTACGTAATCGGTTTTTTTAGATACACTACCTGTTACTTTAGCCCCTGCCGCTTCAAGTTTTGCTTTGGCTTCATCTCGGCTTAATGTGGGCAACGTGCCTGTAATCACAAACACCTTGCCCAGTAAGGCACTATTGACCACATTATCAGGCATGGCATCGTCCCAATGCACGCCTGCCGCACACAGCAAATCAACCACGGTACGGTTATGCGGCTCGGCAAAGAACTGCAAAATTGCATTCGCCACTACGCCGCCGACATCTGGCACTTGTAATAAATTAAGCTCATCTGCCTTGATTAAGCTGTCTAAATTGCCAAAATAACGTGCTAAATCTTTAGCCGTTTGCTCCCCGACATGACGTATGCCCAGCGCATAAATAAACCGTGCTAAAGTCGTGTGTTTGCTTTTTTCTATTGCGACCAATAAATTTTGCGCTGACTTTTCTGCCATGCGCTCCAAGCCCACTAGATTCAGCAAACCCAAACGATACAAGTCAGCAGGGTGTTGAACTAAATCAGCATCGACCATTTGCTCTATGAGCTTTTCACCCAAGCCGTCTATGTCCATCGCCCGCCGACTGGCAAAATGCCACAGTGCTTGCTTACGCTGGGCGGGACAATATAAGCCACCAGTACAACGCGCTATCGTTTCGTTTTCCAAGCGGACTATATGCGAACCACACACTGGGCATCTCGTAGGCATAACAAAACGACGCGCATCAACTGGGCGACGCGACAGCACGACAGAGACGACTTCAGGTATCACGTCGCCAGCACGGCGCACGTTGACGCTATCACCGATGCGTATATCTTTACGCAGGATTTCATCCTCATTGTGTAACGTGGCGTTAGTCACTGTCACCCCGCCTACCAGCACGGGTGCGAGGCGGGCAACAGGCGTAATCGCTCCTGTACGCCCTACTTGCACATCAATATCCAAGACGAGAGTCGTGGCTTCTTGCGCGGGGAATTTATGTGCAATGGCAAATTTGGGTGCGCGGGCAATGTAACCTATTTGCGCCTGTTGCGCTAAGTCATCCACCTTATAAACCACGCCATCAATATCAAACGGTAGTTGTTCGCGCATATTGCCGATACGCTGATAATAATCCAGCAAACCTGCCACGCCCACGACCACCGCAACTTGCCGCGCCACGGGTAAATGCCATGTCGCCAATTGTTGCGTCATTTGACTATGGTGTGACGGCATGTCCCAGCCCTCGCATTGCCCCACGCCATACGCAAAAAAGTGCAATCCACGTGCGGCAGTGATGCGCGGGTCTAGCTGGCGCAATGAGCCTGCCGCCGCATTGCGCGGGTTAGCAAATTCTTTTAGCTGATTTTTTAATTGCACTTGATTTAACTTGATAAAATCTGCTTTTAACATCAATACTTCGCCACGTATTTCTATACGTGACGGTGGTGTTGCTGTCGCCAATGTCATAGGAATAGCGCGTATCGTGCGTATATTCGCCGTCACGTCTTCACCCACATAACCATCGCCACGCGTTGCGCCACTGACTAATTGCCCTTGTTCATAAACCAAACTAATCGCCAAGCCATCAAATTTGGGTTCAACCGCATAGTTAATATCGACCAAATCAATTGCGTCGCACACGCGCTTATCAAAAGCCTGCACTTCAGCATCACTAAAAGCGTTGTTTAACGATAGCATAGGGGTAATGTGGCTAACTTGGGCAAATTCGCTCAATGCCGCACCACCCACACGTTGCGTCGGTGAGCTGGGTATGAGCAAATCGGGATGCGCTTGTTCTAAGGCTTGCAATTCACGGAATAGCTGGTCGTATTCCGCGTCGCTGATTTCTGGTGTATCGACTACATAATAGCGATAATTATGGTATTCCAGCTGTTGCCGTAATTCGGCTATACGGTTTTGGATATCAGCAAACATCGTGTTTAATTGAATAAACGCAATGCACGCCGCCCGCCTGCAGGTATGCCTTGATTTTCCATGCGTTGATAAATTTGCGTTAAATGTGTTTGTATTTTTTCTAAACCTGCGGGCGACAACGGGCGAATGTTGTCATCAACAAGCTTACCATCCAAATGCTGCGCCAGCTGCTGGGCAAATTGTGCCAGCTCGGCAAAAGCCAACACACCATCGGCAACGCGCGGCACTTCAAACATTAAAGTAATGCCATGTGTTTGCAAATTAGCCATTACGTCGCTGGAAAACGGCATGTTTTCATGATTGCATAACGCATAAACGACTTCATCAGCTTCATTACGACGCTGATATACGCCTGCACTATTTAATGTTAAGCCCGCTTGTTGCGCGGCATCAGCGATGTTTACACCTGCAAAACTGCGCCCGTCATGGCTGACGATATTCAAACCGATTAACACATCTACTTCGACACAAAACTGGTCGAGCGCAGCCGCATCACTTAAAGCGGCAGTCACATCAGGCGCACTGGCTATGCCATTAAAACGGCTGGCTAACTCATGCGCAGTTTGCGTCACCGCAGACAATTGCGCCTCACTGACTGCACCAGCGCGGTCAGCTAATTGTACAGCAACAACAATATCGGTATAGGTCTGCTCACGCCAGGGCGAAATTTCTACCCACATAGCCAGATTATCAACGTAGCCTAACCAACGCACAGGTTTTACATCATCCTGCTCATGCGCCAATAAAGGCGCAAATACAACGCTAGGTATGGCATCAACCGTGTGTATGGTAATAGCATATTCTAATTGTGCATCGGTAGGCGCGGCAGGTAATGTCGGTGCGGGTACGGCAGGCACAGGCTCACTGATAGGGGCGATCGACGAGGGCATGTCAGCTTCGCTCAACACGGGTGCGACGCTAGGCTCTATGCGTTCGACTGGGGGATTATCTGTCGCACTATGCGGCTCAAAAAGCACATCTTCACGCGCCTTAAACATAGCCTGCGACTGTTTACGATATTTATGTTCTTGATACCAGTTGTAAAACAAGATAGCCGCCAACACAACAATGGCAAGCACGATGAGGCTAATTTGCAATGAGTTCATCTTGTCGTTCCGTGACCAAGGGTAGGAGTAGCGGGGTTAAGCGTTGCGAGATTAGGCGGTGGCACATCCAGTATCTGGAAAAACACTTCGTTCTTGCGCACCATCCCTAATTCATTACGCGCACGCTCTTCTATCGCGCCCAACCCCTGTTTCAAATCACGCACCTCTGCATACATTGCCGCATTACGCACGGTGAGCTTTGCATTAGTTTGCTGTTGCTGAGCCAGTTGTCGTTGCGTGTCCCAGACTTGCATCCAACTGCCTTTACCCAGCCAAAGCGGATACTGCACCAGCAATAACAAGCCTAGCAATATCGCTGTGAGTATGCGCATGACGCTGAGACCTGAACGCTACTTAACCGATGGAATAAAAAGCAGCGCGACCTGGGAAGCGGGCAGACGTGCCCAATTCTTCTTCGATACGCAAGAGCTGATTATATTTCGCCATACGGTCTGAACGCGACAACGAGCCAGTTTTGATTTGCAACGCATTAGTTGCGACCGCTAAATCAGCAATCGTGGTGTCTTCGGTTTCACCTGAACGATGAGAAATAATAGACGTATAGCCAGCGCGTTTAGCTGTTTCTATCGCGTCAAACGTTTCTGACAAAGTGCCGATTTGATTCACTTTAATCAAAATCGAGTTGCAAATACCACGGCTAATACCTTCAGTTAAAATTTTCGCATTAGTCACGAACAAATCATCACCGACTAATTGCACTGATTTTTTCAAACGTTCAGTCAAGACTGCCCAACCTGCCCAATCTGCCTCTGCCATACCGTCTTCGATACTGACGATAGGGTATTTGTCACACCAAGCCGCCAAGTAGTCAGTGAATTGTTCAGCCGACAATGCCAAACCTTCTGATTCAATTTGGTATTTTCCATCACGATAAAACTCGCTGGCCGCGCAATCAAGACCGATAGCGATGTCTTGCCCAGGCACATAGCCTGCGGCCTCTATCGCTTGCACTATGAGTTTCAGTGCCGCTTCGTTGGATTCCAAATTAGGCGCGAAACCACCCTCATCACCCACGGTAGTGGTCATACCTAAATCATCCAGTATTTTTCTCAAAGCGTGGAAAACTTCAGCACCGTAACGCAAGGCTTCGCGAAAGCTAGGCGCCCCCAACGGGATAATCATGAATTCCTGCATGTCGATGTTGTTGTTGGCATGTGCGCCGCCGTTGATGATATTCATCATCGGCACTGGCAAATTCATCGGACCCGCGCCACCTAAATAACGATATAGCGGCAAGCCAGACTCTTCAGCCGCTGCACGTGCAACCGCCATAGACACGGCCAAAATAGCATTCGCGCCTAGGCGTGACTTGCTTTCCGTACCATCTAAATCTATCATCGTTTGGTCAATAAAACTTTGCTCTTCAGCATCCAAACCAATAATAGCTTCGCAAATTTCCGTGTTTACAAACTCAACTGCTTGCAACACACCTTTGCCCAAATAACGGGTTTTATCGCCATCGCGCAATTCTATTGCTTCACGGCTACCTGTAGAAGCACCCGACGGCACAGCCGCACGACCCAATACGCCAGACTCCAGCAATACATCAGCCTCTACAGTCGGATTGCCACGTGAGTCCAGAATCTCACGGGCAATTACATCAACGATTACACTCATTTCTTACCCCTCAATAATTTATCTGTTAATTAAATAATTACAGCGTATGTTCAATAAAACCGCGTTGTTTTACCAGCGCGTCAATTTCTTTCAATGTACAAAGCAATTCTTTCATCCGTCCCAACGGCCAAGCATTAGGCCCATCCGACAACGCACAGGCAGGATCAGGATGCGTTTCAGCAAACACGCCTGCCACGCCTGCCGACACCGCCGCACGCGCCAAAACTGGCACAAATTCACGTTGACCGCCAGATACGTTACCCTGACCGCCAGGCAATTGCACCGAATGCGTTGCATCAAACACGACAGGACAACCCGTGTCACGCATCACCATGAGTGAACGCATGTCTGATACCAGATTGTTATAACCAAACGACACACCGCGCTCGCACACCATGATGTTATCTTGCCCACCATTAGCAGCTTTGGCTTTATCAACCACGTTTTTCATATCCCACGGTGCTAAAAACTGCCCTTTTTTGATATTCACAGGCTTGCCCGAACACGCGACAGCATGAATAAAATCGGTTTGGCGGCACAAAAACGCTGGCGTTTGTAACACATCGACCACTGCCGCGACTTCAGCAATTTCTTCTATGCTGTGCACGTCGGTCAAAATCGACACGCCGATTTCTTTTTTTACATCGGCCAAAATCTGCAAACCCGCATCGCGCCCAGGACCACGATACGATGTTCCTGAGCTACGATTGGCTTTATCATAAGACGATTTATAAATAAATGGTATGCCTAGCTCTGCGCAAATCTCTTTCAACTGCCCAGCGGTATCCATTGCCATTTGGCGTGATTCAACCACACACGGGCCAGCAATCAAAAATAAAGGCTGGTCTAAGCCAACTTCAAATCCACATAATTTCATGCTGTCGCCTCTAAATGTTGTACTGCCGCGCTGACAAAAGCCTTAAACAAAGGATGTCCATCACGTGGGGTAGAAGTAAATTCTGGATGAAACTGACATGCCATGAACCAAGGATGGTCTGGCAGCTCTATCATTTCACACAAACCATCTGTCGCTGAATGCCCGCTCACGCGCAAACCTGCTTGCTCTAACTGTGGCAATAACGCACCATTGACTTCATAACGATGGCGGTGACGCTCGACAATGACATCCGCGCCATAAACCTCACGCGCCAGCGAGTCTGCCGATAAATCACAGGCTTGACCGCCCAAGCGCATCGTACCACCCAAGTTAGAATCTTCAGAGCGCGTTTCCACTTGCCCTGCCGCGTCTTTCCACTCAGAAATCAACGCCACGATGGGGTGTGTCGTCGCAGGTTCAAATTCAGTGCTATGCGCGTCACTCATACCAGCTTTATGCCGTGCAAACTCTATCACTGCTAACTGCATTCCCAAGCAAATACCCAAATACGGTATTTTATTTTCACGCGCATATTGAATCGCTAATATCTTACCTTCTACGCCACGCTTACCAAAGCCACCAGGCACTAATATCGCGTGCATACCCGCCAACGCGGCAATGCCATCCTGCTCCAGCAATTCAGAATCGATATAATGAATGTTGATTTTGGTGTGTGTGTGTATGCCCGCGTGGATTAAGGCTTCAGATAAGGATTTGTAAGACTCAGTCAAACCCACATACTTGCCGACCATCGCAATATCGACTTCGTGTTGCGGGTTTTCCAACGCAGTCACCAAGCCATTCCACATGCTCAAATCAGCAGGCGGACGTTCGATACCAAACTTACGGCACACTAACTCGTCCATGCCTTGCTCGCGTAACATTTCAGGGATTTTATAAATGCTGTCAACGTCATGCACAGACACCACGGCATTAGCTTCTAAATTGGTAAATAACGCGATTTTACGACGCTCTTCATCAGGCAACGGACGGTCACCACGGCACAACACCACATCAGGCTGAATACCGATTTCGCGCAACTCTTTAACAGAGTGTTGTGTAGGCTTGGTTTTCACCTCGCCCGCAGCACCTAAATAAGGTACGAGCGTAAGATGAATATAGCAGGTGTTATTACGCCCTTCTTGCAAGCCCATTTGGCGGATAGCCTCAAGGAATGGCAAAGACTCAATATCACCCACCGTGCCACCCACTTCGACGATGGCAACTTCAGCCCCCGCCGCACCTGCACGGATATGCTGTTTGATTTCATCGGTAATATGCGGAATAACTTGCACCGTACCGCCCAGATATTCACCGCGACGCTCTTTTTTAATCACGGATTCATAAATTTGCCCTGTGGTGAAATTATTGCTTTTGGCCATTTTAGCGTGGGTAAAACGCTCATAATGCCCAAGGTCAAGGTCAGTTTCAGCACCGTCTTCAGTGACGAACACTTCACCATGTTGAAACGGACTCATCGTCCCAGGATCCACATTGATATACGGATCCAGCTTCATCATAGTAACTTGCATACCACGAGATTCAAGGATAGCAGCGAGAGAGGCGGCGGCGATTCCCTTACCTAAGGAAGAGACCACACCACCAGTAACGAATATATAACGAGTCATGTTGAATTTACAGCGCAGGTAATGCTGAATTTTAGCCTAAAGTGCCCACACAGACAATTAGCAGACATAAAAAAACGCCACTCATAGCGGCGTTTTTTTGAACTAGCGTACTTTTATTCAGGCCAATGCTTGATATAACGCTTCAATAATTGATTTTCAAAGCCTGCCGCATCTAAACAAGCTCGCGCAACGTCGTGAAATGAAATGATACCCAACAGGTTATCACCTTCCATCACAGGCAAATGGCTGACGCGGTTTTCGGTCATCACGCCACGCACATAATCAACGGTATCCGTTGGGCTACCAATAATAGGCTCAGTCACCATCATTTCACTCACTGGGCGAGTCAAAAAAGCACCACCTAGCTTACTGATGCCGCGCAACACATCACGCTCAGTCAACAAACCCACCATCACACCTTCTTGACGTACTACTAGCGACCCTACATCATGCGCCACCATTAACTGCACCGCTTCGGCGACGGTTGCCTGAGGCTCAATTGCACAAACCGCATCGCTTTTAACCGTTAGCATATCCCGAATTATCATTTTATTATCCTTAAAGCCAGTGATTTAATTTGAATTAAGCATACTACACTATAGCACCAATCAGCAACCATATCAGTCCCTGAAATTTTGAAATTGTAGTGGAAAATCAGCAATTTGTTTACGCACTAAAGCAATCGCATCTTGCAGTAAATCACGTTTAGCGCCTGTGACGCGCACAGTCTCACCTTGTATGCTGGCCTGTACTTTTAGCTTGCTATCTTTAATCTCTTTGACTATTTTTTTCGCCAGCTCGATTTCCACGCCCGTTTTAACGGTTACTGCCCGCTTCACTTTATTACCTGTGATTTTTTCAATTTTGGCAATGTCTAAACATTTAATATCTACACTGCGTTTAATCAACTTATTATTCAATATCTCTTGTGCTTGTTCAAGCTGAAACTCATTATCGGCAAACACCGTCAACACGTATTCCGCCTGCTCCACACGCACATCCGACCCCTTAAAGTCAAAACGCGTAGAAACTTCTTTATTCGTCTGCTCTACAGCGTTCTTCACTTCTTGCTTATCGACTTCGGAAACAATATCAAAACTTGGCATAATCCACCTTTACTGAGCGTAATCATCCGCCATGACTTTAGGCGCACGATCAAGGAAATACAAAACGAAAATCAACAAGATAGTAGAGCCCACCATAAAATGTGGTCCAAATAACCAAAACACCATCGGCACTGAGAAATAATACGCACGCATCCCTATGCTATAAAATTTACCCGCACGGTTCAAATGCAATGCCACATGCTGAGGCGTAATCATTTTATGATTCAATGTCAGCGGCACGTTAATCATGAAACCAACGTGATTAAAAATACGGATGGACATCGAAAAACAAAAAAACGCGACGAACAAATCACTCAATAAAACCAGCAACTTAACCAACCATATTGAACTATGCGTCGCACCCAGCGCATTCAAAGCGTGCCAAGTCATATTCAAATTCGCCGCTTGCCCACTCAACGTCAACACGCCGATAATCAACAACACAGCAGTTGAAGCCAAAAAAGTCGCCGCCATTGTCGAGTTACGCAATGTCTGCACAGCAAGAATATCACGACGCTCGCTCATGATAGTCTCTACCCAAGCGGTGCGAGCAATGCGATTAACCGCCTGTACCGTATAAGTTGGGCGGGTTTTCACCTTGTATGCTAAGTACAAATGATAAAGCCCCAATAACACCGCACATATTAGAAAACTAATAAAATCAATATATGAGCTACTGATAACCTCAAAAAGTGCACTTATCATTTTTGCTTTCCATCTAATTTATCCTGCCAATACTGCGCCTGTTTAGCATCCATAGCATTGCCATCCAGACCCATCATATAAATATGAACGAGACTCTTAATTGCCATGACATGCCCTTGATTTGCTGATAATTTCAGCCAGTACATGGCTTGCGCATTATCGTGCTTTTCGCCGATACCATGCTCATAGCGCATCGCTAATTGATATTGCGCTTCTGCGTCACCATCTGCCGCCAGTTTACGTAAATGCGGTGCACGCTGGCTTAAATCTTCTTTCGCCTCAAAACCTAAGTGCTCAAGAAAATGCGCAAAAGCCACCGCATCCTCATACCCCTGCGCCGCTGATTTAGCCAGCCAGTCGTTGGCTAACGCGGGATTGTGCTTTTCCCAATCGGGATTACGATATAGCTTATTCAGCTCAAATTGCGCCTCGCTATTACCAGCGACAGCCGCACGGTTAAGCCAGTATTCGGCTTGCGCTGGGTTTTTAGGCACGCCCGCACCCATCAAATACATTTGACCCAATTTGAGTTGCGCCTGCACATTGCCGCGTTTAGCGGCTTTTTCACGCCAGTCCGCCGCTACTTTCAAATTTTTAACCACGCCTAAGCCAGCTTCATACCTATCGCCCAAAGCCATCTGCGCGTAGGCATTACCTTGTTCAGCCGCTTGCTCATACCAATAGCTCGCTTGTTGCGGATTTTTTTGGTAACCGCCGTCACCATTTTTATACATCACCGCCAACATCACTTGCGCACTGGCACTGCCCCGCGCCGCCGCATCCGCGACCATCTTCGCTTCATCAGCGGTCATCGCCTGACTGGTAGAAGCCAACAACCACAACAAACCACCTAATAATGCGCGTTTCATATTGCCCCTAGCGTTAAGCAACTACAAAATGACAAACGTAATCCAAGGTTTCCAAAGTGGCTATATCAAAATGACTATTACCAGGCACGCTAAACTGCTCGCCTGCTTGGTAAGTTTTCCATTCAGACTCACCTGCCAATTTAACCTTGCACTTACCTGCATTGATTTCCATGATTTCTGGCAAACCTGTGTTGAACACTAATTCGCTAGGGAAGATAACGCCTATGGTTTTTTTCGTGCCATCGGCAAACAGCACGGTGTGCGATACGCATTTGCCATCGAAATAAATGTTGGCTTGTTTAACGACACTCACTTGATCAAATTGATTCATATTTTACTTTCTTAATTTAGCGGCGATACGTAAACGCAAAGCATTGAGTTTGATAAAACCACCTGCATCGGCTTGGTTATACGCACCTTGATCGTCTTCAAAGGTGGATATATTGGCATCGAATAACGAATCCGTTTTAGAGTCACGTCCAACAACAATCACATTGCCTTTATACAACTTAATCCGCACCCAACCATTCACATGGACTTGCGACGCATCTATCATCGTTTGCAACATGTGACGTTCAGGGCTCCACCAGTAGCCGTTGTAAATCAGGCTGGCGTAACGCGGCATAAGCTCGTCTTTCAGATGAGCAACTTCGCGATCTAGCGTGATTGACTCAATTGCCCGATGCGCTCTGAGCATAATTGTGCCGCCTGGGGTTTCGTAACAGCCGCGTGATTTCATGCCGACATAACGATTTTCAACTAAATCCTGCCGACCGACACCATGCTTGCCGCCCAAACGATTCAACTCTGCCAGCACGGTTGCCGCACTCATAGCCACGCCGTTAATCGCAACGATGTCGCCGCCTTGGTATTCCAGCTCCACATACTCAGCCGCATCAGGTGCCGCTTCTGGGGCAACTGTCCACCGCCACATATCGGCTTCGGCTTCGATGGCTGGATTTTCCAGCGCACGACCTTCGTATGAAATATGCAGTAAATTCGCGTCCATACTGTAAGGACTGCCACCGTTTTTATGCTTCATTTCTACGGGGATGCTGTGCTTTTCAGCGTAAGCCAACAATTTTTCACGCGATAACAAATCCCATTCACGCCACGGCGCGATGATTTTGATGTCGGGTTTGAGTGCATATGCGCCTAATTCAAAGCGCACCTGATCGTTACCCTTGCCTGTCGCACCATGCGAAATCGCATCTGCGCCCGTCATATTGGCAATGTCTATCAAACGCTTGGCTATCAGCGGACGCGCAATGGATGTACCTAATAGATATTCGCCCTCATAAACCGTATTGGCACGGAACATAGGGAACACAAAATCGCGCACAAACTCTTCACGTAAATCGTCAATGAAAATTTCTTTTACGCCAAATTTCACCGCTTTTTCACGCGCAGGTTCCAGCTCTTCACCTTGACCAATATCAGCAGTAAAGGTCACCACTTCGCATTGATATTCATCTTGCAGCCATTTCAGGATAACTGAAGTGTCCAACCCGCCCGAATAGGCGAGCACTACTTTTTTAACGTCGCTCATGCAATTTTTCCCAACAAAAGATATTCCATCAATGCTTTTTGTGTGTGCAAACGGTTTTCCGCTTCATCCCACACCACACTTTGCAAACCATCTATCACTTCCGCCGCCACTTCTTCGCCTCTATGCGCTGGCAAGCAGTGCATAAATAAAGCATCGGGTGCGGCTATCGCCATCATTTCTGCGTCCACTTGCCAATCTTGGAAGTCGCGCTTACGTTCCTCATTTTCGGCCTCAAAACCCATACTCGTCCACACGTCAGTGGTCACTAAATCCGCACCACGACACGCGTCCATAGGGTCTTCGAAGCTCTCATAATGACTGGTATCATACAAACCTGCACGCTCAGGCTCAACTTCATAACCTGGCGGCGTGGACACATGTACATTAAAATCCAGCACCACAGCGGCTTGCAGCCAAGTGTTGCACATATTATTAGAGTCACCCACCCACGCTACCGTTTTACCTTTGATACAGCCGTGACGCTCAATGTAGGTAAAAATATCCGCCATAATCTGGCAAGGATGATACTCATTAGTTAAGCCGTTAATCACAGGCACACGTGAATGCTGGGCAAAACGTTCGATAATATCCTGCTCAAATGTGCGTATCATCACCACATCAACCATACGCGAAATAACTTCTGCCGCGTCTTCCACAGGCTCACCGCGCCCCAACTGAGTATCACGCGTATTCAAATAAATCGCCGAACCGCCTAATTGGTGCATCCCCGCTTCAAACGACAGCCGTGTGCGCGTCGATTGCTTTTCAAATATCATCGCCAAGGTTCTATCCAACAGCGGATGATAAGTTTGATAGTTTTTGAATCGCGCTTTGATGATTTTGGCACGATCAAAAATATATTCGAATTCTTCGCGGCTTAAGTCTTTGAATTGCAGAAAATGTTTAACAGCTTGCATACGCAACTCACTCTAAAAATTCACGGATTAGCGTACTTAGTTTTGCCACTAATTGCGCCGCTTCATCGGCGCTCATCACCAATGGCGGCACTAAACGTACTACACTGTCAGCGGTGACGTTAATCAGCAAATGTTGCGCTAACGCCAATTTGACCAATTCACCACAAGGGCGATCTAATGACACGCCTATCATCATACCCAAACCACGAACGGATTTAACGCCCGCCACGCCAGCTAATTCACGGGTTAAGCCTGCTACGATAAGCGCACCTACATGCTGAACATTAGCCAGCACTTGCTCATCCGCTATGGTTTGCAAAGTTGCCAACCCCGCCGCACACGCCAACGGATTGCCACCAAAGGTAGAGCCATGATTACCAGGCTTGAACACCTCTGCCGCCGCACCACGTGCCACACACGCACCGATAGGCACACCTGAACCCAAGCCTTTAGCCAATGACATTACGTCGGGCAAAATATCAGCATGTTGAAACGCAAACCAAGTACCAGTACGCCCCACGCCTGTCTGCACTTCATCGAGCATCAACAACCAGCCATGCGCATCACAAATCTCACGCAATTGCGCTAGATAATTCGCATCAGGAATAGCGACACCGCCTTCACCTTCAATAGGCTCAACCAGCACAGCCACCACATCATCGTTATGCAGTGCCACTTGGCGTACTGCCTCCACGTCGTTATAAGGCACGCGCACAAAGCCTGATAACAATGGCTCAAAACCTGCCTGCACTTTGCGATTACCCGTCGCCGTCAGCGTCGCCATAGTACGACCATGGAAAGATTTTTCCATCACAATAATAGTGGGATTGGCTATACCTTTGCCGTGCCCATATAAACGCGCCAGCTTAATAGCGGCTTCGTTGGCTTCACACCCTGAATTGCAAAAAAATGCCTTATCCATGCCCGATAGCTCACAAAGTCGTGCCGCCAGCTGTTCTTGACGTTGCACCTCGTAGATATTGGAGCAATGTATCATCTGCTGGGCTTGCTCGCTCACCGCTTTGACCAAGGCAGGATGCCCATGCCCCAAGCCATTCACGGCAACACCCGCCAGCGCATCGAGATAACGATTGCCAGCATCGTCTATCAGCCAAACTCCCTCACCGCGCACAAAAGACACGGGGAGTCTAGCGTATGTATTCATTAAATAAGACATGATTTAAGTAATAATTTAGCGTTAAAAAACACAAGGGCAGCTCAACGCCGCCCTTTGCTTACTAGATTAAGCCGAAATTATGCGGCGAAATTAGCGGCGACGAAATCCCAGTTTACCAGATTCCAGAATATCTCTACATACTTAGGACGCGCGTTGCGGTAATCAACATAATAAGCATGCTCCCACACGTCGCAAGTCATCAACGCAGTTTGACCGTTGGTCATAGGCGTTGCGGCATTGCTGGTAGATACGATTTCCAATTCACCAGCGGTATTTTTCACTAGCCACGCCCAACCTGAACCGAATGTGCCGATAGCGGCTTTGCTGAAGGCTTCTTTGAACGCTTCCACTGAACCCCATTTAGCCACAATTGCATCGCCCAAAGCGCCTGTTGGTGCGCCGCCGCCGTTAGGGCTCAAGCAGTTCCAGTAAAAAGTGTGGTTCCAAACTTGTGCCGCGTTGTTAAACACGCCGCCAGCAGATTGCAAAATGATGTCTTCCAGACTCAAGGCTTCAAATTCAGTACCCTTAATCAGATTGTTCAGATTGGTTACGTAGGCTTGGTGATGCTTGCCGTAGTGATACTCTATGGTTTCAGCAGAGATATGCGGCAACAACGCGTCTTTTGCGTAAGGCAGTGCGGGTAATTCATGTATCATTTTGTCACTCCATTTAACTAAGGGTTTACTAAAAAGCTATTTACCCATATTCTAGCAGGTGTTAGCCTAATTGTTTCATCAATTCGCTACCGTATAGATTCCTAGTCGCCTAATTCGCAATGGCGCAATAGTCTGCTAGAATCGCACCCATGTTATTTTAATAAAGCCAACACAATGTCAGAACTTACCGATAACGAAATCATCATACAAGGGGTTACCACATCTGGTCGCACTTTCCGCCCTAGCGATTGGGCTGAACGGCTGTCTGGATCCTTATCCACATTTGGTGAAGATCATCGCATGAGTTACTCGCCGTTTGTGCGCCCTATGACCATCAATGGCATCAAATGCGTCATAGTCGATAAAACACTGAAGCAAGAACAACCTGCTACCTATAATTTCCTCATGGGCTTCGCCCAGGCTAACGACCTCACCATCATCGATCCAACTCAGCCAGTAGCCTAGTTTGCTGGCACGCGTATCCGCAAGCACTCCGCCAACCAAAATCACTTAATAACAAAGCTGAAGACGAAAAAAAACCTTACGTCAACCGTAAGGTTTTTTAAGATGCTTAGTACAGCTTATGCCATTGCTTTAACAGCGGCATTCAAACGGCTCTTATGACGAGCGGCTTTGTTTTTATGTATGATATTTTTATCAGCAATACGATCAATCACACTCATAGATACGCTAAAAGTGCTGGTTGCAACAGCTTTATCACCAGCCAATACCGCTTTCTGTACTTTTTTGATTGCGGTGCGCAGCGTTGAGCGCAAAGCAGCGTTATGAGCACGCTGAGTATCGTTTTGTCTTGCACGCTTTCTGGCTTGTGCGCTATTTGCCATATTGTGATGCTCCTGTATCTGGGTGCTTAAAGCGGGCAATTATAAATTGCTCCTAGCCAAATAGCAAGCCTTAATCCTAGAAACGGCAGTTGACCGCTAATTTATTGCGTTAATATCATCATACTTAATGCTTTTTTAGCAATTTACCGAAAGCAATCATCAGGCAATGGATGCCCGCATTGAATTTGTTGCGGGGTGTAGCTATCCAGATGTTGCTGGGCGCGTTTAGCACAGCCGCCGTTAGCCCCCAACATCGGTGATACGCCCGCCAAAACCTGATTTAACTCACTAAAGCGGGTGCTGGTGACATTGATAAAATAATCAAACCGCACCACAACACGTGTATCTAAACGCATCACGTGCCGATACAAAAACTGTGGCACACGACACCAACGCAAGCCATTATCAGCCCGCGCCAACAAACGCACAGCAGATTGCGCCTGACTAACAGGCAAAGCAAAATGGTAGGCCACGAACGCCGCAATTTCAGCATCGGCATCCGTTAATAATTGCCTAGGCGTGGTCAGCACAAATGCGCTTAAATGCGCATCCATCATCCATTCTGACACGGTATGGGTGACCAGTGGAAAATCCATCCACAAGCGTTCATGCGCAGGCACAAAATGATGATGCGCGACTATATCTGCAAATAAATGACTATAAAACCCGACTATTAACGCACGCTCTTCGTCATTACGTGCATTATTTAACATCGTCTGCGCCGTTGCCCAATCATGCGTACAGGCAAAAGCACGTGTGCCCACTACGCGTCCTACCAAAGCCAAATCAGGCAAACAAGCACCCGCCATCACCAGCTTAGGATAACGTACCACCGCACGGCGTAGCTCGCCATCCAATAACGGCACGCCCCAAATCAACCATTGCGCAAAATACACGTGCGTATATAAACCCCAAGCATAAACATCATTTGCTTGCAGCAACAATGGCACACTCCAGATAAGGTAACGTAGGCTATTTTTCATAGCAGTCAGATTAAGCGGGCTATGCGACAAATTCATGATGCTATGATTAAGTTTTGATGAAGCGTCTGCACGGGGTGAGCTATAATCGTGTTTTATTTACTACCTAACAATGACTATGTCTGCACTCATTTGTGGCTCACTCGCGTTTGATTCTATTATGGTTTTTCAAGACCACTTCAAGAACCACATCCTGCCTGAAAAAATCCATATACTAAATGTATCTTTTCTTGTGCCTGAATTACGCCGCGAATTTGGCGGTTGCGCTGGTAATATCGCTTATAACCTGCAATTGCTCGGTAGCAAGCCTACTATCATGGCAACCTGCGGTGTTGATTTCGCGCCCTACGCCGCCCACTTAGACAAACTCAACATCAGCCGCACCCATATTCGTGCCGTGGACGATAGCTACACAGGGCAAGCCTTCATCACGACTGATTTAGCCGATAATCAAATCACCGCATTTCACCCAGGTGCAATGAATTACTCACACCTCAATCACGTCAGCGACGCGCCCGAAGCGACCATAGGCATCGTCTCGCCTGATGGACGTGACGGCATGTTGCAACATGCGCGCGAATTCAAAGCCGCTGGCGTGCCGTTCATATTTGACCCAGGTCAAGGTATGCCTATGTTTGATGGTGCAGATTTACTGGCTTTTGTTGAATTGGCCGATTACGTTACCGTTAATGACTATGAAGCAGAAATGCTACAAACGCGCACAGGCAAATCCTTGGACGAATTAGCCACACAAGTTCGCGCCCTCATCGTCACCCGTGGCGAAGCAGGTTCGCAAATTTATCATGATGGCGGCATTACCGAGATTCCTTGTGCGCCTGCAACAGCAGTTATCGACCCCACAGGCTGTGGCGACGCATACCGCGCTGGTTTGCTCTATGGCATAATGAACCAGCTAGACTGGGCAACCACAGGACGACTTGCGTCTTTAATGGGCGCGATTAAAATCGCCCATCGCGGCGGACAAAACCATACGCCGACACCCGCCGACATCATGGCGCAATTTGAAGTTACATTTGCTTACAAATTGAACCTAGTTTAAGGCTTATCATCTAATTAACTATTTACGGGGAGCATTAACATGAACACAAGCAAATTACTCGCAGCACTAATGGTTAGCGCATTAACTTTAACAGGCTGCGCCAGCGGTTTGGGCAGCTCTGATTACGGACGTAGCCAAGCACGCACTGTACAAGAAGTACAAATGGGTGTGGTGCAAGCGGTGCGCAATGTCAAAATCGAGGGGACTAAATCTCCAGTTGGCTCTATCGCAGGTGCGGCTGTCGGCGGTCTAGCTGGTAGCCAATTAGGCGGTGGTAATGGTCAGATTGTAGGTGCGGTACTCGGTGCGGTGTTGGGCGGCGTAGGTGGTTCAGCACTAGAAGAAAAAGTCACCTCACAAAATGGCGTAGAAATCACCGTCAAACTGGATACAGGACGCATTATTGCCATTACTCAAGGTGTAGAAGCCAACGAACAATTCCGCATCGGCGATCGCGTCCGTATATTAAGCGGCGGCGGCACAACGCGCGTGACTTACTGATATAGACACGGGATAGCAATATCCCGTTACATATTAGGTTGCCGTATCTCCATTCGCTTTTGCAACACCGACACGGCAATCAGCAACACCATAGACACCCCCAACAAAACGGCGGCATAATGATGCGCTGGCTCAAAATCCAACGCCTGCGTTAAATCATATAGCGCGATAGACGATACTCGCGTCTTGCCTTCTAAGTTTCCCCCCAGCATCAGCACCACACCAAATTCACCCATGGTGTGCGCGAACGCCAGCCCCGAGCCAGCGAATATCCCAGCCCGCGCCCAGCGTAACCTTAATTGCCGCGTCACCTGCCAAGAGCTTGCACCCATGGCTGTTGCCGCCTCCACTAACTCCTTAGGCACGCTACGCAACGCCGCTTGATAAGGCTGTACCGCAAAAGGAAAGCTATACAGCACCGAACCGACAACCAGCCCCGCAAACGAAAAAGTCAAACTATGCCCAAAAATCGCCTGCCAAAACTGCCCCAAAGCCGTTTGCGGCGCGAACGTCACCAGCAAATAAAAACCTATCACTGTCGGCGGTAATACGATGGGCAAAGAAATCATCACCTCCAGTAAGCCACGCCCGAAAAACCGCGTAGTGTTAAGCCAATGCGCCAGCGGAATGCCGATTAGCATCAGCACTACGGTGGTCACTGTTGCTAATTCTATACTCAGTAATAATGCCTGCCAAAGTGGCGCAGGCAAATTTAACCATGTCATTTAGTATCCCTGAATCCATATTTTTGTAGCAGTTCACGCGCGACAGGCGTATCTAAAAATTTCACAAATGCACGTGCCGTTGCTGAATTTTCGCCCACTTTTGTCACCACTACGGCTTGCACCAAAGCGGGGTACAAAGCCGTTGATATTTCTGCCCAACGACCCATACCCTGCATTTTTGGGCTCAACACCAACGACATCGCAACTACCCCCACATCCACATTACCCGTCTGCACAAACTGTGCGGTTTGTGAAATGTTTTCACCCAGCACTAATTTGGACTGTAACGCATCCCATACACCTTGTTTTTTCATTGCCGCCTCAGCCGCCCGACCATATGGCGCATGAGCAGGGTTAGCAATAGCGATTTTAGTCACTTTAGCATCCACCAAGCCAGATAAACCTTGACTCAAATTCAGCTCGGGTTTCATCGTCCACAACACTATCCGCCCCGTACCATAAACATTATACGTGTCGGCAACGGCATTACCCGCCGCAATCAAGTCACGCGGATATTTCTCATCGGCAGACATGAACACTTGGTAAGGTGCGCCATTTTGTATCTGCGCATGAAAATTACCCGACGACCCTAGGCTTACTTTTACCGTCACACCAGGATGCTTTGCTTCAAATGCTTTGTTAATTTCAGGCAATACAAATGATAAATCAGAAGCCGCCGCCACTAACAAATCCTCAGCAGACGCAGAGGCACTCAACGCCAGCATGATTGCAACCAAGCCAGAACGCACTAATTTATTTAACGACATGCTTCAACCTTTCGATATATTAAAAAAAATATAACGATACATGATTAAGGCAAACGCATCAATCGCTAGGTTCTATTTCTTAGGTAGTTTAACGCCCAACTGCTTTAATTTCCGATACAAATGCGTGCGCTCGACCGCCGCCAATTCCGCAATATGGGTGATATTACCGTCTGTTTGCGCAATCAACCGCTCAAAATACAGCCGCTCAAATTGGTCACGCGCCTCCCGCAAGGGCAAATTAGCATGGACAGCTAAACGCTCATCGCTGGTAGATACCACCTGCGTTACGGGTGCAACAGGCTCCGCTATAGGTATATTAGCGTGTTGCTTGATTACACTTTCTACCGTCATCAATAGCTTTTTTAAGGCGATGGGTTTTTCTAAAAACCCCACCGCACCGATACGCGTCGCCTCTACCGCCGTATCTATCGTGCCATGCCCAGACATCATCACCACAGGCATGGTCAATTGCGCGGTGTCAGCCCAATGTTTTAACAAGCTAATACCGTCTCGATTGGGCATCCAAATATCTAACAACACCAAATCTGGCTGTATGCTGGCGCGAACGGCTTGGGCAATATCTGCGTTTTCAGCCTGTATGACCTCGTATCCCTCGTCGCCCAAAATTTCAGACAACAACTCTCGTATGCCCATTTCATCATCGACAACTAACACCCGCCCGCTCATAGCTGCACTCCATCAGTCACCACAGGCAAACGTATGCACACTACTACGCCATTTTGCTCACGATTTTCCATCCGTATCACGCCTTGATGCTCCTCTATAATTTTTTTAACGATTGCCAGCCCTAAACCTGTGCCCTTGGATTTAGTTGTTGCATAGGGTTCAAACAACCTATCTTTAACCTCTTCAGACAAGCCCGCGCCGTTATCCATCACCATCAATTGCACGGTTTGTTCCGCCGCACGCGTGACGATTTCAATGTTAGCTTGCGCTATATCGGTCAGTGCATCTTGTGCATTTTGTAACAAATTATGGATCACCTGACGCAACAGTTTTGCATCCCCCATCACCATCGGCAATGGCTCGGTCAAATCCAGACTAATGCGCTCATCGTGCCCATATAATGCCAATACTTCATGCACCAGTGCATTCAGATTCACGGGCTGTAATTGCGCCGATGGTGCTTTTGCGTACTCAGCGAAAGCATTCACCATTTCTTTCATCACTGACACTTGCGTCACTATCGTTTGCGTAGAACGCCGCAAGACCTCTGCGTCGGCGGTCGCCAATTTACTCGCGAATTTATGCTCTATACGTTCAGCGGATAATTGTATCGGTGTCAGCGGATTTTTGATTTCATGCGCCAATCGCCGCGCCACTTCGCCCCAAGCGGCATCACGTTGGGCGCGAACCAAGTGAGTAATATCATCGAACACCAGCAGAAAACCACTATCTATCCCCGTCGGCAATCGCGTACCGCGCACCAACAGCACACGCTTATTATGCTGACTACGATAGGTCATCTGCTGTTGCCAGTCTTGCACCAATTGCGTTTGAAAATAATCACTAATCAAATGCGCAAAATCCGCCAACTGCGGTGCTTGATTCGCCCATTGATAAGGCTGCAAACCACGCATCACTTTTTCTTCCACTTCCAATATCTGCAACGCGACGGGGTTAATACTGCGCACACGTAATTGCTCATCGAATGCAATGACCCCTGAAGTCAAGTTCGCCAATATGGTTTCTAAATAAGCAAACGACTTCTCAATTTGCGCATGGCTATCCGCTGTCGCCTGCCTAGCATCAGCTAATTGACGCGTCATACGATTAAACGATTGCGTCAACATGCCCAGCTCATCGCGACTGTTGACGGGGTGTACTTGGCTAAAATCTCCCTGCGCCACTGCGCGTGTACCTTTCGCCAAAGCGCGTAACGGCGCGGCCATTTGTTCGCTGATTAAAAATGCCAACGCCACCGTCATCAACAATGCCAGCACCATTGCCAACGTCAACGTTAAACCATACAAACGTTGCAACCCCAGCCGTGACAATGATAACTCTTGATAATCCTGATAAGCGACACGCACCGCCTCTGCATCGTCAGCGAGCTTCTGCGGCACGGGCTGTAATAGTTGCAACACACGTATGCTTTCAGTAAAAGACAACAAATTCACAGGCACAACGACGCGCAGATACAAGCCTTTATCACCCATATTTTCGATATGTGCATACACCTGCTGTTGCCGTGTACGCTGCAGTATCGACGAATCAGGTGCGGCGGGGCTTAATCCCGCACGCTCGTTACCCGAAAACGAAATCAACTTGCCTCTATCGGTAAACAGCGTCGCCTCTTGCACGCCATATTGCTCACGCAAACTATTTAACAAAGTCGCATGATTAGCCGCAGGTGCCTCTGCCAATGTTTGCGCCATCGACTCCGCTTTTTTAACCAACTCACGTTGCGAATTATCCAGCACCGCCTGTCCTAAATTCAGACCGCTACCTAGCGCCGTATCCACTCGCACGTCAAACCACGAAGCAATACTTTTCGACAAAAACTGCACCGACACCGCATAAACCACCGCGCCTGGCACAAACGCCATCAAACCAAAAATAACCATCAGACGCACAGTGAGCTTAGTGCCAAACACACCCGCCTGCATTTTGCGCCGTAATTGCCAAATCTGATAACCAACCAGACCGACCATAGTCGCAATCAACACGCCAGTTGCGACCAGTAACCACGTTAAATGTAGCGCAAAAAAATCCGTATTCGCGCTGGCACTAGAGAGCAGATAAACCAGCCCTGCACCAACGACAAAACTAATTAGAATCAATAACTTCAAGGCTTAAATGTCCACAACATAGGCGTTGCTTCCAAATCCCACTTACCCGATGCCAGCGCGTTAATCTGCAATGGTTTCGGCAATTGCGTCGTATCCAAACGCATGGTTAATTTTGCCTGATAAGTTTCACGCGTATCCAATTCATTCCGCGTCACTATTGGCACAGCACTCACCTCGCCCAGTGCCAGCAACGCCTCATCCAGCTTATCGACGCTACGCGCATGGATATTGACTCCCGATACCACATACTGCCGCAACAAAGCGTTATATGACAAACGACTCACGCGCGTGTAGTGCGCGACATCCTCATTCAACCAATACCAACGTGGTCGTTTAAGCTCAAAATCGGTCACAAAATACAGCGATACGCCTTTACGCAAAGCGTCTTCCAACGTCGGATTGGGTATCACCATCATCTGCGCTTGCAAATAATACACATCATCCTGCAAACGTAGTTCAGCCGATTTAATTTGTATGCCTTCACCCGCCGCCAGTGCGCCAGTGCTGATTATCAGCGCCAACCACCACAGCTTAATTTTTTTCCAGCAACGCATAATAAAACCCATCATGTAGTTCATTCGCCAATAACTGCCCAGAGCAATCACCCGCCAACGGTAATTGCCGCGCATCCGCTTGACGCGCTAAAAACGCATCAATTTGCTGTTGATTCTCCTCGGGGAAAATCGAACAGGTCGCGTATAACAATTTACCACCCACTGCCAGACAAGACCAGAGCGCAGTTAAAATCTTCGCCTGCTGCGTTGCAAAATGCGCAATATCATCAGGGCGGCGCAACCATTTAATATCAGGATGGCGGCGCACCACACCCGACGCACTGCACGGCACGTCAGCCAGTATGCGGTCATAGGCTACGCCATCCCACCACCGCCCAGGCTGTGCCGCATCGCCGACCATCAGCGTCGCATTTAACTGCAACCGCGCCAGATTCTCCCGCACGCGCACCAATCGCGCTTCATCGTTATCCAATGCCGTCAATTGCACATCCGCCAGCTCTAAAATATGCCCAGTCTTGCCACCAGGTGCCGCACACGCATCGAGCACGCGCTGACCATCATGCACATCCAGCAACACCGCCGCCAATTGCGCCCCCGCATCCTGCACCGACACCCGCCCAGTAGCAAAACCTGGCAACGCCGATACCGCACACGGCTGCGCCAGTTGTAATGCTGACACGCCGACTTGCTGCGCGGCTATGCCCTCATCGTGCAAACATTCCAGATAATTCAATGTACTGCCATGCTGGGTATTCACCCGCAAAGTCATCGGCGGATGCTGATTGCCTGCCGTCAATAAATCCTGCCAATGCTGCGGATAAGCCTGCGTCACTTTATCTATCCACCATTGCGGATAATTCCAACACGCCACAGGATTGCTTGCCAGCGTTGTCGCCAAGCTATCGACTTGGCGCAAATAATTACGCAATACCGCGTTTGCCAGACCACGCGCCCACGGTTGCACGGCCGCAGCCGCTTCCACCGCCTCATTCACCACCGTATGCGTCGCATCAGGTCGCGCCCGCACCTGGCGCAACGCCACTACCAGCAAACACGCCACCACGCTATCGGTCAGCGGCTTGGTCAACAACGCATCACGCATCGCCGCCAACTCGCCATACTCGCGCAAACTGGCATAACACATATCCTGCACCGTCGCCCGCCCAGCCACAGGTTGCGCCGCCATGATTTTATTGAGATTCTGCCCCTTATGCACCACCGCATCCACCGCCACCGCCGCACGCTTCAGCAACTGCCGCAATGGCGGCTGTAATTCATTTGTATTCAATATAACAACCTTTATAAATTAACATAGTGAGTTCTATTTACGTTTTACCAGAGGCAATACACAGCCTTTAGGCGCGATGCCTTTGAGTCTAAAAACAACGGCACTTCAGCAAAATTTCTCAACTGTCCATTAGCATGTCCTTGATGCTTAAATACCGCTGACAGTTTTTGTATGCCTATCTCGTATGTCGATTTATCAAAAATGACTATGCCCCGCTGTGGATTCTTACCGTTGGAGCTTGTGTATAAATGCGCAAGATAATCGTCAAAACAAGCCGCGATGAGTTCAAACGCTTTCGGGACTATGCTATCCGCTGCCATTGTGCGCTTATCAATAACTACCGCAAACACTTTGAGCGCATTGTGATCATTGTTGAGCACATTCAGCACATCGACCGTTGCCTGCACCCTGTCAGCCGCCGCAAATGATTGCCACTCATACCGACCAGTACGCATAAGTGCCGCATGAAATTCCATACGCGCTGGATTCACAGGATCAAATCGCTCGGCGATAACGTTCATGGATCTTTCTGCCCAATGGGTTTGACGCTCAAAAACGCTTACGCCTGCCATTACAAAGAAATGAGAATTTGGGTCATCCACCGAGCCTGATTCATCAAGATACAGAAGATACATGCCCTAAATACTCCCAGATAGCAAAAAAGCCGCATAAAGCGGCTTTAGAAAAGAGGTAAGCCAGGTGAAACAATCGTTCAACGCTCTGCCATAAAGGTGCAGCGCATCCCAGCTCATCTCTATTATAACGCATAATACCAAACACATCAAAATATCACGCCAAGCAAATGACTATCCACTTATCCTTGCATCAACAAACGCACTAACCCCAGCACGCCAAAAGTGGCTACCAATAAACCAGCCATCAGCCGTACTGCGGGGCGGCGGGTAAATACCTGTAAATGTTGTGCCAGCATCCCCATTGCCAATAAATTCGGCAACGTGCCCAAGCCGAACACCGCCATTACCAGCGCACCCTGCGTAGCACTACCCGTTGCCAGTGCTGAAATCAGGATGGAATACACCAGACCGCACGGCAACCAGCCCCATATCATCCCCACCAACACCGCTTGCGGCGCGTTGCGTACTGGCAACAGCCGCTTCATCAACGGTTGCAAACGCTGCCAGACATGCCCGCCGACGCGCTCCAGCACCAATATCGCCCGTGACAAGCCCGCCAGATACAGTCCCAGCAATATCATCATCACGCTCGCCGCCGCATACAGCACACGCGAGGCTGGCATAAAATCATTCAGCAACAAGCTGCTCGCCCCCACCGCGCCCGCTATGCCGCCAGCAATGGCATAACTCAAAATGCGCCCGAAGTTGTAACCCAACAACATCGCCAGACTCGGTTTGTTATTCGGCGTAGCAAACGACAACGCTGTGACTATGCCGCCGCACATGCCTACGCAATGCACGCCGCCGAGCAAGCCCACCAGCAGTATAGAAATCAGACTAAATTCTAGCATTAGCCTGCCGCGCCACTAACCACACCAGCAATAACACAGGCACACCCAATAATGCCGTGCCCGTAAAGAAATCCGCATAACCGTAAGCATCGACAAAGTCGCCCGAGAAGCCCGCAATAAACTTGGGCAACATCAGCATCACTGAGCTGAAGAGCGCATATTGCGTCGCCGAATAAGCCGTATTGGTCAACCCCGACAAATACGCCACAAATGCGCTAGACGCGATACCTGCCGACAAATTATCCGCCGACACAGTAAACACCAATGCCGACACATCATGCCCCAGACCCGCCAGCCACACGAACAGCAAATTCGTGCTCGCCGACAACACCGCGCCCAGAAACAGCGTGCGCATCACCCCCATTTTCGCCGTCAGCACACCGCCCAACGCCGCGCCGACGATGGTCATCACCACGCCATACACTTTGGAAACTGTCGCCACTTCGTCCTTGGAATAACCCATATCGACATAAAACGGATTACTCATTACCCCCATTACCACATCGGAAATACGGTAAATCGCAATCAACGCCAAAATTAACGCCGCCTGCCAGCCAAAACGGCGGATAAAATCCATGAACGGACTCAATATCGCCGTATAAACCCAGCTTGCCGCCCGCAATGTGCGCCCTTGCAAACCGCGTCGCACCAAAGCATCATGCACCTCAGTTGCCTCCTGCGCCGCAATCGGATTAGGCGCAAGCTCAGGCTCGCTAATCAACAAGGTCGCCAATATACCCACTGCCATGAACGCCGCCATCGCCGTATAAGCGACATGCCAGGGCATAAAATCATACGCGGTCGGCGTAGTGTCAACTGCCGACGCTATCCACAACACCCCCGCCCCTGCGGTAATCATGGCGATACGATAACCCGCCTGATAAGTCGCCGCCATCGCACCCTGTTTTTCCTGCGTCACCGCTTCGATACGGTAGGCATCTAGCGCAATATCCTGCGTTGCCGAAGCAAACGCCACTGCCAGTGCAAAATAAATCATCGGTTGCAAATTGATAGAAGGATCAGTATTCGCCATCCCCAGCAACGCCGCCACCAAGGTAATTTGCGCCAATAACAACCACGCCCTGCGCCGCCCCAGCCAACGCGTGAGCAACGGCAAAGACAACCTGTCCACCAACGGTGCCCACAACCACTTGAAACCGTAAGCCAAGCCCACCCAGGACAAATGCCCTATGGTCGCACGGTCTATGCCCGCCTCCCGCAACCAGAACGACAGCGTCCCCAGCACCAGCAACAGCGGCAAGCCCGACGAGAAACCCAAAAACAGCATCCCCGCCACACGCGGATGCGCATACACTTTGAATGCTGCTAACCAAGGATGCTGTGCCATCATAAATAATCAACTATTAAAGGTGAGTGATCAGAAAAACGCTGTTCTTTGTAAACACTGGCGGACTGTGCTTTAGCCGCCAAATCAGGCGTAGCCAGTTGGTAATCTATACGCCAACCGACATTATTCGCCCACGCCTGCCCACGATTGCTCCACCAAGTGTAGGCCTCAGCCGTCGCATCGGGATACAGTACGCGATACACATCGACCCAGTTCAAGTCATTTAACACCTGCGTCATCCACGCCCGCTCTTCAGGTAGAAAGCCTGAATTTTTCTGGTTGGACTTCCAGTTTTTCAGGTCTATCTCCTGATGCGCGATATTCCAGTCGCCGCACACCAGCACGTCGCGCCCACTTGCCACCAAGGCTTGCAAATGCGGATAAAAATGCGCAAGGAAAGCAAATTTCACCTGTTGCCTGTCATCGCCACTCGAACCTGACGGCAAATACAAGGACACTATGCTCAAATTGCCGAATCGCGCTTCCAGGTAACGTCCTTCAGCATCTATTTCAGCGATACCCAAGCCCACAATCACCTCGTCCGCAGGCTGTTTGCTATAGATACCCACACCGCTATAGCCTTTTTTCTCCGCATAATGAAAATAGCCGACATAGCCATTCGGTGATAACATTTCATCACGCATATCGGCTTGCTGAGCTTTAAGCTCTTGCACGCAGACATAATCAGCGTTTTGACTCAGCATCCAGTCAAAAAACCCCTTAGTCGTCGCTGAACGGATACCATTTAAGTTCGCGGTAATAACACGCATTATTTAGGCTTTCTCTACATTTATGAACGATTTCAGACACGAATTTTTACAGTTTTCCATCAACCAAAACGTACTGCGCTTTGGTGAATTCAAAACCAAAGCAGGGCGCATGAGCCCTTACTTCTTTAACGCGGGCTTATTTGCCGATGGTTTAGCGTTAAAACAACTAGGTGAATTTTACGCTAAAGCCATACTTGCCGCTGGAATAGAATTTGATGTCTTATTTGGCCCCGCTTATAAAGGCATCCCGCTCGCCGCCGCCAGTGCTATTGCACTCGCCAACGAGGGCAAAAATACAGCATATAGCTTTAATCGCAAAGAAACCAAAGACCACGGCGAAGGCGGGACGATAGTCGGTGCGCCATTGCAAGGTCGGGTATTGATTATCGACGATGTCATTTCCGCTGGCACTTCAGTGCGCGAATCGGTCGAACTCATCCGTGCCCACGGTGCAACGCCAGCAGGTGTCATCATCGCTATCGACCGCATGGAGCGCGGGACGGGGGATTTATCAGCGGTACAAGAAGTACAACAGCAATATCAAATTCCTGTGTTTGCAATTGCCAATCTGGATGATTTACTCAGCTATTTGCAAAGCAACCCAAACATGGAACAATACGCAACAGCCGTTGCACAATATCGCCATACTTACGGAGCTAAATCATAATGAAAACCAGTTTACTCAGCGTTTTAATATTTACCTGCTTCACCAATGTTGCACACGCAGAAATCTACAAGTGGAAAGACGCGCAAGGCGTAGTTCACTATGGTGACACCATGCCGCCTCAAGCAGCGGGCAGCGCCAGCACAGAGTTTAATAAAAAGGGCAATGTCGTCAAGCAAAATGCCGCCGCCCTCACGCCCGAGCAACGCGCTAAACAAGCCGCCGATGAAGCCGAGGCCACCAAAGCCAAACAAGCCGCTATCGAACAAAAACGCCACGACACCGCGCTACTCAACACCTACACATCGCCAGCTGAAATCGACTTGGCGCGTGACCGCAGCCTGGAGCAGTATAAATTGATTCTCAACGGCACCAACGCACGCCTCACCCCATTACGCGCCAAACAAAAGAAGCTACCGCTTAAAAGTGCTGAATACATAGAAACCACACAACGTATCACCGACTTAGAAGCCATCATTAAAAAAACCAACCAAGACATGGTCGATACCGCCGCCAAATTTGATGCTGATAAAGCGCATTTCATAGAACTGACAGGCAAAAAATGAATCCGTGCCGCGCACAAAAATTCGCCTTGACATTCGCTTTATTTGCCAGTGTCAATCTCAGCTATGCCACCAATATCAATGTCACAGGGCTATTCACCGACCGTGCTATGGTCATGATAGACGGCGGTAAACCGCGCGTCATGACCGTGGGTGAAACTATCAATGGCGCAAAGCTCATCAGCGCCAACGCCAGCAATGCCACTTTTCAAGTTGATGGCAAAAAACGAGTACTGAGCATGGGCGAATCATATACAGGCGGGGGTAACAATAGCAGTAAAGCCACCGCCAGTCTCAATGCCGATGCCAGTGGGCATTTTTTTACCACAGGCTCTATCAATGGCAATAGCGTGAATTTTGTCGTCGATACAGGTGCAACGCTAGTCACCATCAGCACCCAAGACGCAGACCATCTAGGCATAGACTATCGTCACGGCACACGCGGCACTATCAGCACCGCCAATGGTAGCACCAATGCTTACGGCGTAACTTTCAACAATATCCGCATCGGCGGCATTAGTTTGAACATGGTACAAGGCGTAGTCGTAGAAGGTGGCGGATTACCTATCGCCCTGCTCGGCATGAGTTTCTTAAACCAAACCAATATGCAGCGCGACGGTAGCACCATGACGCTGACTCAGCGGTATTGAGTGCCGTACCTGCCTATTTTTTCAACAATTTAGACAAGACCGAATAGTCTTGCTGGTTGGCAGATACGAACTGCTTAATCGGCACATGTATCACTATTTGCAATTGCTTAATCACCTCCGCAGGTAATGTCACCATTGCTTGCCGCATCGACTCAGCATAGCTTGTGGCCAATTTTTCATGTATTAGCAAAGTTAAATCAGGCGTTTTTGGTAACTCATACCAAACCTCATACTCACCTGTCGCAATCAATTTATTCGCTTTTTCAGTACGCAACACAGCCGCCTGCACCGCTTTTTGTTCTAGCAAATAAACAACTGCATCTTGCGTTTTCACAACTTGCACTGCACTGGTTGGAACCAAACTATGTTTAGCAACCAAATCAGCCCCAACCGCCCCTAACCATGAGCTAGACTCAGTCATACCGATACGAGTAACAGCCTGACCTTTGCGTTTAATTAACGTCCCTGTCGCCATATCTTGGATACGCACCAAGGGCTGATAACCGTGCTGTAGCGCGTATGCCGCAGCAATAGGCGGCACTAACAATGTGTCAGCCACATTGCCATCAATCGCTTTATATAACAACCCAAAACTACGATAAGGTTCGCTATATACTTTCTTACCAATTTTCTTCGACAAAACATCCGTTAACGGCTTTGTGCTCTCTTGAAATGTCGCAATAGGCATATCTTCCGCGCCAGTCCCAGGGTAAATCGCCATGGTAAGCTGAGTAGAACCCGACAACAATAAAGCCTGCGCTGGATAGCTGGCAGACAACGTAGCCGCTAATAACGACTGTACAAATAAACGCCTATTCATAATAATTACCTTTTCAATTTTGGGTATAATTTACTTTAACGAACCATTAACCCAACATCCGCAGCAACACCTCATTCAACTGTTGCGGATTAGCCTTGCCCTTCATCGCCTTCATCGCTTGTCCAATTAAATAACCCAGCATTTTTTCTTTACCTGCACGATATTCGGCGACTTGGTTAGGGTTGTCTGCCAAAATCTGCGCGACCACTGCTTCAATCGCACCGCTATCAGACACTTGCTTTAAGCCACGCGCTTCAATGATTTCATCGACTTCGCCCTCAACCTGCCACAACGCCTCAAACACCTCTTTTGCCAGTTTGCCTGACAACGTACCGTCAGTAATCCGCGTCACCAACATCGCCAACTGGCTGGAGCTGACTGGGCTATTACCGATAGTTAATTCAGCGCGATTGAGTGCGGCTGATAACTCACCCATCATCCAGTTAGCGCAGATTTTGGCTTCGCCACCCACTGCCGCCACCACCTCTTCAAAATAGCTCGCCATCGCCTTGCTACTAGTCAATATCCCTGCATCATAAGCAGAAATCGCATACTGACTGACGAAACGTTCGCGCATCACCGCAGGCAATTCAGGCATGGTCGCACGGGTACGCGCTATCCATTCTTCGGAGATAACCAAGGGCAATAAATCAGGGTCAGGGAAATAGCGGTAATCATGCGCATCTTCTTTGCTGCGCATGGCGTGTGTTTCGCCCGTGTCGGGGTTGAACAAAATCGTGGCTTGCTGGATTTTCCCGCCGTCTTCCAGCGTATCGATTTGCCATTGCACTTCGTAATCTATCGCCTGTTGCATAAACTTAAACGAGTTCAGATTTTTGATTTCGCGGCGCGTGCCGAGCGGCTCGCCGAACTTGCGCACCGACACGTTCACGTCGCAACGGAACGAACCTTCCTGCATATTGCCATCGCATATCCCCAGCCACACCACCAGATTATGCAGTGTCTTAGCATACGCCACCGCCTCTGCCGCACTACGCATGTCAGGCTCGGAAACGATTTCCAGCAACGGTGTGCCCGCGCGATTTAAGTCTATGCCAGTAAAGCTGCTTCCATATGCCATAGCCACACCATAACCACCAGGGCCTCCATAACCTCCCGCGCCGCCGCCGTGCACAGATTTACCCGCATCTTCTTCCAGATGCGCACGGGTGATGCGGATAGTTTTTTCCGTATCGCCCACTTGTATGGTCAAATGCCCGCCTTCCACCACAGGCAGTTCCATCTGACTGATTTGATAGCCTTTGGGCAAATCCGGGTAAAAATAATTTTTGCGCGCGAACACTGAGCGGCGGCTGATATTGGCGTTGATAGCCAACCCCAGCTGTATCGCCCGCTCCACCGCACCACGGTTCAGCACGGGCAATACGCCAGGCAAGGCAATATCCACCGCGCTTGCCTGCGTATTAGGCTCTGCACCAAACGCCGTACTCGAACCCGAAAAAATTTTAGACTGTGTAGATAATTGGGTATGCACTTCTAACCCAATGACGATTTCCCATTGCATAGTGATTAACTTTCCTTGATGTTTTTTGTAATTGATTGCTGAAGAGCTTGCACTAATATCTCTTTAACAAAAACTGGCATCGTTTTACCTTGAGTGCTTGCTTCACTTTTTAACTCTTCATAAGCATCAGTTTCATCACCTTGCCAAATCAAATCTAACCGCCGCACTTGTCGCATCGCAATATGCGAATAACATGCTGGATAAGCCCAATAACAACTTAAACAGATGGCTCTATCTTTAGTTTCCTGCCAGTTGTCACATTGCTCACAAGACCAAGATTTAGCGCGATTAGCAGATCCTGAAAGCAACATGAAATCATCAGGGTTCAGCTCGCTATTTGCACCATCTCCATCAACTTGATAAGGCACTCGGTGATCAATCTGCAAATCACTTTCAGCCATTTTTTCAAGATATATGAAACATTGGCAACCATACTTTGCAATCAAAGCAGTCTTAATTTTCTTTGATAACCCTGTCCGCCCAGACAGTTTTGTAAAAGGCTGAATCGTTGTATCACCGAAACGATAGGCAGCGATTTTTCGCCCATCCGAACCATCAACACGAAAAGTTTCAATTGCAATACCATGCTCACGCACATCTCGAACAGCACGTGGTGGATGATTATAGCCATAACGCACCTTCAATTCTTCGGTAGTAATAAACCCATATTCGAGTATATGATTTATCACTGTTTTTGGTCGTTTAGCTGTTACTGACTGACATAAATCTATAAATGTTTGTGGCAAATCAAGCATAACGCGACACCTTTTGCAACAAAGTCAATTGCTGAGCAGTATGTTCACGATAACACTTTGTTGGATACATACATCGTTTAGCTAATGCCTTTGAAATATACAAAGATTCGTATGTAATTTCCTCACGCCCCAGCAATGTGGACTGACTAGATCTTCCCGCATTCAATTCAATATGTAGTAATGCTAATTCCTTAGGCAAAGACTCACCAAAAGCTTTATCACCCCGTCGCCCATCATAGCTCACAATATACGAAATCCCTTTTGCATTTAAGTCATCTAAGGTTGATATAAAATCACCATGCGTAATTCCAGAAAAATATCGCGAATCTCGCTCGCCACAAACTCCTTGGTAAGGAGGATCCATATAAACAACATCACTTGATTGAACCTCCGTCAAAACATGACGGTAATCTAAAGAAGAAAAATGAGCATGCCCTTTCAACAAAGCAGACATATTCATCATATTGTTACGCATAGTCTTAGGCTGTGTACCAAATCGTCGTTTATCAGGACTTTGGTTAAACTCACCATCCGCGTTGTAACGAACTGCCCCCTTAACACACCGAGCCAATAAATAAAGAAACAAATAAGGGCTTTGGGAACGGTTAAACTCTGCTCGCACCTGATAAAAATGATTAGCATCATCATGTTGTGCGTTCCAAATACGCTCATACTCTGCGGCCGTATCCAGCGGGGAATCGACAATTAAGCGTAATAACTCAGCCAGCGGCTTATTCGCATCGTTAATCCAATACTCACTTGATTTCTGTCGATATGCACAAGCAATACTAATCGCCGCTGACCCAGAAAATGGCTCAACTAACCTAGCAGTATTATCAGGCACATACTTCAAAATAGCAGACGCTAACATGCGTTTGCTACCCTGATACTGAATAGGATGCGGAATACTTTTCATATTTCAGGCATACGCGTATGCCAATCCGTTGCTAATTGGTATTGATGGGCGACACCCAGCATTTTGGCTTCGCTGAAATAGTTGCCGATAATCTGCAAGCCTACAGGGCGACCATTTGCGCCTAAGCCGCAGGGTACGGACATGCCAGGCAAGCCTGCCAGATTGACCGCAATCGTATAAATATCGGATAAATACATCGCCACAGGATCATCTGCTTTTTCGCCGAAATTAAACGCGGTGCTCGGCGCGGTCGGTCCCATGATAATGTCGCAGTGTTGAAAAGCGGCTTCAAAATCCTGCGCGATTAAACGGCGGATTTTTTGCGCCTGCATGTAATACGCATCGTAATAACCATGCGACAGCACGTAAGTGCCTATCATGATGCGGCGTTTGACTTCCGTGCCAAAGCCTTGCGCCCGTGATTTTTGGTACATGTCGGTCAAATCGCCGTATTCAGGCGCACGGTAGCCATAGCGCACACCGTCAAACCGCGATAAATTGGTCGATGCTTCAGCGGGGGCCAGCACGTAATAAACAGGGATAGATAACTTAGTATTCGGCAGTGAAATATCCACCGTCACCGCGCCTAGTTTGCGATATTCCTGCAACGCCGCTTCTACACTCGCCGCCACATCCGCGCTCAAGCCTTCAGCAAAATACTCACGCGGCAAACCGATACGCAAACCTGCCAACGGCTGCTGTAAATCACGCGTGTAATCTTCCACGGGGCGATCTAAGCTAGTGGAATCGCGTTCGTCATAACCTGCCATGACATTCATCAGCAATGCGCAGTCTTCTGCTGATTTAGCCATGGGTCCAGCTTGGTCGAGACTGGAGGCAAAGGCTATCATACCGTAGCGCGACACCACGCCGTAGGTCGGTTTCAAGCCAGTAATCCCCGTCAATGCCGCAGGTTGGCGAATAGAGCCGCCTGTATCTGTGCCCGTCGCCGCAGGGGCTAACCGCGCCGCCACTGCCGCCGCCGAGCCACCCGATGAGCCGCCAGGCACTGCCGATATGTCCCAAGGATTTTTAACCTCGCCAAAATACGACGTTTCATTGGATGAGCCCATGGCGAATTCATCCATGTTGGTTTTGCCCAAACTCACCATGCCCGCTGTTTTGAACTGGCTAATCACGTGCGCGTCGTAGGGGGCAATGAAATTTTCTAACATTTTCGAGCCGCAAGTAGTACGCCAGCCGTCGGCACAGAATATATCTTTGTGTGCAACAGGTATGCCCGTCAACGGTGCGACATCACCCGCCGCAATTCGCGCATCGGCAGCGCGGGCTTCGCTCATGCTCATGCTGACATCTAAATTCTGCGTCACGAACGCGTTCAAAATAGGATTCAATTGCGCAATTCTGTCTAAATAAAGTTGCGTTAATTCCACGCTGGAGATTTTTTTATCGGCGAGCAAACGCGCCAATTGACTTAAACTGGAATTTATCATTTCACTCTATCACCTGAGGAACCAAATACAGCCCACCCGCGACTTGCGGCGCAATCGCTTGGAACTTATCGCGCTGATTCGTCTCTGTTACCACATCATCACGCAAACGCTGGCTTAAATCCTGCGCGTGCGACATGGGGGCTATGCCTGTCGTATCAACGGCTTGCATTTCAGCGATGAGCCCAAAGATACCATTGAGGTGCTGTTGGTAGGTAGCGGCTTCTGTCTCGTTGACAGCAATACGCGCCAGCGTGGCGACACGTTTTACATCTTGTAGCGTTAGCGACATAGTACAAAATCTTCACAGTAAACAAGCCTATTAGAGTATCATATTACGTTTGCACAAGGCTACTTATACCATCTTGGTATCGTAGCAAATTCACCACTAACCTAAGCGAAAATCACTATTATGTTTGGATCATTACGCGGTTACTTTTCTACCGATTTAGCTATCGATTTGGGCACTGCCAACACGCTGATTTATGTGCGTGGCAAAGGCATCGTCCTCGACGAACCCTCTGTTGTCGCTATCCGCCAAGATGCGAATAGCGCAAAAAAAACCATACAAGCGGTTGGACTAGAAGCGAAAAACATGCTCGGGCGCACGCCTGGCAATATCACCGCTATCCGCCCAATGAAGGACGGCGTGATTGCTGACTTCACCATCACCGAGCAAATGCTCAAGTATTTCATCAAAAAAATCCATGACACGCGCATGTTCCACCCTAGCCCGCGCATCATTATTTGTGTACCTTGCGGCTCTACCCAAGTGGAACGCCGTGCTATCCGTGAATCCGCTATCGGCGCAGGTGCGCGTCAGGTTTATTTAATTGAAGAACCTATGGCGGCGGCGATTGGTGCTGACTTACCCGTTGCCGAAGCCACAGGCTCTATGGTCGTGGACATCGGTGGCGGTACAACGGAAGTCGGCGTGATTTCGCTGGGCGGTATTGTTTACGCCAACTCCGTGCGCGTTGGTGGCGATAAATTTGACGAAGCCATTATCAATTACATCCGCCGCAACTACGGCATGTTGATAGGCGAAGCCACAGCCGAAGCCATCAAAAAAGGCATAGGCTCGGCTTTTCCAGGCTCTGCTGTACAAGAGATGGAGGTCAAAGGTCGCAATTTGGCAGAAGGTATCCCACGCAGTTTTACTATTTCCAGCAATGAAATCCTCGAAGCCCTCACCGACCCGCTCAACAACATCGTCAGCGCAGTCAAATCCGCGCTCGAGCAAACGCCACCAGAGCTAGGCGCAGATATTGCCGAAAAAGGCATGGTGCTCACAGGCGGCGGTGCGTTATTGCGCGATTTAGACAGATTGCTAATGGAAGAAACTGGTCTGCCAGTTATCGTTGCCGAAGACCCGCTCACTTGCGTGGTGCGTGGCTCTGGGCGTGCGCTGGAAGAAATGGACAAACTACACAGCGTATTTGCGCAGGATTCCTAAGCACTTAACATGCCCACGCGTCACCCACATCTCAACCTGTTCCCGCATGGTATTAGTGCGGGAGCACGGTTGATGATTTACATATTACTTAGCATCGTCATCATTATTGCTGATGTGCGTTTTCACGCCTTGCACCTATTCCGCGCGGGTATGTATAGCTTGATTACGCCCGCGACAGAACTCATAGCGGCACCCTATTTAACTTACGAAAAAGTCAACGGGTTTTTCGTCAAACACGCACAATTGCAACGTGAGAATGACGCGCTCCGTTCACGTGCCGTCAACTATGCCACCACCTTGCAACGCTATCAAGATTTAACATTAGAGAATAACCGCTTACGTGCCTTGCTTGGCGCACAAAGCCGCACCCCTTTGCACACACAATTAGCTGAAATCATCGGCATCCCACGCGATCCTTATTTGCGCTTAGTCACGCTCAATCGCGGTAGCCAACAAGGCGTAATCGCAGGGACGGCAGTCATAGACGAGACGGGTTTGATTGGGCAAATCACCCAAGTTTACCCCTACAGTAGCGAAGTCACTTTGCTCACCAATAAAGATCAATCCGTCCCCGTCATGGTACAACGCACAGGACAACGCGCCGTTTTGTTTGGCACAGGAATAGATGACATGGTGGAAATTCGCTATTTGCCGCACAGCACCGACGTGCGAGCAGGTGACTTGATTACCACTTCGGGCATAGACGGCGTTTATCCATCAGGTTTGAGTGTAGCGCGAGTGACGCAAATTGACCTCAGCAGTAGCCGCGCATTCGCCCATATTATTTGCAAACCCTTGGCCGCCATAGACCGCAACCGTCTCGTGTTAATTGTCACCAGCCCTACCACACCAATAGGTAAGCCCTAATGGCACTCAAGAGCAATAAAGGTAATAGTATCAGACTGGCTTATAGCCCTTGGGTCATTAGCATCAGCTTGCTGGTTGCAGTCGCATTTAATTTATTGCCTTGGGCGGTAGATTATTTATGGCTACGCCCTGATTTTTTACTATTAGTGCTGTTATATTGGGTAATTTACCAGCCTGCGCGAGTGGGCATGGGTGCGGCTTGGGCGTTAGGTTTGCTGGTTGATTTGACTGACGGCAGTATTTTAGGGCAACACGCACTGGCCTATACCATTACCGTATTTGCGTTATTGCTGTTTCAACGCCGCATGTATAACTTCCCGCCTTGGCAACAAGCCATTTATATTCTCGTCTTGCTATTGATAGAGCAATCCGTAAGCGTCGTTATCGCTACTTTTGTGGGCGATAGTTTCCATGCCTTGCGCTACTTTAGTGCTATTTTGACGGGCACATTGTGCTGGGTATCACTATGGCATCTACTACACAAATTACGCACTCCCGAATCTAAAAAATCACAATGAGGGAACAAGCAGAAATCAAGCATTACCACACCGAAGCGCATGATTTCCGACGGCGCATCATGATAGCCGCTGGCTTCGTGGTGGTGCTGTTTTTGACGCTATTAGCGCGATTTTTTTATGTGCAAGTGCTGGAGCACGATCGCTATTTTGCCTTAGCCGAAAGCAACCGCATTTCCATCGTACCCACACCGCCTAATCGGGGCATTATTTTTGACCGTAACGGTGTGGTCATGGCGCATAACTATTCTGCTTACACGCTAGAATTAACGCCGAGCAAAATCAAAAATCTGAACGACACCATAGATGCGCTGGCACAATTAGTCGAAATAACGCCTGCCAATCGCAAGCATTTTGCAAAAATCATGGCCGAAAGTCGTAATTTTGAGACGCTGCCGCTACGTACACGGCTCACCGATGAAGAAGTCGCCCGCGTCGCCGCCAACCGTTATCGCCTGCCTGGCGTAGAAGTCAAAGCACGGTTATTCCGTCAGTACCCACAAAACGCATCCGCGTCTCACCTCATCGGCTATATAGGTCGTATTAACGATGCGGATTTGGTCAAACTGCAAAATGATGGTCGCTATGACAATTATCGCGGCACGGACCACATCGGCAAAGTGGGCGTAGAGCAAAGTTTTGAAAACGTGCTCCACGGCACCACAGGCGCAGAACAAGTAGAAACTGATGCAGGCGGACACGCCGTGCGCACGTTGTCACACACCAATCCCATATCAGGTGATAATTTAGTCCTCACCATAGATAGCAAATTACAAAGCATCGTCGAGCACGCTTTTGGCAACTACCGAGGCGCGCTGGTTGCCCTAGACCCCAAAACAGGCGGCGTGCTGGCCTTTGTCAGCAATCCTGGCTTTGATCCTAATTTATTTGTCGATGGTATAGACAGCACTAACTGGAATGCCTTAAATACCTCAGCCGATCGCCCCTTGCTCAACCGCGCCTTGCGTGGCGCATATCCCGAAGGCTCCACTATCAAGCCGTTCATGGCATTAGCAGGCCTACATTACGACGTGCGCACGCCCAATGACACTATCGCCGATCCAGGCTATTTTATGCTGCCCAACAGTAGTCATCGTTATCGCGACTGGAAACCCAACGGACACGGCTCAGTCAATATGCACCTCTCCATCGTGCAATCATGCGACACCTATTATTACCGACTCGCCAATGATTTAGGCATAGACCGTATGCACGACTTCCTCAGCCAATTTGGCTTTGGAAAAAAAACAGGCATAGACATGGATGGCGAACTAGCAGGCGTATTGCCCTCACGCGCCTGGAAAGCCAAACATTCCAAGCAGCCTTGGTATCCAGGTGAAACCGTCATCGCAGGGATAGGGCAAGGCTACAACCTCGCGACACCATTACAACTCGCCGTTGCCACCGCCGCACTTGCCAATGGTGGCTTGGTGCTCAAGCCGCAATTAGTGGAGGCCATTATCGACAGTGGCACAGGGCAACGCCGCACGATAGCACCGCAAATCGTCACCCAAGCCAGCATCACCCCAGCGCAACTCAAAGTCATCACCGATGCCATGATAGACGTGACTCGCCCTAGCGGTACGGCATCCGTCGCCAGCGCAGGTGCACCGTATTTAATTGCCGCCAAAACAGGTACAGCGCAAGTTGTCGGCATACGCCAAAATGAAAAGTACAATGCAGGTAAAATGCTGGCAACCCATCGCGACCATGCGTTATTTATTGCCTTTGCACCTGCTGATGCGCCCAAAATCGCCATCGCCGTCCTCATCGAAAATGGCGGGCACGGCGGCACAGTGGCCGCGCCTATCGCGCGTGCCGCGATGGATTATTATTTGCTCAAAAAGCTACCCAAAGATATGCCCGCCATCAATCCTACTGGAGATAACGTCAATGCGGATTAAAGCATGGCTCACTAAAATCGCCAGCCACCTAGATTACCCGCTACTGCTATTGCTGTTCGCGCTGATGTTATTGAGCCTGTTTTTGCAATACAGCGCGGCGGGCGAAGACACGGGCAAGCTCATGGCGCACGCCATCAACATGCTGGTGGCTATCGGCATCATGGTGATAGTGGCGAACATTCCGCCACAGTACTTAATCGCATCAGCCGTCCCACTTTATACGCTAGGCGTTATTTTACTGATAGGCGTTGCGCTATTTGGCGACGTAGTCAATGGCTCACGACGCTGGCTGCATGTCGGGGTCACGCGCATACAGCCTTCAGAAATCATGAAAATCGCTATGCCGCTCATGCTGGCGTGGTACTTTCATTATCATGAAGCCACACTGAAGTTGAAAGATTACGGCATTGCCGCTTTGTTACTGGCTATTCCTGTGGTATTGGTGGCAAAACAGCCTGATTTAGGGACTGCTTTACTCATTAGCGCGTCGGGATTTTATGTGCTGTTTTTTGCGGGTTTACCTTGGCGCATTATGCTAGGCATGGGGGTATTAGCAGGCGCGAGTATGCCTGTGCTGTGGCATTTCCTGCATGACTATCAACGTAAGCGTGTACTCACTTTACTCGACCCTATGACTGACCCGTTGGGTGCCGGCTATCACATTATCCAATCGACGATTGCCATAGGATCAGGCGGAGCCTTTGGTAAAGGCTGGCTCAACGGCACGCAATCACATTTGGATTTTTTACCTGAGCACACTACCGATTTCGTCTTTGCCGTGTTTGGCGAAGAGTTTGGCTTGTTAGGCAACATTTTATTGCTACTACTCTATTTCGCCATCATTGCCCGTGGACTTAGCATCGCCACCAACGCACCTAATTTGTTTGCACGCTTAATGGCGGGCAGTATTACGATGGCATTTTTCACTTACGCATTCGTCAACATGGGCATGGTGTCTGGTATCCTGCCTGTGGTCGGCGTACCCTTACCGATGATGAGCTACGGCGGCACGGCCATGGTCATCGTCATGCTAGGTTTTGGTATTTTGATGAGCGTTAAAACCCACAGAAAGCTAATCAAATCATGAAATACATATTACCCATATTCATTATGCTCATCTTGGCAGGTTGCGCCAGCGCACCATCCAAACGCCCATTACCTGCCGAACCTAGCAACATGCCCCCGACTAGCCCGAGCAAAAAACCTGGCGGCTATTACCAAGACGACGGCCCAGGCGATAATCCGCCTGCCAATATAGACGCGATTCCTGACGCAGTACCTAAAATAGAACCTCTGCATAAATACGCTAATCGCCCATATTCAGTGCTAGGAGAAAACTACACACCAGCGACTGAAAACGTCACCTACCAAGCCCAAGGCATCGCCTCTTGGTACGGCAAAAAATTCAACGGCAAACGCACCGCAACAGGCGAGATTTACGATATGTACGCCATGACTGCGGCGCACCTCACCCTGCCCATCCCGAGTTACGCACGCGTCAAATCGCTCACCACAGGCAAATCCGTCATTGTGCGCGTCAATGACCGCGGCCCGTTTCACAGCAAGCGCATTATTGATTTATCCTACACTGCCGCGCATAAACTAGGCATCGCTCAAGGCGGTAGCGGCATGGTAGAAGTCACCGCGATTACACCTACCGAAATTAGCCAAGGACGTGATGTGCCTGCTGATACGGCAGGCATATTTTTACAATTAGGCAGCTTCACTAATCGCGATAATGCCGAAAAACTACTCGCTCGCGCCAGCACCCAGCTAAGTAAAAGCAACGCCGCCTTAGTCATATTAACCAAGGGCGACCGTTACCGTGTTGCACTCGGCCCCTATAACGACGACGATAGTGCTAAAATCGCCAGCCAAGAAATCGAAGCACGGATGAACTTAAAGCCTATCCGCGCAGTCATTGAATAACCTTGAATAACACACTCGCTAACTAACATGAAAAAACTGCTCATTGCCGCCTTATTCCTACTCAGCAACTACAGCTACGCGCTCGACTTACCCACAGCACCACCGCCAGAGCTTGCCGCTAAAGCCTGGTTGCTCATGGATGCGAACAGTGGGCAAGTGCTGGTTGCACACGATGCCGATCGCCGCATAGAGCCCGCCTCACTCACTAAACTCATGGCGGCTTACCTGGATTTTGCCGCTATCAAACAAGGGCGTATGAAGCTCACCGATGTCATTCCCGTGTCTGACCGCGCGTGGAAAACCGAAGGCTCACGCATGTTCGTTGAGCCTAACAAACCTGTCACCGTCGATGAATTGTTGCACGGCATGATTATCCAATCAGGCAACGATGCCACCGTTGCGCTGGCAGAAAATGTAGGCGGTAGCGAAGCAGGCTTTGTCAGCATGATGAACAAAGAAGCGCAACGTTTAGGCATGACCCACACCCATTTCGTCACGGCTACAGGCCTGCCCGACCCACAGCACTACACAACCGCACTCGACTTGAGCCTGATAGCCACCGCGATTATTCGCGATTACCCTGAATTTCACCCGTTGTATTCCATCAAAGAATATCGCTACAACAACATCACCCAACCCAACCGTAACCGCCTACTATGGAGCGACCCCAGCGTTGACGGCATGAAAACAGGGCATACCGAAAACGCAGGTTATTGCTTAATTGCCTCAGCCCACCGTGGCGAGCGTCGCTTATTATCCGTCGTCCTCGGCGCAAATACAGACGCATTGCGTGCCGCAGAAAGCCAACGCTTACTCAATTACGGCTTTCAATTTTTTGACAGTGCCAAGCTCTACCGCAAAGACCAAGCCGTCGCCACTATCAAAGTATGGAAAGGTAGCGAAAGCAACGTTAAAGTCGGCTTTGTTCGCGACCTCTACTTAAGCATCCCTCGCGGACGCAGTGCTGACTTGAAAACCACCATGAGTACACAACAACCGCTACTCGCCCCATTAAGACGCGGCCAAACAGTAGGCACATTAACCGTCAGCTTAGATAACAAAGTGCTGGCAACCTACCCATTGCAAGCATTAGAAACCGTCGGTGTTGCCAGCTTTATCGGTCGTGCCTGGGATGGTCTAATGCTCAAATTCAAATAGGCAAAAATCATGAGCGAAATCAAACCCGAAGACAGCCTGATCGAATACCCCTGTGATTTTCCATTAAAAATCATGGGGGCGGCGCACCCTGAGTTTCAAGCCACTATCACCGACATCGTACTCGAACACGCGCCCGATTTTGCACCTGCCACCATAGAATGCCGCCCCAGCAAAGCAGGCAATTACCTCAGCCTGACCTGCACTATCCGCGCCCACAACCGCGAACAGCTGGATAACCTGTACCGCGCTTTGACCTCGCATAGCATGGTCAAAATGGTGTTGTAATTGCAAACCATAGTAGTGCGCCAGCTAGGGCTGGTCGATTACCTGCCGACATGGCAAGCCATGCAAGATTTCACCGCCCAGCGTGACGACCATACCGCTGATGAAATCTGGCTACTACAACACCCGCCTGTGTACACCCTGGGGCAAGCGGGCAAACCCGAACACCTGCTCAACCCCACGCAGATTCCCGTCATCAACATCGACCGAGGCGGGCAAATTACTTACCACGGTCCTGGGCAAATAGTCGCCTACCTGCTCATCGACATCAAACGCCGAGGCTACGGCGTGCGCGACCTAGTGGCGCGTATGGAACTCGCCATTATCGACCTGTTAGCCAGCTACAACATCACCGCACAACGCCGCGACAACGCCCCTGGTGTCTATGTCAACCAAGCCAAAATTGCCGCGCTAGGCCTGCGTATCAAACACGGTTGCAGTTATCACGGCCTGGCACTCAATGTCGATATGGACATGCGCCCCTTTGCCAACATCAACCCCTGCGGCTACCAAGGCATGGCAGTTACCCAATTACGCGATTTAAGTGCTAATATCGACATCAATGCAATCAACGCGCAACTGCGCGATCTACTCATACATCACCTCAGCACATAAATCATGGCCGACATCAAACTCCACAAAGGCGAAGCCAAAACCGCCCGTATCCCGATTAAAATCATCCCCCAAGAACGCCTGAAAATGCCGCCGTGGATACGCGCCAAATCGCCGAACTCACCCGAAGTCATTGCCCTCAAAGCCATATTGCGTGAGCAAAAACTGCACACCGTGTGCGAGGAAGCCTCCTGCCCCAACCTTGGCGAATGCTTCAAACATGGCACAGCCACCTTCATGATACTGGGCGACTTATGCACCCGCCGCTGCCCATTCTGCGACGTCGGACACGGCAAACCACTACCCCCAGATACCGACGAACCCGCCCATCTCGCGCAAACCATCGCCGCCATGAAGCTCAAATACGTCGTCATCACCAGCGTGGACCGTGACGACCTGCGCGACGGCGGCGCACAGCATTTCGCTGACTGCATTAGTGCCGTCCGCGTCGCCTCACCCAACACCCGCATCGAAGTATTAGTCCCCGACTTTCGCGGACGTTTAGAGATCGCCCTAAACATCTTAGCCAGCGCACCACCCGATGTCATGAACCACAACATGGAAACCGTCCCGCGCCTATACAAAGCCGCCCGACCAGGCGCCGATTACGCACATTCATTGCAATTATTAAAAGACTTCAAAACCCAACACCCCGACATCCCCACCAAATCAGGCATCATGGTAGGCTTGGGTGAAACCGACGAAGAAGTGCTGGCATTGATGCAAGACCTACGCGCCCACAACGTCGATATGCTTACCATAGGGCAATATCTGCAACCCTCAGCGCATCATATCCCACTCACCCGCTACGTCACACCCGAGCAATTTCTGCTGTTTGAAACTGCAGCCATGGACATGGGTTTCAAACACGCTGCCTGTGGCCCCATGGTACGCAGCAGTTACCATGCCGATCAGCAGGCTATGGGAGTTTGAGATCAATGATTGGGGATGTTGTTTTGCGAGAGTTGAACCTATAACCATGGCTCTATGACCAACACTGGCCATTCAGGGGAGTACATATATGTCACTTATAGAACACATAAAAGAACGCATTGAAGATAAGGAATTTTCTGAGCATGTTGAAAATTACAGCTTCACTCGCAAGGAATTTGTTCGCGTATATGCTGTTGGAATAACATTCTCCGGGGTGGATTTTAGTCAATGCTCATTTAACTCCTGCTATTTTAGAAATTGCCGATTCATAAGATGCAACTTTACTGGAAGTTCTTTTAAAGAAAGCTATTTACGCGGTTCAACATTTCCAGAATCAATATTCAAATATACAACATTTGAAAAGTCTCCCATGGATGACAGATTTCTAGATGCCGCCCTACCAGCCGAAGAAAATCTAGCCCGCGACTTAGTAAGATCATTACGTGTGAACTTTTCTCAGATAGGAAACTATGAGGCAGTTAACAAGGCCTCAGCAATTGAGGTTCAACTGACAGGCGCACATCTATATAAAGCAGCATATTCGAGGGAAGCATATTACAGAGGAAAAGAACATTACTCAGGATGGAAGAGAGTTAACTTTATAGCTCACCACGCTCAATGGAAATTCTTGGATTTGTTATGGGGCAATGGTGAGAGCCTACGACGAGTGATCGTATCAAGTAACTTATTTATTCTATTCATTGCGGCACTAAATTGGTTAGAAAATCCGATTTCAATTCTAAAATCAACCGAACTCTCCTTCTACCAATTTTTGGGCATCGTTACCTGTAACGATGTATCACATACATATGTAGCACTACTAACCATAGGAAGATTGATCTTCTTTAGTTTATTCATCTCAATTTTAATCAAGAGGCTCTCAAAGAGATGAATAAAGATATTTATATATTTGGCTCAACCGTACGCGGAGAAACGGAAAAAAATTCAGATATTGACGTTCTTGTAATAGTCAGCGATAAAGCAATGCAACTGAAGATCCCAGACACTTGGAGTGTCTATCCAGACGCGACTATAGAAAAATATTATGAAACTGGCAGACTATTTGCGTGGCACCTTCACCTAGAAGCCAAGTGCATATTCTCAGATCGAACAACATCCTTTTTAGAAACACTAGGCGAGCCAAACCCCTATTCCGCCCATAAAAATGATTTTGAAAATCTACGGGATATTTTATACGAATCACTAGGCGAAATTAGAGCTGGAAGCAATAGTCAGATATTTGAAATTGGCATAATCTACACTGCACTTCGCGATATCGCCATGATAGCTTCGACCAAGCTATTAACGCGCCCGTGCTTCTCTCGCTATTCGCCTTATGCATTACCAATTAGTTTCCCGCTGTCAAAAGGAATATATGAATCGGCGATCAAAGCCAGACTGCTCAGCACTCGTGGATTGAGGGCTGACATCGATCCAGTATTTATTTCGAAAAAGCTGACGTCTGCACCCATCAAAGATTGGATTGATAAAATCGGAGCTATGCTATGAATAATAAATTTGCTAACAAAGTGATTTCCGAACGAAAAGTGCTATCAATTGTTAATGGCTTCAGCAGTGGAAGAACCCAACTAACTGGCCTGACAAGCCACGCCATAGCATCGTGGTCTGTAGAGCAAAAACTTGATGAAACGCATGAGCTTGTCAGCCTTCTCTACAAGCTTGGCAACCTATGCCACAGGTTATCTGATAGAAGCCAAGAGTCATTTGAGTCGCTGGATGACAATATTGCAAAAAAAAATTGATGAATTAACTCCCAATATTCATCAGTTACTATTCAATTTAGGAAATAGGTAATTCGGCAAAATCAGAGAAGGCTGGGGTCAGATACCGTCTTGAATAGCAAGCCCCTTATTAGCGAAATTAGCATCAAATGGCTTGCCAGACTTCACTACGCCATAGATAAGGTGGACGAGTTTACGCATCGCCGCGCCGATAACCGCC
>JABFSE010000038.1 GCA_013140765.1 Sulfuriferula sp.
GCAGGTTTAATCTCTATGAGACTGACCTAAAGTCTAGCCGATGTCTCCCAACTCAGCCTGCTCCATCACATCAGGTAGTTTAATACTTTCAGCTTCTGAGTAGGTAGGGGAATGATACGAGGTCTAATATTGCTACATTACCGTTGCAAAATGTTTGATTGTTAGAACTGACCCCATAACACAAAATGTTTGATTGTTAGAACTGACCCCATAACACACATAACAAAAACACCTCACAAATCGATACCTGCCGCGCTAGTTTACTTTTACTTTGAATACCAAGCTAAAGTTTGGTGAAGGCGCACCCAGTGTGCTATCGCCTGACATACTACCTGCGGGTTTGAAACGTATGCTGTTGATGCTGGCATCGTAGCCGCCATTGGGGACGGCTGTCCAGGTTGCGCCGTTGTCGGTGGAGAAATCTATGCAATCTGTGGTGTTATTTAGTGCGGTGAAATTGCATGTCAAGCCGCTGCTAGGCGTGCCATTGGTGAAGGTGTAGGGTGCGCCACCTGATAAATTACCCGTAAATAACGTGGTGTTAGCGGGAATTGGGTCAGTAATGATGAGCGTGTTGTTATCCACCGCACCCGAACCTGAGTTGGTAATGGTGATGGTATAGAGCTCCTCGGCGCCTGGTATGTTTTTAGGATTGGTTGTGCCGTTGTAGGGGTCGTTTAAGACGGCGACGGTTTTCAGGTTAGTTAACTGCACGCTGTTGACGGTAAATAATATCTCGTCGATATTGTAGTAATTCGCTTGACTGTAAGGTGTGTTCGGTTGTCCTGGTATGTGTATCAGCCCGTTGGTCGCGCCTATGGTGCTGGTGGAGGCATCGCGGGCATAGACGCGCAACAGCCAATTTGACCCTGACGGCACGCCAACAGGAATAGTATAAGTGGGATTAGCGGGTACGCTACCGTTATTGCTCCAGACGGCATCGTTGGCGGTGGCATCGCCATGTGTGCCATCGTTATAGAGGATAATGCCCGTCGCCACTAATGCGCCATTTTGATCATAAACATCAGCGGTAACAGGATTACTCGACGCAGTCGGTTGCGCGTCAACTTGAGCACGGATGGATAGCATCTGCCCCGTAGTAAAGGTCGTTGCGGCGGCGGGTAGCGTGATGTTGACACCATACGCCTGTGGCGTGCCTAGGGTGGCGGCAACAACTGACCACTCTACGTCGTCGATGTGGAACCAAGTTTTATACAGAGTGGTATGTGAGCTAGTGATCCTCAAAGTAACCGTTTGTCCAGCAAATGCCGACAAACTTACTGTCGCAGTAAACCAAGGTTCGCTGTAGCACGCTAGCGTCATCCCTGAACGATGCGTGCCCGCAGTATCACAATCATAACCGTTATATTGACCATAACCCGAGGCCGTCGCGGTCGCTTGGGCAGTATTCAGATTAGGACTAAATGGTAAAGTGGTGTAATTATTTAACGCAGGCGCAACCACATTGGTAGTCGTAGAGCCAACTATTTGCACAGTTAAAAAATCATAGTTATTTGAGCCATTAGCCGAGCTATCCCAACCCTCCGGGCGATAACGCACCACTAAATTACCAGCACTACTGGACGGTACAACAATGCTACGTGTCAGCGTTACGGCTGGTTTACTGCTCGACGGCTCGTTATTAGTACGCGCACCTATCATGTAGGAACTCAAACCTGTATTCGGCGTGCCATCCGTGGTTTTAGTTTGATTATTACCATCTGTGGTCACTGACGGATTTTCACTAGGGCGTATTTGCGCATCGAAATTAGCATTCGCCTTGGTAGCTGTCCAATTAGTTGGGTTCTGTGCGCCTGTCGCACCCACCTCAAAGTTACCGTTAATCGGCACTTGTGGGTTAGCTGACTTCGTGCCATTTTGGGTAATGTCAAAATACAGGTAGTACGTCACCGCGCCTGCGTCTTCGAGGATAAAGCGCACTTCACCACGATTGTTACCTGTGCTGTCAGTTGCGCCTGCATAGACACTGTCGGTGTATTCTTGATTGGTGCTCAATGCCCCCGTTGAGCGCACAACGCGGGGGGAGTTAATATCAAACGTACCCGACACGCCCATCTGACTTAATAGCGCGGCAAAATCCACATCCACTTTAATCGTACTGTTAACAGTCGCCCCCGCAGGCACGTTGATAGGCACACGATAATGCCAATCAGGTGCGACATTCACGGCATTGCTGTCATACCAAGTGGGCACACGCAGGTCAGCTTGGGCAATAGGAAGCTGTACCAATAAGAATATCGGTAATAGCCATTTTGCCACTATGCGTTGCCATTGCGTCATCACTGCACTCCATGCACAACAAACTCAACGCGACGGTTGGGTTGTAGGCAGTTAATGAGTTGGGTATGCGATTGCTTTTGGTCACAACTGACTACTGGATCGCTAGTGCCTGCGCCTTTGACTGTGACCAAATTCGCGGCTATACCGTGCTGTACAAGGTAATCACGTATTTTTTCAGCACGGCGAGTTGATAGTTGCTGGTTGTAGCTAGTTTTGCCTAAGCGATCGGCGTGACCGTCGATTTCTATCTGGGTAATGCTATGCCACGCTTTCATGGTGGCAATGAGCTTATCCAACTTATGCCGACCGCCTAGCACCAGATATTCAACACCCGCCTGATTAAACGCAAATAACGCGTCTGTCTCTAGCAGATATTGGGTGATATTTGCGTTACTACTTGCGTTGCTACTTACGTTGCTACCTGCGCTCGCATTTGTCGATAATGCTATTGACTGTTGAGCACACTGTTTTATTTTCAGCTCGGCTTGATAGGCTAAATTATCCGCCACTTCACTATGTGTTTTGGCATGGCTCCAGCCTGCTTCGTAATACTCATGCCCTGTCCACACTAGCTGTACGTCGAGCTTGGCTAAATCTTGATAACCGCATTGCACGCTAGGTGATTGCTTGAGTTTAGCGGATTGCTGCCATAAATCATCACGCACTTTTTCTGAGCCGATTAAAATTGGCGTGCTCATATCGGCATAATTGGCTGCTACCTTGATTTGTTGCAGAATACGCTCTGCTTCGTCAGTAGCTGCGGTGATGATGCCTGTACGGTCACCGTCATAATACTCATCTTGCGCTAAATCCAGCCAAGCCAGTGATTTTTGAATTTGATAGACATCGACACCTTTACGTCCTGCCAGCATTTTATCGGCTTGCTGTTGTAGGCTGGTAATGCGTTGCAAAGGCACTGTTGGATTAGCTGTATTCAATGTTGCACAGCCGTTCAACATGGGTACGAGGGCTATTATCATCATCAATTTGCGCATGTTATTTCCTGTTTAATGCGGTTTAAGGGCGCGTCAGGGCTGGGCCATTAGGCTTATTCAAGCCCAACGTGTCTTGGTCAAATTTCACCCGCATACTGAGGTAGAAGCCTTGGGTACGGTAATCCGCCCCCGCAAAATCAGCATCGGCAAAGCCGCGCACGTTATAACCTACCGCTACCCAAGTATTCGTCATCAGCTTATAACCCACTGAACCGCCTAAGCTATAATTTTTCTGCCCGCTACCCCAAGTATGTAACACGCTGGTGTTAATACCCAGATCCCAGTCTTGGGTAATGTCGTAACGCGCCTCTAATCCCATTAAATCGGTATAACTGGTATAAGCCGTGCCGTCGATGATGTCATGTGCGAATTTTGCGCCATATTGCAGGGCGATTTGCGTGCGTAGATTGGGCTTATAGTTAGCATTAAAATTATTCACCAGTTTGCTGGAATGGATACTACCTGTCACGTCGGTGTTACTTTGGTCTATCAAATCCAGCCTATCCAACCATATCCACGGGCTATCCCACGGGCGGTAAGCGGCACTCAGACGCAGGGTGGTTTTTTCACTTTTTAGCGTCGCACTGTTAGTCTTGAGTAGGATAAAGCCAGCCGCGACAGAACGTCCTTCGTCCAAATTACGCTGTACACCTGCCAATATATTGACGCGATTGTCTATATCGCTGTTGCGCAACTCCACGCGGCTATTTGCACTCCACACTTTATCGTTGTAACCCACGCCAGCAAAGAAAGCATTGTAGTCACCCGCAACACCCGCTGGCGTGCCTGATGTCAGCGGCGCATTCAGGTTAATCGGGGTAACGCCCTGATTACTAAGCGTCTGACTACGATCTAGGCCGAAATCTGCTCGCCAAAATTCATTGATTTGCAATCTTTGTACCATGCCCAAATTGCCGAATAAACGTCCGCTATCTTGATATGACTGATTGCCTACCGACGCGGATATTTCGCCACCTGTCCACGGCAATGTACGCAAACCTATGCGTGTGGCGTTACTGGTCAAACTCGCCCCTTTAGCAAATTCTTGGCTGGCAAACAAAACGGTTTCTTGTGTCAGTTTATAATCCGCACCGACGGTTAAGCGATTGGGGAAATCCACACTTTTTGCATTGGCACTGGCTGACGATACGCCGACCTCGGCCTTAGCACGCAAGGTGATTTTTTTGTCCCACAGCGTATATTCAGCCCCTGTGACGACTTGTTTGCTATCTAGCGTATTGCCTAAACCATCAACGTCCTGCACCACACGCAACCCTGCGTTTGTGGTGAGTTCATCCTTACGCCATTGCAAACGCGCTTCTGCCAAATCACGTTGTGCGCCTGTGGTGAGCATATTTTGTCTATACATTTCACCTTGCAATTGCATGGTTTCAGTCACTTTCAACCGTAAATCACCGCCAATTTTGCGCGTGCCTGTTTCTGAGCCAGGTTGCTGACCTAAACCAAAGCCCGCATCTTGCTGGCGATAATAAGTACGCCCTGTCAAATTGCCGTCTTGGCGCGTCGCTTCAATCAGCATGGCATTGCCTGATGCGTTAATGCCCGACACGCTTTTATCCGACATCGCGTATTCAGCTTTGACGATGGTTTTATCATCAGGCTTGATGGTGACATCAACGCCCGACAAATTGCCTGAATTACCGACATTACCTTCACGCACATGCGTTACGCCGACTTCAGTTTTGTCATTCGGACGATAAGCGGCGCGACCGCCGTAGGTCAGCTTGGCATCGCCGGTGCTACCAGACTCGTATTCAGCCACGATATAAACAGGGTTGAAGTTCGCATCGGTGGCAGGGATAGGCTGTCTGAAAAACAACGTGCCGTTAATATAATCAATGTCGTAATCTAAATAACGGGTGAAAGTCTGCGTTGATAATACGACTTCGCTATGAAAACGGTCACGCACTTCCATACGCACTTTGTCTGAATTAAGGACGATGTGATTGCGCGATAAACGATATAAACCCGACGTGCCATCACCCCTGATTTCATCACGCACAAAGGCTTGCGCGGTCATGGTGGCAAATGCGGTATAAGAAAAATCCTTACCTTTATATTCGGATTTAAGCCCGTTCAACGTGCGACTATAACGTGAATACTGGGTGACGGTCATGCCCGTATCAAAGTCGCCGAACATCGCATAAAACTGGTCTTTTTCTATTTTCAAATAAAGCTTACGCGCACTCGCCGCGTCATACAGTGGCTGGGTGGCATCCGCATACAAGGTGTAATAAGCGTTAGGATCTATCGCCTGCTTTAAGCTAGGGATAGGGTTACCGCTGGCTTTCGCCGTGTCGTAAGCCATGGTTAATAAGTATTGCCCTTTGATTTGCCCTTTGGCGTAAAACGCGATTTGATTTTTATCAAACAGTTTTTCATCAGCCGCACTGCCTGTGAGCGCCTCCATATTGCCTGATAAAGACTTTTGCCCTAACGTACCGTTAGCAAAACCAACCAATATCCAGTCACGCTTCCCTGGTGCTAACCATGCACGGACTTCTTGCTTACGGTCATTCAATGCGCCAAAAGTAAAATTCAGCACCACTTCGCCCGTTTGCGTAGTGGGCATGAGTGCTATGTAGGCGATACCGTCTGCGCCGACTTCAAATCTGGCCTGACCGCCTAATTTGCCTGCCAATGGATCACGTTGCAAGGCTTCGGCTCGGTCAGCGGATTGGTAAGGCTCGTTAATCTGAAACTCACCGCTCAAACCACGACGCACTGGAAAACCGTCTTTATCCACCAAGCGCACTGCTATCACTGGGCGAGTTTTACCGTCAGCAAATAAGCGTGACTGCTTTTCGTCCAAGGTCGCACGGGTAGGTGAGGTGCTGTAATGTATCATCCGCGTTTCTTGCTTAATGATTTTGCCGTCTGCATTACGCACGGTGATAGCGAATTCGTTATTACCTTCTTTGACGGCCAAACCGCGCCAAGTTGCTAAAGCCACCGTGCGTGTAGCGTTGACAGCCATACCGTCGTATGCCAATACATCGGCTAATTCGCCATTGATGCGTAGCTCGACTTTATCTGTCGGTGCTTGCTTAATCGCGACTTTAATTGCAGGAATCGCTGGGTAAAAATTGCTTTGTGGATGTAGCCACTCAACGCCAGGCTGTGCTGTTGCTAACCAGTCATCATCGTAGGGGAGTTGCTCAACCAGATTCAGTTTGCGTTGATTAGCCCCTGTGGTCGGCACTTCGGCTGGTTTTTCAGCCAATACAAAGGGCGCGCATTGCTGGGCTGGCGCATCCGCTTTTGCCGCAATAACAGGTAATGCTTGTGCGGGTTGACCGCCTGCATTAACACGAGACATGGCTTTAATTTCTGCATTGTCAGCAACACCTGTTAACTCAAATTTGAATTGGCTTTGCCACACACCTGTGCGTTGCGGCAGGCGTACCGTCATCATGCCGTCTTGCGCCACTGCGTCGGGATACGCCGCACCGTCCAATGTTGCGCTACCTGCTTTCAATGTGCCACCAGCAGGTAACATGATGGTGGTGCTGGTACTGGTAACAGGTACGGTGGACGACAAACCCAGCGCAACAACGGTATTGCCCGCTGTCGTCAATGTGCTTAATTGCTGATTCAAACAGATTTGTGCGACTGGTTTTTTACGCACATGGAAATCAGCACGCCATAACGTACCGCCACGCACATTCACAAACTGCGAATAATTACGTCCAGCAAAGCGGGTGTTTTGCTCGCAAGTCATAACTTCATAATCAGCGGGTAATGAATCTTTATCCAATTGCACCACGTGCGTGCCAGGGGTGATGTTGTCAACGTGCCATTTGCCATCTTTATCGGTGAGAACATATGTGCCGTTTTCCAGCACAATACGCGCGCCTTGCAAGCCGATTTCGTTTTCTTTTTCGCTACCGTCACAGCCGCCGACGATAACCCGCCCCATTAGGATGGCTTTGCTACGCATTAAATCTTCAGTCACTAGCACTGTGGCGCGGGCAGTATTAGAGCTTACGCCGTTGATAGCAACAGCAGTATTTTCAGCGTTACCCGCTACTGCACCTGCGCTAATTTCGGCAACGTATTTTAACGTCACGGTGGCTGACGCGGCTAATGTGCCGACACTGAATGTCAATGTACGACCGTCGCTGGCGATACTAGGGTCAGTTAATTTAACGCCATCCAAACGCGTTGAGCCTGCTTGATAACGGAAGCCTAACGGCAATTTATCTTTAATCTGCAAATTCGCAATCGGTGCCGCCCCATTATTATGAATAGTAATAATGTAAGGCACAAAATCACCCACGCTACCCGTTGCCTTACTGGTAGTTTTGGTTAATTGCACCCCACCCGTAGCAGGATCGAGCGGCACATCAATAACAATAATAGGACCAGGCGCAACCACAAAATTTTCACCGCGCGAACCCGTCACTACGTTATATGGCACACCAGGAGACTTAGGCGGTAATGATGCGGTGGGCACGGTGGACGGGAAGGCATAAACAGCAGGCGGCGTAATCACCAGATGATAAGTACCTGGCACTAAGCGCGGAAACTCATAGCCGCCAGGTGCGAAAACATATACACGCCCGCTACTGTCAGTCGCTGTACCACCCGAAGTCACGGTGGACGGATAAATACTCACACCATCCACACCATAAACGGTGGCAGGCAAGCCTGTTGCGTTGTCAATCAGCGTGACTGTCGCACCATTGACAGGTGCGCCTGTCGCGGAATCAAACAATATCCCGTTAGGGTCAACTAGCACATTACTGGAGCTGGTATCTGTGGTATAGGTGGTATCCACATAGCTCGCGGTGAGTTTAACATCTGCGGCAATGTTCAAATAGCAATCATGCTGCACTACCGTACCGCCAGTTGACTGGATATAACCGACGAATACGCCAGTGGACAAACCTGTTTCGGTCAATAATAAGGTTTCGCTGTCACCCGTACTCGAGGTAATCGTGGTATTCACTGTCTCGGCCAAATTAGGGTCTAGATTACGGTTGTAATCAGTAACGCGCACTAACACAGGCTCGCCTATCGCATATTCTTGCGCGGTGAGCACATTATAAGTGCCTGGAATAGCCAAAGGCGTAGATGCGCCTAATGGGATAGGCCCTGTCGATGGCACATAAGGCCCAGCATTACTGCCCGATGTACTACATTGCGTCGCAGGTACTGGCGTTGTCGAACCACCCAAACCTGAGTCGGATGGTACATATTGCAAGAATTCGGTAGTGGATGGCGTAGTTGCATCCGTGGTAATAATAACTGGGTTAGATGACGAAGTGGCAGGTGTAGCGCCTACATTATAGTTGGAATATGCAGTGTTAGTAATCGCCGTATTCGGTGGCGTAGCGGCGAAAGCCATACCCACCCACAACAGGGATAACACCATTAAGGCTTTGCTATACGCAATGATATTACGCATAGCAAAGCCTGCTGAAACCGCTTTCAGCAAGCGTGCCACACCAGCACCTAAATTAGGTGTGGTATGGCAGTAATGTGTAACCAAACTAATCACGCTGACTTAGTTAATTGTTACGTTAAAGTAAACAACAGCCGCTTCACCTGGTTTCAGCTCGCCTGCAGCATATGTGCCTTCAGCTGGCATTGCCTGAGTGTAAGTCACAGTTTCATTCGGTGAGCTGAATGTAGAACCATCACTATCTGCGGCATTAGTCAGGTATTTAGGATAAGTACCAGTGCGCGTATCACCTGTCACATCCAACTTCACCCCTTTACCAGCCGCGCTTTCAGGCGTACCCGACGCACTAGAGCAAGTTGCCGCGCTAGTCGGTGCAACCAAGTTAGGATCGAACGTGGTGTTGGTATCCAGCGCATCCGCTACCTGAGATAAAGTAGCTGACGCACCCGCCGTAGCTGAGTTGCTCACCGTAATAGTCCAACGGATAATCGCCCCTGGGATATTTTTAGGGTTGGTCGTACCATTGAACGGATCACACAATACCGTCGCCGTTTTTTGCACGCTGATAACCGCTGAAGCAACACGGTAAGCATCGTTAGCCACTGCTTTAGCATCACGCGCAACTTGACCTGGATCGGTGTTGTTAGCATTAGCCGTCGTGCTTGGATCGGCAAATACTATATCCACACCCGCAGTATCCGCGCCTGTGGTTTCCACCACCGCTGTTGCTGTGTTGACTGTGGTAGTCGTGGCTGTCAAACTCACAGCGGCTTGTGCGCCGTTGGTTGCCGACACGGGAACATCACCCAGTACAAACACTTTTACCGAGGCATTTTGCGCCAAACTCGATACTGCTGTGGCTGTATCCACACCCGCATCATAGATACCGTTACCGTTACTATCCACGAATACCTGCAAATTGCTCACATCAATGGTATCGGCAACTGTAAATACCGTCGTACCCGTCAAGTTAGCAGCCACAAAAGTATAGCCCTGTGAGGTGTTACCTGTATTGGTCAAGGTGAATGTAGTCACTTGCGCTGTCGAGCCAGGCACAACGCTGGTTGGCGTGGTACTGGTTTCGATTAAGGTCAGGTTGACTTTGTTATCGACCACGAAAGTCGTTGCCGTACCCGCACCTGTAGTATTACCTGCCGCCGATGAACCTATCGCAGTTTGGTTGACACCACCCACGGCGTAATTCAACGTTGCTAAGTTGCTAATTGTCGTACCCGACGCTGTTTCTGCCGCATACGCACCCGTTGCACCTAAACTCATGACCGCACCAAAAATGGCTGGGTAAATGAGCTTAGAGGCTATACCGCCTTGCTTTTTACTCATGATAAACTCCTAAAAAATAAAAAATCACTCAAATACCTACTACTTAATAACTGCCCTAAACCCTACTTCACCCACTTTATTCGGCGCAAGATCACCTTTATATTGCCAACGTATAGAATTAAAATCACTAGGCAGTGCTGGACGTTCACGGCCTTCTGCTGTTTTAACAATAATTTTATCGGCGGCGGCATACGTCTTACCAGCATCCACTGAATAAGTCACATCAGTATTGTCGCCAAAAACGCTACCAGCCACTAAGCCCACATTTTTATCAATCGGATTAACAATACTGATACCACCAGCAGGTTTAGTGCTGACGTTACGGAAACTAGTGGTGTAAATCACCACCGTGCCTGGCGTTGCCAACGTCACTGGCTCACGTTTGGTTTCCATAACACCTTTAGCGTTTTTGGCTTTAATCTCAACTTCAGCGATAGATTTAACTTCTATCGCCCCCTTTTCAAGCGCATAGACTGTTGTTTGCAAACCCGCAAATAATGCGCTTGCCAGCACGGTTGTTGTCCAAAATTTATTCATCGCATTCTCCTAAAAATTAAACACCTAAACACATAAACACCCCAACGTTGTAGCTGGGGTGCGGATACCAAAACACTAGCAACGGTGCGGCACACCCTCTGCCGCAACCAGTTTTAGTTTACGGTTGCCTTAAACACAACGGTATTAGTTGTGCCACCTGCTGTCGCAGTCACATCACCGATATTAACCACTACTGCCGTACCGTTGAATTTACCCGCATCGGCATCCGTAGCGTCTGTCAGCACGGTGGCATTTAGCTTCATACTGCCAGCAAGATAAGTTGTGTTTGCAGGTATGGTATCGTTGACTATCAGCGCATTCGCCACACCGCCAGAACCCGTTACTACCGTGGTAATGGTGTAAGTAATGACTGAGCCTGGTACGACTTTAGAACCGCCGAATGGATCTAACACCGTAGCTGATTTGCTAGTGACGACGCTGAATGCGGTAACGATGTAAGTACCTGTCGAACTTGCTTGCGCTTGTGTTGCACCCACTACCGCATCAATACCGCCATCACCCAAACCTGGTAAAGTTGTACCCGCTGTCGCACCTGCCGCACCTGTGGTTTTAGAGCTGGCGGTCAACGTTGCCTTACCTAAATCGTTATTGACCAAACCAGTAGGAATGTCGCTCACCAAATAAACGATGTTGCTATTAGCAGTACTGCTATTTGCGTTTAATACCAAATCGTTAGAGCCTGGAATATAGAGCACGTCAGCATTCGCCCCTGTTGCTTGGAAGCCAGCTTGTAAGCCGTTTTCTATAAAAATACTACCTGCCGAACCGACAGTAGGATCAAACTGATCGCCTGCCACCGCACGGTTTGCTGTCAAAGCGAAGGTTTCTGTGCCGTTACCTGTATTGGTTACGGTAAACGTCAACACTTTATTAGTGTCAGGCGTAACCGTCGGTACGTTACCTGCATCATTCGATACCGTGGTAACGTTAATCAACTCAGCAACAGTAACGGTAGCAGCGTTCGAGTTAGTCGTCACAGTAGGTCCACCGTTAGGACTATACGTTGCGGTTGCCGTGTTGTTAATCACCGTACCTGCTGGCGTACCCGCCGCCCATGATGCCAACGGGCTGACTAACGCACCCACCAAAATTAAACGCAATAAATTATTCAGTTTCATTTCGTAACACCCTTAAAAAATATCAATATCAGCTCAAAAAAATAAGCTACAAAAACCATACAAAAGCCCCGCAAATAACAGCTTACAACATCTTTACGAATAAAAAAACAACACAAATGTAAAAGAATGTTGCTGTAAGAACAACGCTTTAGCAACTACACTAATTCACCCCACAAATCATGTTCCCCGCTGTCTGTAATCGTCACATTAACAAATTCGCCCACAACTAAATCCGCACCTTCCTCTATCACCACCACGCCGTCTATCTCAGGCGCATCGGCATAACTACGCCCTATCGCGCCCTCGGCGCTGATTTCATCTATCAACACCGTCATGGTCTGCCCTATACGTGCGGCTAATCTGTCTGCGCTAATATCGGCCTGACGCTCCATAAAGCGAGCACGACGTTCTTCTTTTACTTCTTCAGGGACGTGGTCAGGCAAATTATTAGCCGTCGCGCCATCAACGGCGGAATAGGTAAAACAACCCACTCTATCTAATTCAGCTTCATCAATAAAATCCATCAATTGTTGGAAATCATCTTCGGTCTCACCTGGAAAGCCCGTAATAAAGGTACTGCGTATCACCAGCTCTGGGCAAATTTCACGCCATGCACGTATGCGTGCCAAGGTATTTTCTGCCGCCGCTGGGCGTTTCATCGCTTTCAATATGCGCGGACTGGCGTGCTGGAACGGTATATCCAAATACGGCAATATTTTACCCGCCGCCATCAACGGGATAACTTCATCGACTGACGGGTACGGATAAACATAATGCAAACGCACCCATATATCTAATTCTGACAACGCCGCCGCCAGCTCGGTCATGCGCGTGCGGATAGGACGACCTTGCCAAAAACCTGTGCGATATTTCACATCCACACCGTAGGCACTAGTATCTTGCGAAATCACCAACAATTCTTTCACGCCTGCCTCAGCCAACCGCTCCGCCTCTTGCATCACATCGCCTATCGGGCGGCTGACCAAGTCGCCACGCATAGAGGGAATAATGCAAAAAGTACATCTATGATTACAGCCTTCAGAGATTTTCAAATAAGCGTAATGGCCAGGCGTTAAACGTATGCCTTGCGGCGGTACTAAATCCATATAGGCATCATGTGGCTTAGGTAGATGCAGATGCACTGCCGCCATCACCTCATTAGTTGCATGAGGACCCGTCACCGCCAATACACTGGGATGCGCACTGGTAATCACGTCAGCCTTTGCACCTAGACAACCCGTTACGATCACCTTGCCGTTTTCTGCTAGTGCTTCGCCTATCGCATCCAGTGATTCCGCTACTGCGGCATCAATAAAACCGCAGGTATTGACCACGACCAAATCAGCATCTTCATAATTTGGTGAAATCAAATAGCCTTCAGCGCGTAATTCAGTCAAAATACGTTCCGAATCAGACGATGCTTTTGGGCAACCTAACGAGACAAAGCCAACTTTGGGTATGGTATTCATTTAATTTCGCTCTCTATAGAAGATATATGTATATAATTTTTTTTGCGTTTCTGTACATCTGGGTCATGTTGCTGGTGACATCCACTAGCTGGGTAGCAGGTATTTCTGTATTTATTTTTGGCGGTGGATTATTAGCGGTTGTTTATTATTTGCTAGACACGCCAGGACGTAAAATCCGCCGCCTAGCGCGTGAACAAGACGAGGAAGACAACCCGCCGCAAAGCTAATTCAGGCGTAACCTCGCGCTAACCATTCAGTCACGCCTATAGTCAACACCCCTGCCGCGATTAAACTCGCTTGCTCTAGCGTTGCCGCCAAACCGACACGCTTATGCAAGCCTGGTATTAAATCAGCCACCGCGACATAAATCATGCTCGCAGAAGCCAATGCCAAAAATATCGGGATTAAATTTTGTGTCGATTGCAACGCAAAATAAGCCAGCAAACCGCCGACCAACGTTGCCACACTGGAAATTAAATTAAACAGTAAAGCGCGTGTTTTGCTGTAGCCTGAATGGAGCAAAATCAAAAAATCGCCCACTTCTTGCGGAATTTCATGTGCGATAATGGCTAATGCAGTGACGATACCTAATTGCACATCCGCCATAAACGCCGCCGCAATCAGCACGCCATCGACAAAATTATGAAACGTATCGCCCACTAATATCATCAAACCACTGCGCCCGTGATCATGTTCGGCATGACCATGTTGATGCGCCACGCCATGATTTTCACAGGTATCGTGATGGCAATGCCGCCACAACACCAGTTTTTCTAGCACGAAAAACCCCAATATGCCTGCCAATACTGTCGCCGCTGTGGCGTGCGCGTCACCCGACACCTCTATCGCGTGCGGCAAAATCTCCAAAAACACCGCGCCTAACAACGCACCAATTGCGTAACTCACTAAACCACTCACCCAGCTCGGACGCGCCGCGTAAGCAAATACTGCCGCCGCCAACACACTTAACGCACCACCAAACAAACTGCTAACTACTATC
>JABFSE010000019.1 GCA_013140765.1 Sulfuriferula sp.
GTCTTCCCCACGCCCGTGGGGGTGTTTCTACGCGCAACGGCTAAAGTCGCGATTAAATCAGGTCTTCCCCACGCCCGTGGGGGTGTTTCTGGGTTCCGCCCTCTTGCATTTTATTTGCGCTCGTCTTCCCCACGCCCGTGGGGGTGTTTCTATAATGAGTTACGTCCTGTATATGGTTATTGTGTCTTCCCCACGCCCGTGGGGGTGTTTCTCTGCTGTTCCAAGCATTCTGTGGCATTTACGCGTCTTCCCCACGCCCGTGGGGGTGTTTCTTATCACCGATAGATGTCAAGCTAGTTGCCGCCTAAACGGCTAAATCTCAGGCGGCTATTTTTAGTTTTTCATCATCATCCTTTTGATGGTCAGGGTTTAAATGAACGACGGTCACAGGTTGCCAGTTGCGCGCTGCACCAGACCATCGTTCTGGGTGGTTTTGTTTTGCTGCTTCATATACCGCCGCGCGGTTCTGTAGCAATGCCGTATCCAAGCCCGCATGGCGTTGCGCAGGGGTGACGAAGCGTATCGCACTGTGGCGATGCTCATGGTTGTACCACTGTACAAATGTCGCTACCCATAGCCTGGCGGTCAGCAGGGTTGCGAATGGGCTGCGCGGGTACACAGGTCGGTATTTCATGGTTCTGAATAAGGATTCCGAATAAGGGTTGTCATTGCTTACCGCTGGGCGGCTAAAGGAGGGGCTGACACCCAGTGCTTGCAAGGTCGCCAACATGGTTGCGCCTTTCATTGGGCTGCCATTGTCGGAATGCAGCACGACCTGTGCTGGCGCAATGCACTCCCGAGCACAAATATCCTGCATGATGTCACCCGCCAGTGCACTGCTTTCCTCCGCATACACTTGCCAACCCACTATCTTGCGGCTGAATATATCCATGAACAAGTACAGGTAAAAATAGCTGCCTTTAACGGTTGTCGGCAGGTAGGTGATGTCCCAGCTGTAGACCTGGTTCGGTGCGGTTGCCGCCAAGGCGCGGGGTTTGTGGTGGTTACGTGCAGGACGTGAAGCACTGCGATGCCACAGTTGCCCTGCCGCTTTGAGTACGCGATAGAAGGTGGCTTCTGATGCAATGTATTGCCCGTTATCCGCCAGTCTGGGTACGATTTGGCTGGGGGGTAGATGACCGTACGCTTCGGAGTTTGCAACGTGCAGGATGTGGGCGCGTTCGGCCTCACTGAGTTTGTTCCCAGGCTGCTGCACGCGGTGTGGTCGTTGGTCACCACTGGCAGGATCGCGTTGCCAGCGTTGTAAGGTGCGCTGGTTTAAGCAAATAACGGCACAGGCACGATCCTGACGCGCACCTGCTGCGATGGCTTCTGCAACCAGGGCGGTGATTTGTATGCGCTACGGCTGAGTTCGCGTTTGAGCTGGTCGTTTTGGGCTTTGAGTGCACGTAGGTCTTGGCTGTTGTTGACCACGGGTTTGTTAGTGCAAAACGCCTTGCGCCATGCAGTCAGGTGATGCGCAAATAGTCCACGTTCACGACACCAGGCATTTAAGACTTCGCCAGACAAACCATCACTGGCTATCAATGCCGCCAATTGTTCTTCAGCGCGCCAGTCTTGCGAATTTAAGTGGGGTTAAGTAACGGCGATAACTTAGCTAGTACCGTATCTAATATCAGTGGCTCTGCCGCTGCGATTGGGTGTAGGCTATCTGCCTGAAATAACTCACGTTTGTTTTCTACCTTTGCCAGTAATGACGGTATGTAGGTAACATGGTGTTGCCGCGCGAGTTTGGTGTACACCTGCTGGAACTTTTCGGTATAGGCTATGCCATAATTGGGCGGCAGATGTATGCCCACTAATAGAATAGTCGCACCTTTTTGTTTGATTTGTTGCATCATGTTGTTGAGATTGCCATACATCGCATCTAAGGGTAATCCGCGCAGACCATCGTTTGCACCGAGAGCGAGTATGACTATCTTGGGGTGATGTTGTGCCAGCGTGCTGGGTAATCGGCTCAGTCCGCCTGCTGTGGTTTCACCGCTGATGCTGGCGTTGACGACTTGCCAGTTTTTGGTAGCTAAGCGTTGTTGTAACAAATCTGGCCATGCCTGATGCGCTGTCAAGCCATAGCCTGCAGAAAGGCTATCACCATAGACGAGTATCACAGGGGCTGCGTGCGCTGTGCCTGTGATGAATAACCATCCTATAACCAGTAAATTTTTCCAGCCCATGAGTATTCCTGTCGATAATTTAATTTTTCGTGTTGTAGATTTAGCCAAGCAGGTGCAAGTGAACGATGCGGCATTGACGATATTGCATCCTAGCAGTTTTGACATCGTGCGGGGAGCTTCGGTTGCGATTGTCGGTGCTTCGGGCTCAGGCAAGTCAACTTTGCTGGGTTTGCTGGCAGGGCTGGATACGCCGAGTCAGGGCGCGGTGTGGCTGGCTGGGCAATCATTGACAGTGTTGGATGAAGATGGACGAGCGCAATTGCGGGGTGAGCTGATAGGTTTTGTGTTCCAGTCTTTTCAATTATTGCCTAATTTGACTGCGTTGGAAAATGTGATGCTGCCGTTGGAATTGCGCGGGGTAAAACAAGCAAAACAGCAGGCGTTGGCCTGGTTAGAACGCGTGGGGCTGGGGCATAGGCAACACCACCGCGCACAGCAGTTATCAGGCGGCGAGCAGCAACGTGTGGCGATTGCACGGGCGTTTGTGGTGCAGCCTGCGGTGTTGCTGGCGGATGAGCCGACGGGGAATCTAGATGCGGAAACAGGTGCGCGGATAATTGACTTGCTGTTTGAATTGAATCGAGAGCAGGGTACGACATTGGTGCTGGTGACGCATGATAGTCAGCTGGCGGCACGCTGTAGCCAGCGTTTGATCTTGGATGCTGGGCGTTTGACATGCTGAGATTGGCACTGCGCTTATTGTTGCGCGATAGCCGTGCGGGTGGGCTGCGGGTGTTGGTGCTGGCGGTGATGCTGTCCGTGGCGGGGTTGGCGGCGGTGCATGGCTTTGCTGAACGTATGCAAGCGGCTTTGTCGCTAGAAAGCAATCGTTTGCTGGGTGCGGATTTAGTGTTGGTGTCCGATCATGCGATTGATACAGTTGTGATGACGACTGCACAAGCGCAAGGTCTGCTGACTGCGCAAACTATGCAATTCCCTAGCATGATTAGCACCGACCATGATAACCAACTGGCTGATATTAAAGCGGTGAGCGCGGGTTATCCATTGCGCGGACAATTGCGGATTGCGCCAAGTTTGTCGCAGGCTGATAAAGCGGTTGCCGACATACCGCAAGTGGGTACGGTGTGGCTGGCACCGCGTTTGGCAAACGCCCTCAATGTGCGTGTGGGTGATAGTGTTGCTGTGGGCTATCGTCAGTTGCGGGTGGTGGCGTTGTTGATAGATGAGCCTGATCGGGGTGGCGATTTTTTTAACCTGGCACCTCGTTTGTTGATGAATCAGGCCGATATTGCGGCGACAGGCTTGGTAACGACAGGCAGTCGGGTGACTTATCGTTTGCTGTTGGCTGGGGCTAGTCAGCCACTTGCGTCATATCAGGCGGTGCTCGCCCAGCATTTGACGCGAGGGCAACGTTTGATGACAGCGGCTGATGCTCGCCCTGAGTTGCGCGATGTGTTGGAGAAGGGCGAGCGTTATTTGGGATTGTCGGTGTTGCTGGCAGTGTTGCTGGCGGCGGTGGCGATATTGTTGGCGGCGCGGCATTTTTTACACCGACATCTGGATACGTGTGCGTTGTTGCGGTGCTTTGGCGCAAGTCAGGCGACGATAGTTAAATTGTATCTGTGGCAGTTGGCAATCTTGGGTATGTTCGCCGCGTTGGCAGGTGCATTGCTGGGTTATGCGGGGCAAGCTGTGCTGGCTGAGATTTTAGGTAAATTAGCGAATTTATCGCTACCGTCAGTGGGCGTATTGCCATTTTTGCAAGCTATGTTGGCAGGCTGGGTGTTGCTGGCGGGGTTCAGTTTGCCGACTTTGTTGATGTTGCGGCATACGCCTGCCATACATATTTTGCGCAAGGATGTGATTGCGCTGGATAAGCTGGGTGTATTCGCCTATATGGCGGGTTTGGCGGCACTCGTTGCGTTGTTGTTCTGGCAGGTGCAGGATGTCAAGTTGACGGGCGTGGTGTTGCTGGGATTGGCTGTGGTGCTGGTGGTGACGGTGGCGTTTGCGGGGCTGCTGGTGCTGGCGGCAGGTTGGTTAGCCGCGCGTAGTGCGGGTAGCTGGCGTTATGGGTTGCTTAACCTGCGGCGGCGCGCTGCGGGGAGTGTGATACAGATTAGTGCGTTTACGCTAGGTTTGCTGGCTGTATTAGTGCTGACTATCGTGCGCGGTGATTTGCTCGATAGTTGGCACGCGACGATTCCAGCGCAAGCACCGAACCGCTTTGTGATTAACATACAGGCGGATCAAGTTGTGCCAGTGCGTGCGTTTTTGCAACAGCATCATATTGCGCAGGCGCAGTTATACCCGATGATACGCGGGCGGCTGACGGCGATTAACGGACGTGAAGTGTATAGCGCGAATTATGCTGATCAGCAAACGCAACGTTTGCTGGACAGGGAGTTTAATTTGTCCTACACGCAAACACTGCCAGCCGAGGCGCAGTTCAGCGCTGGGCAATCTTGGCGCGTGGACGACAAGCGCAAGCAGTTTTCGGTAGAGCAGGGCATCGCGGATAAACTGCATTTGCAACTGGGTGACACGCTGCAATTTGACATCGCGGGTACGCCTGTTATCGCTAAAATTACCAGCTTGCGTAAGGTGAATTGGGATAGCTTTAAGGTGAATTTTTTTGTGATTGCCAATGCGCCCGTGTTGCAAGCTATACCTGCCAGCTACATTACTAGTTTTTATCTGCCGCCGACGGCGAGTTCGTTGTTAAACGAGATAGTGCGTGGCTATCCTAATCTAACGGTGATAGACGTTTCTGCTATCATGCAAACCGTGCAAGCTGTGCTGAATCGGGTGACGACTGCGGTGCAGTTTGTGTTTGTATTCAGTCTGGTGGCTGGTTTGCTGGTATTGTATGCAGCACTCGCAGCCACGCGCGATGAACGTGCCTTAGAAACTGCGCTGTGGCGCGTGTTGGGCGCAACAAAACGGCAATTATGGCAGGTGCAAATTATCGAATTTATGACTATCGGTTTATTGGCTGGGGCGTTGGCAGCCATGGGGGCAACGGCGATAGCGTGGGGATTAAGTAGTTATGTGTTCAAAGTGCCCTACCATATTGATGGCTGGCTGTGGGTGAGTGCCCTCTGCGCGGGAGGGATGGGTGTGACTGTTGCGGGTGTGCTGGGGTTATGGCGTATCAGTCGCGTGCCACCGTTGGTGACCTTGCGTGGCAATTAAATAGAGATGACTATGCTGGTGTATATCTCGTTGAGTAATCACGCTAAATGTGTGTGTACTCGCATTGCATCTTGCGTTCCCAGCCTTGAGTCAGGATAATCGCGCTATGCTTACACAATTCAAAACTATCGCGCTGATTGGCAAATATGCCAGCCCTCAAATGGAAGTGACGTTACCGCAATTAGCTGATTATTTGCGGGCGTTGGGGCATGAGGTGTTGATTGCTCATAATACTGCTGACCAGCTGGGTTTGTTGCATCAGGCGACGGCCGAGCTGTCTGAGATTGGCGAACGTGCCGATTTGGCGGTGGTGTTGGGGGGCGATGGGACGATGTTGTCGATTGCGCGGATGTTGGTTGCGCATGATGTGCCTTTGGTCGGAGTGAATCAAGGGCGGTTGGGCTTTTTGACCGATGTGCCTGTGGAGACGATGCAAGAAAACCTGACGGCGATACTAGCGGGTGAGTATGTCACGGAGCAACGTTTGCTGTTGCATACGGAGATAGTTCGTGCGGGTGAGACGATATTTAGCGCATGTGCTTTTAATGATGTGGTGGTCAGTAAGGGCGGGATGGGGCGGCTGATAGAGTTTGAGGCGGTGATTGATGGTGAGTTTGTTTATAGCCAGCGTTCTGATGGTTTGGTGATTGCTACGCCGACGGGTTCGACGGCATACGCGTTGTCTGCGGGTGGGCCGATATTGCATCCGACTTTGGAGGCTTTTGTGCTGGTGCCTATTTGTGCGCATACCTTGGCGGCACGTCCTATTGTGGTCAATAGTCATGCGCTGGTTGAGTTGCATTTGGTTCATGCGGATGATGCCAGTGTGCATTTCGATGGGCAGCGGCAGTGGGATATACAGATAGGTGATGTGGTACGCATCAGTCGCGCCCCTAAAAAAATCACTTTGTTACATCCTAAAAATTATAGTTATTACAAAACTTTGCGTGAAAAACTGTACTGGGGGAAAAAGCTCTAATGCTACGTCAACTTGGCTTGCGTGATTTTGTGATTGTCGATCAGCTGGATTTGACTTTTGAAGCGGGATTTACTGTGCTGACAGGTGAAACGGGGGCGGGTAAGTCTATTTTGATAGATGCGTTGGCATTGGCACTGGGTGAGCGTGGTGATGCTGGTGTGGTGCGTGCAGGGGCTGCGCGGGCTGAGATTAGCGCGGATTTTGATACGCAAGCCATGCCTTTGTTGCAAAGTTGGTTGGTGGACAATGAGCTGGATGACGAGGGCGGGTGTTTATTGCGGCGGGTGATAGATAATGGCGGTCGCTCACGCTGTTTTATCAATGGTCGGGCAGTCAGTACGCAACAATTACGCGAGGTGGGTGAGTTTTTAGTCGATATACATGGGCAACATGCGCATCAGTCTTTACTTAAATCGGCTACTCAGCGCACTATTTTGGATAGTTATGCGTGTGCTGATGCACTAGTCAACCGTGTGGCGCAGGCTTATCGGCATTGGCATACGTTAAGCGAGGCGTTGCTGACATTGCAACAAGATAATGGTGCGTTGGCGGCTGAACGTGAGCAGTTAGATTGGAAAATTCAAGATTTAACTGCGCTACAGTTTGATTTAGTCGATTGGCTTGCGTTGCAAGAGGAGCATAAACGGTTGGCAAATGCGCTTAGTCTGGGCGCAGGTGCGGCGTTTGTGCTGGATGCGTTGAGCGAGGGAGAAGCTACCGCGCAGGCTAGGCTGAATGCCGCGATGGTGCGGCTGGCGCAATTGCTGGAATATGACCCTGCTTTACAGGCAAGCTACGATTTAATCATGAGTGCAGATGTGCAGTTGCAAGAGGCTGTGCATCATTTACGGCGTTATGCCGATCAACTGGAAGCCGATCCTATGCGCCTCGTTGAGGTTGAGCAGCGTATAGAGCAGGTGCTTGATATGGCGCGTAAATATAGGGTCAAAGTGGAGGCGTTACCCGATTTGTTGGCACTCGCCTTGCAGCGGCAGGCTGAAGTTACCCACAGTGCGGATTTTTCGGCACTGACTGCTGAAGTCAATGACGCATATCAATGCTGGCATGAGCTGGCGCAACAGTTGAGCCAAATACGTCAGGTAACAGCAATCAAATTAGCTGAGTTGGTGAGCTCGACGATGCAGCATCTGGCGCTGGCGGGTGGGCAGTTCGCTATTACACTGACGGCGTTAGCGTCGCCTAGTGCGCAGGGCTTAGAGCAGGTGGAGTTTTTAGTTGCCCCTCACGCGGGTGTGACACCTAAGGCGTTAGCTAAAGTGGCTTCGGGTGGTGAATTGTCTCGAATTAGTTTGGCGTTACAAACGGCTGTCAGCGAAGTGGCTGGTGTGCCGACGTTGATATTTGATGAGGTGGATGTCGGTATAGGCGGTGGCGTTGCTGAGATTGTAGGGCATTTGCTCAAAGGTCTGAGTACCAGCCGACAGATTTTGTGTATTACCCATTTACCGCAAGTGGCCGCGTTGGGTGAGCATCATTTGCAAGTCAGTAAGGCACTAAAATCAGATCAGGTGTTGAGTCATATCCACGCGCTGAGTTTAACGGAACGCGTCGATGAAATTGCTCGCATGTTGGGCGGGATGCGGATTACTGAAACAACGCGTAACCATGCTAAAGAGATGCTGGGCGCATTTTGACAATGTAGGCTTGCGCTTGCGTATAGGCTATGCGTAGCTGTAAATACTGCAAATGCGCGGCCGACCAGTTTTCATGCTGTAATTGTAGTTCTAAGGCTGTGCAGCTATGCACGATTTGGTGGGCGTGAATATAGCCAGCCGCGCCTTTGAGCTCATGCGTGGGGCGGCTGGCTTGCTGGTTGCGCAGGGTGATAGCGTGCTCTATTTGCGCCAGTAAAGGCGGGCTGGTGGCGAGGAACATTTGTAGTAATTCATCCACTAGCGCATCGTCTTGACGGCAAGTGAGTTGTAATTTTTCTAAATTTACAGGGTGTAACCAGCGATTGAGTAGTTTGGTTAAATCCGCTTCCAACACGGGCTTACTTAAATAATCTTGCATCCCTGCTAACAAGCAATTGCTTTGTGTGTCAGGTTGCGTATCTGCTGTCATGGCAATAATGGGACCCGTATTAGGCGTGCTGGCGCGGATTTTTTCGGTGGCGGTGTAGCCGTCCATTTCTGGCATTTGGCAGTCCATTAGAATTAAATCATAGTGTTTTTCTATACAGCGTGCGGTGGCTAGTTTGCCGTTTTCAGCCGTGTCGGCGTTTAAGCCTAGCGCGGTCAAAATATGCAACATGACTTTACGGTTAATGGCGTTGTCATCGACAACTAATACGGCCTGTTGTTGGTAGCGTGGGCTGATGGTGGGTACGGTAGGCTCAATGTCGCTGGCGGTGGCGATTGCGACAGGGATGGTGAACCAGAAACAGCTACCTTGCGTGCGCGTATCGTTGATGCCTATTGTACCGCCCATGAGTTCTATGAGTTGCTTACAAATAGTCAAGCCTAAGCCTGTGCCGCCATATTTACGGGTGGTAGAGCCGTCCGCTTGTGAAAATGCTTGGAATAATCGCGTTTTGGCTTCATCGCTAATGCCTATGCCGTTATCTGCTACGCGGATGTCCAAAGTGCCTTGTTGGTAGGTAACGCTGATTTTAACCGCGCCTGCGGCAGTGAATTTAATGGCGTTGTCGATTAAGTTGGTGAGCACTTGGCGAATGCGATTGGGGTCGCCAGTGATATAAGTGGGCGTGTCATCATGGATAATCAGTTGATAATCCAGCTGTTTGTCGGCGGCACGCAGGCGGAATAGTTGATAAGTGTCTTGTAGCTGTTGACGTAAATTAAAGGCGATATATTCAATATCGAGCTTGCCCGCCTCTATTTTAGAAAAATCTAAAATATCGTTAATCAGCTTAAGCAAGGTTTTTGCCGCGCTATCCACGGTGTGCGCATAATCTTGTTGGTCAGTATTGAGTGGGGTTTTAAGTAATAAGCCGCTCATGCCGATAATCGCATTCATGGGTGTGCGGATTTCGTGGCTGACGTTGGCGACGAATTCAGCTTTAATCCGTGCCGCATCAAGTGCCGCATCACGGGCATGTTGCAGATTCTGTTCGGTGAGGCGACGCTGGGTAATGTCGCGCATGATGGCTTGGATAACAGGTTTGTCATTGAGGCGAATAGCATACATGGTGATTTCGGCGGGGAAAATTTGTCCGTTTGCGCGTATGCCTAACCATTCAAAAGTGTGGTGTCCTGCGGCTTGGACTATATTTATAGCTTCATTAGCTACGGCGGTCGCACTGCGACCATCGGCTTGCACGGGTGCGCCTAGTGCGGCAGGCGGTCGTTGGATGAATTCAGCGACGGTTTTGATGCGGAATATTTTCAGTGCGGCAGGATTGCAGTCGGTGAAACCGTGTTCGCCAATAATGACGATGGCATCAAAGTTGGCTTCAAACAGGGTTTGATATTTCAGCTTTTGTTTGTCAATTTCATCGGCTTGCTGGCTGGCGCGGCGGGTGACAAAAACAGCAATGAACAAACCTAATATGCCCGCGCCTCCGCCCATAATAATGACAAAATTACGCGTGGTATCGTAAGTGCGAAAAGCGAGTATGGCGGCATCAGCGTTGGCGCTGCGTTGTATGGCGAGCAGTTCGTCGAGCGCGGTGAGGATTTTAGTTTGTGCGGGGATGGTGCTGTTTTGGAGTAGATACAGTGCTTCGCGATTATTATTGTCGAGTGCTAAATCAGCCGTGTGTACGCCCAGCGGCTGGGCAATGTTGGCGTATTCGCCTATTTTGACTAAGCGTGCTTTTTCATCAGTATTCAGGCTGGCGAGCTTGAGTGCTTGCAGGGCAGAGCCGAAGCGCACGCTGTTTTCATGAAACTCGTAGAGTTCATCGTTTTGATTAAACGGTTGGGTATTCAGCACTAACGAATGCAGTATCAATGCTCTATCACGCAAGGCATCGCGCATGATGGTAATGAGCTCGGTTTTGTAATTATTGACGCTGACGATGGTTTCTAATTGCGCATTGATAGCACGCATTTGTGCCAAGCCTGTTAGTGTCAGCGTCAGCAATAGCGTGAGCATGACACTAAATGCAACGGTGAGACTGAGCTTGAGATTAAGCGGTCTCATGGTGCGCTAGTTTCATTCAGATAGGCTGGGTAAGTTGCTGGATGCGTTTGCCGTACCCGTGAGCGCGGTGACGGGGTTGGCGAGGCGACGTGCGCCGTTGAAGTTGTCGCGCCAATAAGCATCATCTAGGTGTGAAATCATGACTACGCCTGTTCTACTACTGGCGGCGTGGATAAAGCGATTGTCACCGAGGTAAATACCGACGTGGGAAAAGGCGACTTTAGTGGTTTTGAAAAAAACTAAATCGCCAGGTTTAAGATCGGCTTTGTTAATTTCATTGCTGATTTTACTCATCGCCAGGGCGTTGTGCGGCAGTTTTAAGCCTATGACTTCGCCAAACACGTATTTTACAAAGCCGCTACAATCCATACCCGTGCTTGGGTTGTCGCCACCAGGTTTGTATATCGCACCGACTAGTCCCATGGCAAATAAAGCCAACTCGGTGCGTGTAGGCGCAGGCTTGGCAGTCGTGTCATCAGCCCAGCTTGGTGTCTGAGCGCAGATGAAAAATAGGATAGTTAGGTATTTAATTAAGCGCATATTGACTAATTTAATAGAATTTTCTATTCAGGTCAAAGGTTTGCTCAAGATTTACTGTATTTGGCTGGATAAATTTGATGCGGTTTAGGCATGTCGGGTTAGAATGATGCGACTTTGTTCGAGGTGCATCATCATGTTGTGGGAAACGTTTAGCGTTGTGCGTGATTTGTCGCGTTTGCATGAAATTGCGGGTATTTTGATTAAATACGGCTGGGGTGATTTTGTCCGTGTGTTGGGCATAGGCACGGCGTTGGAACGCGCTGGGCGGATATTGCATTGGCATACCAAGCATAATGATATTGCTGATTTAGAGCCCGCGATACGCGTGCGTTTGGCGTTAGAAGAGCTAGGCCCGACGTTTGTTAAATTAGGGCAATTATTAGCGACGCGGGTGGATTTGTTGCCGCCTGCGTGGATAGTCGAGCTAGAAAAACTGCAATCTCATGTGCCGCCTGTGGCATTTGAACTCATAGAGACTGACGTGGTGCGGTGCTTGGGGCGACCTATCGCTGAGGCTTTTGCTACGTTTGACCGCGAGCCATTCGCCGCCGCCTCTATGGCGCAGGTGCATAGGGCGCAATTATTCGACGGTACGCGCGTGGTGGTAAAACTGCGCCGCCCAGGTATAGACAAAAAAATAGAAGCCGATTTGCGCATCTTGCAACATTTCGCCCGTTTAATTGAGCATGATATGCCTGATGCGCGGCGTTATCAGCCAGTGATGATGGTGTCGTATTTCCGCCGCTCGCTCATGCGCGAGCTGGATTTAATGATGGAGGCGAACAATATGACGCGTTTCACGGCTAATTTTGCCGACGACGCGACTGTGCATATTCCCAAAGTGTTCATGGAATTCACCACCAATACCATGATGGTGCAGGAGGAGTTAATCGGTGTGTCAGGCACGGATTTACCAGCGGCGCGTGCGGCGGGGCTGGATTTGAGTGTATTGGCGGCGCGTGGCGCAGACGCGGTGTTGAAAATGATATTGGTACATGGTTATTTTCACGCCGATCCACACCCAGGGAACGTGATTTACTTGTCCGATAACCGTATCGGCATGATAGATTTTGGCATGGTAGGGCGGTTGACCGATTACCGTCGCCAGCAATTAGTGAACTTGTTGGATGCGTTGACGCACAAAGACGAAGATGCGATGTTGCAAGTGCTGATGGAGTGGACGGGCGAAGGTGAAGTGGATGAGGCTAAATTAGGCTACGACGTATCGGAGTTGTTGTTTGGTTACGACAATCTGGAGCTGAAAGATGTCAAAATAGGCACGATGCTGAATGAAGTCACCACGTTGATACGCGATAATTCATTGGTGTTGCCCGCCGATTTAACCTTGTTATTCAAAGCCTTGATTACGCTGGAGGGCTTGGGGCAACAGTTAGACCCGGGTTTTCAAATGGTGCAACACCTCACGCCATTTGTGCGCGATGTCATCACTGCGCGTTACCAGCCTGCGGCGTTAATGAAGCGCGGGCGCAAGAGCCTGAAAGATGCGTTTGAAGTCGTCGCAGGTTTACCGCGTGATTTAGCTCGCTTGATGCGCGAAGCACGACGCGGACGCTTGCGCATAGATTTGGATTTGAAACGGCTAGACCAGTTCGGGCAACAATTAGATCGCGCCAGTAACCGTATCACCATGGGCATACTGACCGCTTCATTGGTGATAGGCTCATCTATCGTGATGACCGTTGATGGTTGGCGATTTATGGGGTTTATTGGATTTTTGTTGGCTTTTTTGAATAGCCTTTGGGTGATTGTGTCGATCTGGCGATCGGGACGGTGATGCGTTTTAATTAAATAACGGATAGATGTGAAACCTTACGAATTATTTATTGGGTTGCGATATACCCGCGCCAAACGGCGTAATCATTTTATTTCCTTTATTTCGCTGATTTCCATGCTCGGCATTGCGCTGGGGGTGGCGGCGTTGATTACTGTTTTGTCGGTGATGAATGGCTTTCAGGACGAGTTGCGTAGTCGTATTTTGGGGGTGGCAGCGCATATTGAGATTAGTGGATTTGATAACACTTTGCGTAATTGGCAAAGTGCCGCTACGCAAAGTAGCAAGCTGCCTGAAGTTGTCGCCGCCGCGCCATATGTAGAGGGGCAGGGATTGCTGGCTTATAACGAGGCGGTGCAGGGCACGATGGTGCGCGGTATTTTGCCTGAGGATGAAGATAGGGTTGCGGATATTGGACGCAAAATGACATTCGGCAAGCTCGCTAATTTGCGTGCGGGCGAGTGGGGCATCATCCTGGGCGCAGATTTGGCGCGTAATTTAGGCGTGCAGATGGGCGAAAAAGTGACGCTGATTACGCCGCAAGGGCAGGTGACACCTGCGGGCATGGTTCCGCGTCTCAAGCAGTTTACTGTGGTAGGGATTTTCAAAATTGGTATGTATGAATATGACGCAGGACTGGCGTTAATTGCTATGTCTGATGCGCAAAAGCTGTTTCGTCTGGGCGACAGTGTGACGGGCGTGCGTCTCAAATTGACGGATTTATATCGCGCACCTGAAGTGGCGAGCGTGTTGAGCAAGACGTTAGTGGGGGATTATTACATCCGTGACTGGACGCAATCGCACACTAATTTCTTTCGCGCGGTGCAGATGGAGAAACGCGTCATGTTCATTATTTTGTTGCTGATAGTGGCCGTGGCGGCGTTTAACATTGTTTCAACTTTGGTGATGGTGGTGACCGATAAGCAAGCCGATATTGCCATACTGCGCACGCTGGGTGCGTCACAGATGAGTATCATGAAAATTTTCATGGTGCAGGGCGCGGTTATTGGCGTGGTAGGGACGGCGTTGGGATTGGTGGCGGGGATAGCATTGGCGTTGAATATCGGCGTGGTTGTGCCGTTTATCGAGCACACTTTTGGCGTGCAGTTTTTGTCGGCAGATGTGTACCAAATCAGCGAATTGCCGTCCAAATTAGACTGGCATGATGTGTGGGTAATCACTGGCGTATCGCTGGTATTGTCTTGGCTGGCGACCATATATCCAAGCTGGCGTGCGTCGCGTACCAATCCTGCGGAGGCGTTACGCTATGAATAATTTAGTGATTAGTTGTCAGGGTTTGAGCAAGTCTTATCAGCAAGGCAAAACCACGGTGACGGTGTTAAAAGGCATAGATTTAAGCATAGCCCAAGGCGAGATGGTTGCGGTGATGGGTGCGTCAGGGTCGGGTAAATCGACACTGCTGCATTTGCTGGGCGGCTTGGACAACGCCAGTCATGGCACTGTGGCTATTATGGGGACTGATATTCAGACAATGAACGAGGTGGCGCGGGGCGAATTGCGTAATCGTTCGCTCGGATTCGTGTATCAATTTCATCATTTGTTGGCAGAGTTTAGCGCGGTTGATAACGTCGCTATGCCATTGTTGATACGCCGTGTCGCGCCTAAGTTAGCGCGTGAACAAGCGGCAGATATACTCAATGAGGTGGGCTTAGGGCATAGGCTCACGCACACGCCAGGTGAGTTGTCGGGTGGTGAGCGTCAGCGTGCCGCTATCGCCCGAGCATTAGTCACGCAACCCGCGTGCGTGTTGGCTGATGAACCTACAGGCAATCTGGACAGGCATACGGCGGCAGGCATACATGAGCTGATGCTGAAATTGAATGAGCAGCATCGCACCAGTTTCCTGATTGTGACGCATGACCCTGAGCTAGGCAGTAAAATGCAGCGCGTGTTACGATTAGATGACGGCTTATTGGTAAATTAAAATGAAGAATACTGTTAATGTTCATGCTGAATTTGATTATCAAGGTGTGTCGCATACACCCAAAATGACATTGGATTTAGATGTTAATGTGAAAACGCTGGAAGACGCGGCGGCGATTGCGGTGTTGTTAGCTAAGGCTAATCACATCGACAGCTATTCGTATCAGTATGAAATTTTGCTTGATAGTCGGCTTGTTTATAGCGATGCGACGGGGCTTGCGGTGGGTTTTTTACACGATGGCGAGTTTGATTTTGCGGGGTTTTTAGCCGCAAGTAGTGAAAATCATATCGTGACCAAATTGCAAAAAATTGCACAGGCTGTTTTGGGTGTCAGCGATTTATCCGCGCAACCGTTGCTCAAGCAGGCACTGTTGCAGGCATATCATTTGGAACGCTAATGGATGCGTGGATATACAGGCTGGATTTAATCGGCACAGCGGTTTTTGCAATGGCGGCGGTGTTGAGCGTATCGGGCAAAAAAATAGATTTATTTGGCGTGCTGGTGGTGGCAATGGTGTCCGCTATCGGCGGTGGTACGTTGCGCGATTTAATACTGGATGCCCACCCTGTATTCTGGGTGGGCAATCCTGTTTATTTATATATTGCGATTGCTGCCGCCTTAGTTACTTTTTATGCCGCACATGTGGTCAAGCGTATTCCTACCGCTGTTTTTTTAGTGGGTGACGCAATGGGGCTGGCAGTGTTCACCGTCATTGGCGCGAATAAAGCATTGAATTTAGGCGCACCTGCGGTAGTTATTGTGATGATGGGAATAATGACAGGCGTGGCAGGCGGCTTGATGCGGGATGTGATGTGCGCGGAAATCCCATTGGTATTGCGCAAAGAAATTTACGCTACCGCGAGTTTGTTGGGTGGCAGTGCTTTTGTGGCGTTAAATTATTTACAGGCGGGGCATTTGTTAATGGTGGCGGTTCCTATCGCGCTGGTATTTGTTACGCGCCTGCTCGCCCTTTATTGGCGCGTTTCCCTGCCTGTGTTTGAACACGATGAAGGTAAAAGATGATACCTATACACACCGAACCAACTCGCCAGCCCAATGCTGTGCGTATGCCTATTTGGATACGCCAAAACTTGGGGCAGGATGTGCATTACGGCAAAACCGATGCCGCAGTGCATGAACATCGTTTGCATACTGTGTGCGAAGAAGCGCGTTGCCCTAATCGCGGTGAGTGCTGGAGTCGCGGCACGGCGACGTTCATGTTGCTGGGCGATATTTGCACCCGCGCCTGTGGCTTTTGCGCGGTGAAAACAGGCAAACCTGTGTGGCTGGATGCTGATGAACCTAAGCGCGTCGCCGAAGCGGTCATGGCGTTGCAATTGCGCTACATCGTGCTGACCTCAGTGAATCGGGATGACCTGGCGGATGGCGGCGCAGGCATATTTGCCGAAACCTTGCGCCAGTTACGCTTGCGTGATGGGCAAATAGGCGTGGAATTTCTGACCCCTGATTTTCGTCAAAATCAGGTCGAAGCGGTGGTGGCAGTGATGACGGCATTGAGCGATTTGCCCGCAACAGCACGGCATGACCTGGTGTGGGGGCATAACGTCGAAACCGTGCCACGCTTATATCAAACTGCACGCCGAGGTTCTAAATATGCGCGTTCGTTAAGCCTGCTGGCATGGGCGGCGCAACAGCCTGGCATCGTTGCCAAATCCGCGCTGATGCTGGGATTGGGCGAAACCCAAGACGAGGTGTTGAGCGTGTTGCGTGACCTGCGTGATGCAGGCGTATCGCGAGTGTCGTTAGGGCAATACCTGCGCCCATCACTAGACCATTTACCCGTGATTGAATATATCCATCCCGATAAATTTACCGAATACGAAAACGCCGCCCGCGCGCTGGGTTTTGACTGGGTCAAAGCAGGACCATTGGTGCGCAGTAGTTATTATGCTGAAGAGGTTCAACAGTCAGCACTGTGATGTTGAGACCTTTGCACGATTACTGCGCTTGTTCATATTTCGTTGAAAATCAGCTCAAAATGCTCATGTACTACTTGTACATTCCGCTTTTTCGCTGATTTTCGCCTCATCTGAACTGCGCTCGCTACATCATGCAAAGGTCTCCTGTTAATAGATAGGAATGAAATGTTAAAACAGACTCCACTTAACGCCGCGCACCGTGATATGGGCGCGAAAATGGTTGATTTTGGCGGTTGGGATATGCCAGTCAATTATGGTTCGCAGATAGAAGAGCATCATCAGGTGCGTCGTGATGTCGGCATGTTCGACGTGTCTCATATGCTGGTGGTTGACGTGGCTGGCGATGACGTGCGCGGGTTTTTGCGCGGGCTGGTGGCGAATAATGTGGACAAGCTCACGGTCAGCGGTAAAGCCTTGTATTCGTGCATGTTGAATGCAGACGGCGGTGTGATTGATGATTTGATTATTTATTTCATGACTGAGCGTTGGTTTCGTATCGTGGTCAATGCAGGCACGGCGGATAAGGATGTGGCGTGGATGCGGCAACAGGCGGCAGGTCGCGCCCTGACGATTACACCACGGCGTGATCTGGCGATGATAGCGGTGCAAGGGCCGAATGCGCGCGCCAAAGTATGGGATGCTATCCCAGGCTCGCAAACCGCGACTGAGGCGATGCGGCCGTTCAATGCGGTGGAATTTGAGCAGTATTTTATTGCGCGTACTGGCTATACGGGCGAAGATGGTTTTGAGGTGATGTTGCCCGTTGCCGAAGCCGATGCGATGTGGCGGCACTTGGCTGATTTGGCGGTAAAACCCATAGGGCTGGGCGCACGCGACACTTTGCGACTGGAAGCAGGAATGAATCTGTACGGGCAAGATATGGACGAAACCACTAATCCGCTGGAATCGGGCTTGGCGTGGACGATAGACCTGAAAAGTGAGCGCGATTTTATTGGTAAATCCGCATTACAGTCACGCGATATTGATTTCCAGCTGGTCGGCTTGGTATTGCTGGACAAGGGCGTATTACGGGCGCATCAGCAAGTCAATACCAAGCACGGCGCAGGCGAAATCACCAGCGGTACATTTTCACCGACTTTGCAACTATCTATCGCGCTGGCACGGATTCCATTAGGCATTGCACCAGGTGCCGAAGTCACGGTCACAGTACGCGATAAACAACTTAAAGCGAAAGTGGTAAGCTATCCTTTCGCACGTCATGGTCATTCGTTAATTGCTTAATTTAGATAAACAGGAGTTGTACATGAGTATCCCAGCAGATTTGAAATATACCGCCTCACACGAGTGGATTAAAACCAATGCCGACGGCACGATTACTGTGGGGATTACCGTCCACGCACAGGATTTATTAGGCGATATGGTGTTTGTTGAAAACCCAGTGGCAGGTCGTACCTTAACCGCTGGCGAAGAATGCGCTGTAGTTGAATCGGTGAAAGCGGCATCGGATGTGTATGCGCCTGTAGCGGGCGTGGTGGTGGCGGCGAATAGTGCCGTGGAAAACGCGCCTGAAAGCATCAATCAGGATGCTTATAGCGCATGGATGTTCCAGATTCAGCCTGATAATCTGGCGGATGTCGATAGCTTGATGGACGCGGCAGCGTATCAGGCTTTGATTGAATCTGAAGCACACTAAGCAGGACACGCAATGCCATTCATACCCCATACCGATGAAGATGTAACGCAGATGCTGGCGGCGATAGGTGCGCCGTCTATAGACGCGTTGTTTGATGAAATCCCCGCTGAGTTGCGTAGCGGCAGGCTCACGCAAGTGCCTGTCGCCATGAACGAAATGGAAATCAGCCGTTTGATGGCTGAACGGGCTGGGCTGGATGCGCCGTTATTGAATTTTATTGGTGCGGGGGCTTATGAGCACCATATTCCTGCGGCAGTATGGCAAATCACCACGCGCGGCGAATTTTATTCCGCCTACACGCCCTATCAGGCGGAAGCCTCGCAAGGCACGCTGCAACTGATATACGAATATCAGACCATGATGGCGAGCTTGACGGGCATGGATGTATCGAATGCGTCGCTGTATGACGGTGGTTCAGCCTTGGCTGAAGCGGTGTTGATGGCAGTGCGTGCGCACAAGGGCGCGATGCGGGTGTTAATACCGAAAACCGTATCGCCGCTATATCGCGCGGTGGTGCGTGCCATGGTTAAGAATCAGTATATCGAGCTGGTAGCGCTGGATTACGATAGCGCGACAGGCATGACGATTATGCCCACGCAGGATATGGGCGATTTTGCCGCGCTGGTCATTCCGCAACCGAATTACTTTGGTGTGCTGGAAGATGTGGACGCGCTCACCGACTGGGCGCACGCGCACGGTGGGCGGGTAATCGCGTTGACTAATCCGACCAGTTTGGCGTTATTCAAAGCACCAGGGCAATGGGGTGAGCGGGGCGCGGATATTGCAGTAGGCGATGGTCAGCCTTTGGGCGCACCGCTGTCCAATGGCGGACCGTATTATGGTTTCATGACCTGTAAACAGGCATTGGTGCGGCAAATGCCAGGGCGCATCGTCGGACGCACGGTTGATTTAGAGGGTAAGCAAGGCTTTACGCTCACTTTGCAAGCGCGGGAGCAGCATATCCGTCGTTCTAAAGCGACCTCGAATATCTGCACCAATCAGGGCTTGGTGGTGACGGCATCGACTATTTATATGAGCTTGCTGGGGCCCGAAGGCTTGAAGCGCGTAGCGGCCACTGCGCACGCCAATACGCGCAGTTTGTTGGCGCAGTTAAGCGCGATTGCAGGGGTTAAACAGGCATTTACTGGGCATTATTTCCATGAGGTCGTGGTGCAACTGGATAGACCTGTTGCGCCTGTTTTAGCGGCGTTGCAGGCACTAGGGATTTTAGGTGGCTATGATTTGAGTGCAGATTACCCCGAGCTGGGTAACGCGCTGTTGATATGCGCGACAGAAACCAAAACAGCCGATGATTTGCAGCGTTATGCCCAGCAATTGGGCCTGATTTTGAGCGGAGAGAAATAACCATGCTGATATTTGAACATTCCCGCCCTCATCGTGCCGCTCATGCGCAAATGCCTGCGCAGTTGGCTGACATCTGTGATTTGCCAGCGCACTTGTTGCGCGCTGATGTGCCGTTGTTACCGCAAGCCTCGGAGATGGACGTGGTGCGACATTACACGCGCCTGAGTCAGAAGAATTTTTCTATCGACACGCAGTTCTACCCACTGGGTTCATGCACGATGAAATACAATCCGCGTGCCTGTAATAGTCTGGCGATGTTGCCTGGCTTTTTGGCGCGGCATCCATTTGCGCCTGCGAGTACGGGGCAAGGTTATCTGGCTTCCATGTATGAATTGCAGGAAATGCTCAAGGACGTAACAGGCATGGCAGGCGTGTCACTCGCGCCTATGGCAGGCGCACAGGGCGAATTTGCAGGCGTGGCGATGATACGCGCTTACCACGATGCACGTGGTGACACGGCGCGACGCGAAATCATCGTGCCTAATGCGGCACACGGCACCAATCCCGCAACGGCGGTGATGTGCGGTTACACGGTGCGTGAGATACCGACGGATGCTAACGGCGACGTGGATATAGACGCGCTGAAAGCGGCGGTAGGACCACATACCGCAGGGCTGATGCTGACTAACCCGTCCACGCTGGGCGTGTTTGAAAAACAGATACAGCAGATACAGCACATCGTTCATGATGCGGGCGGCTTGCTGTATTACGACGGCGCAAATTTGAACGCGATTTTAGGGCGGGTCAAGCCTGGCGATATGGGTTTTGACGTGATTCATATCAATCTGCATAAAACCTTTTCTACCCCGCATGGCGGCGGCGGTCCTGGTGCGGGGCCCGTGGGCGTGGCGACGCGCTTGTTGCCGTATATGCCCGTGCCTGTGGTGACACTGGAAAACGGGCAATATCGTTTATTGGTCGAGGGCGACATACCCGCCAGCATAGGGCGCATGAGTGCCAACCAGGGCAATGCGGGCGTGTTGTTACGTGCGTATATTTATGCGCGTATGCTGGGTGCAGAAGGTATGCACCGCGTCGCCGAATTTGCGACCCTGAACGCGAATTATTTGCTGGCCCAATTACAAACAGCGGGCTTTGATATTGCTTTCCCCACCCGTCGCGCCAGCCATGAATTTATCGTCACGCTGAAAAAGCTCAAGGATGAAACAGGTGTCACCGCGATGGATTTTGCTAAACGGCTGCTGGATTACGGTTACCATGCGCCGACTACTTATTTCCCTATGCTCGTGCCTGAGTGCTTGTTGATAGAGCCAACCGAAACCGAATCCAAAGCAACGCTGGATGGTTTTGTGGTGGCGATGCAAGCCATATTAGCCGAGGCTTACGCCACCCCTGAGCTGGTCAAAGGTGCGCCTTACACTCAGCCCGTGCGTAGGCTGGATGATGTTAAGGCGGCGCGGGAATTGGATTTGGTGTGGCGGGTGAGTTAAGGCGTGCTACGCTACATTTTGACTGGACGTGCGACGAACGGGTGTATTGATTTCGCCCATAATCGTTGCCTAATTTGTATATTATGTCGTACGCCGATTTCGGTGTCTATTGGATCTCAGGAGATAGCTGGTGCCATCAAATTCAAAGGAGTATTTCAGTTTAATGGTTGAGCCAACTGTTAGAGAATTTCGCAACGCTCAGCATGAATTGCGGCGAGGTCTTTTGGCGGCATTAGTCTTAAATCACATGGTTGACCATTTGGCTCAAGAAAATGAACTAGCAGCAGACCGCAACGAAATGAATAAGCGAGTAAGCGCCAAACGTGATGAGATTTTTGGCGAATGTCATGAGTTTCAATTCATTAGGGATGTCGCTGATTCTATAAAGCACGCTAAACTTACAGCTCAAAACCCTCGTGAAGTTTCGTCATCATCTCAGCTTACTGGCTCTGCAGGCTTGTTTCAGGCACCATTCGGAGAGGGCGTGTTTGCTGAAGCTGTTGAAATATATGCTGTCGTTGAAAATGGATTAGAAAAGCCATTATTGCCAGCAGTAAACGTTGTTTTTGAAAAGTTGTATTCAATAATATCGGGCAATCCCACCCAACTTAATCGCTAGAACGGGAAGCGGAGGGTCAGACCTTACAATTTACATAGAAAATAACTAAAATACCACAGAAAATTTTTACAAATCATTGAATTTATTTGGTAATTTATCTAATGATGTGAAATGTAAGACCTGACTCTAGGCCTCTGACCCTAAGCCTCCAAAACTCATAATGCGCTGGTTTTCATATTTAACGACTTCAGGTGAAGGTTATGAACAATGTGAGGCAGGGGCAAGTTTAAGGGTGAAGCCTAGTGCCTTAACCACTTTGAATAACGTATCACTACTTGGCGCACGTTCTCCAGACAGGCTTTTGTAAAGGCTTTCTCGGGAAAGTCCAGTATCTTTGGCAAGCTGGGACATGCCGCGAGCACGGGCAATATCACCTAAGGCAGCACCCAACAAAGCGGGGTCGCCGTCGGCAATGGCAAGGCTAAGATATGCCGCTACATCTTCCTCGTTTGCTAGGTAATTGGCAGCATCAAAATGGCGTGTTTTAATCATTTTTCTATCTCCAGCGCGAGCGTTTTCGCTTTTGCAATATCACGCTCTTGGTTGGGCTTGTCACCACCACCGAGCATGAAAATCATTGTTCCTGATCTCATAACATAGTACATACGCCAACCAGGTCCAAAAAAATCGCGCATTTCAAAAACGCCGTCTCCAACTGGTTTAACGTCTCCAAGATTGCCTAAGCTGGCTTTACGCAAACGAAGTACGAGCCTGTTTCGTGCGACACCATCGCGCAAGGCATTTAACCAGTCAGTAAACGTTTCCGTTTCAATAATGCTATACATAGTAAATTGTAGCCAAGTGGATACACAAGTCAAGAAAAAACATTTTTTCGATTAAGTCCTCGGTGGATTCGGTATTCTGAAATGCTCCCTATATGACTTGGCTGGTTTGACCAGATCTGAACCTAGCATCATCCCAATCTGGCGTCTTAAATTGCTTAATCACGACACTTTTATGGGCGTAATTTCTTATACGCCGCAAGCAGGTTTTGGTGCATTTGGCTGGCTGTGAAATCTGCGCCTAGTGGGGTGAGTCTGGTGAAGCAGTGTTGTCCTTGGGTGAGTTGTGTGGCGGATTTTAAGGTGTCGGGGTGGTATAGCAGTTGCAAGCTGTGGGTGTATTGTTGTGCGTTGTCTAGTTGTAATAATGTGGCTGTGCAACGATAAATGTCTAGCTCTGCTTGGGGTGCTTGGTTAAAGTTGCTTATCCATTCGCAACCCGCTAATGCGGCTTCGTGGTTGTGGCTGGCGAGGGCGAGTAGGGTTTTTAATTCGCCTAGGCGCAGGGTTTTCCAGTGACTATCGGCATCGGCGGCAAGGCCGATGAAGGCGGCAACTAGCTGTTGATCTGGCGTGTCGAGCTGGTTTAGGTCGTCTAATAATGCGGCACATTCTTCAGCGTTGAGGTTTTGCAGGTTGCCTATCGTGTGGCGCAGGTCGTTGGCGATGCTGTTGTTATCCCATTCCAAATCATCTATGGGATAAATTTCCGACATGCTGGGCACGAGTATGCGGCAACTATATACGCCTAGGTCGGTAAAGTCGGCGATGTAAATTTCGCAGGTGTCTTGGTGTATGCAGTCGCATAGCCAATTGAATTCTTCGGCGGTAGTGCCTGCGTAGTTCCAGTCGGTGAATTCATAATCAGGCTGTGCGCGTAAAAACTCCCAGCTGATGATGCCGCTGGAATCGACGAAGTGGATTTCTATGTTTTGTGGGTCGGCTATTTCTTCTAAATCAAAACCAGCGGGATGAAAGCCAGCTAAAGCGTCTAAATCGCGCCCTTGTAATAGCTCGGTCAAGGCGCGTTCGAGTGCGACTTCAAAGCGCGGGTGTGCGCCAAAGCTGGCAAAGCAGCCTTGGTCGTGCGGATGTAGCATGGTGACGTTCATGACGGGATAGCGTCCGCCCAATGATGCGTCTTTGACCAGTATGCCAAACCCAGCGGCGCGTAATTCGTTGATGCCTAGCGCGATGCTGGGGTAGCGATTGATGATGTGTTCGGGTACGTCAGGCAGGCAGATGCCTTCGCTGATGACGCGGAATTTAACGTGACGTTCGAGGATTTCGGATAAGGCTTGGGTGCGGGCTTCGGTTGCCGTATTGCCTGCGGACATGCCGTTGCTGACGTATAAATTGCCGATGATATTGACGGGAAACCAGCATGTCGCGCCGTCGCTTTGGCGTTGATAGGGCAGTGCGCAAATGCCGCGTTCGGCATTGCCTGAGTTTCTGTCCACTAGCGTGCTTAAATCTAGGCTGGCATCAGCATTGTAAAATTCACGTAGTTCGTCGTTTAATAAATCTGCTGGCCAGGTGTTGTCTGCGGGGATGTCAAACCAGCGTTCTTGCGGGTAGTGGACGAAATTTTGTTGGGCGATAGTTGTGCCCAAGTAATAGTGCGTCCAAAAATAATGGCAACCTAAGCGTTCAAAAAACTCGCCTAATGCACTGGCAAGCGCGGCTTGTTTGGATGCGCCTTTGCCGTTGGTGAATAACAGCGGGCAATCTTTATCGCGGATATGCACAGACCACGCATCGGCAACAGGGTTGAGCCATGAGCGTTCTTCAATATGAAACCCCAAAACCGCCAATTTGTCTTGCATGGTGGTGATAGAGGTTTCGAGCGCGGCATCTTTGCCGATGATAAAGTGCTGTGTCATATTGCGTTGTCCTTGTTATTGTCATGTATGCGCAGTTTACAAGGACAGCGTATGAATTTCGAGACAAATTTTAGTTTGTCTTGGCAATCACATCTTGGTAAAACGCCAGCACTTTACGCGCCATTTGCGGTGCGCTCCACTCTAATGCGTGTTGTTTGGCTTCGGCACTGAGTTGTTGGCGTAGTGCGGGATTGTTTAATACGCTTTCTAGTGTGGCGGCGAAAGCAACGGGATTGTCGTCAGCCACACGGCAACCTTTTTCGGCGGCTAAAATATCACGCGTGCCCATAATCGCGGTAGAAACCACAGGTACGCCTAATGCCATTGCTTCGAGTAATACCAGCCCCTGTGTTTCGGTGCGCGAGGCGAACACAAAGGCATCGCCAGCCGAGTAGCATGAGGGCAGTTCGGTTGCGCGTTCCAGATAGCCGACAAATAGCACATGGTCAGTTAAATTTAAGCCAGATACGGTTTTGCGTAGCTTGCCCTCAGCAGGACCTTCGCCCGCAATAATGAGCAATACGTCAGGCATGGTATGGCGCAATTGGGCGAGCATGATGAGGAGGAAATCGATGTTTTTTTCAAACGCAACTCGCCCCACATAGACAGCGACAGGGCGGTCAGCGGCGATGTTATGCCGCGCTCTAAAGCCTGCGGGGTCGCATTCGTTAAAGTCGGATGGCGCGAGACCTGTGGGGATGATTTGGCTATACGCGCTGACACCATAGCGTTTGAGTGCTTCGTCCATGGCGATAGAGGGCAGTATTAAACCATCAACCTGCGCACATTGTTGCCGTGAAAAATAGCGTGCCACATAGCGCATCAAGGCTTTGGGCAAGAACGGCACGTAGTGATATAAATACTCTTCAAAAAAAGTATGATAGGTTTCCACACACGGGATGTTAAAAGCGCGCGCCAGTGCCAGCCCTGTATAGTGGGCGAGAAAAGGCGTGTGGATGTGAACGATGTCGAATTGAATATGGGCTAATTGTTGCGTTAATGCCTTGAGTGCCGTGCGCGACATGAGCCTGTCTTCGGGGTCCATTAACACAGGGCTACCTTTGATGCGGATAATATCAGCTTCCTCTGCTTCGCCTTGCCCGTAAGCAGGCGCGACTAATATCACCGTGTGCCCCAAGGCTTTTAACTCACGGCGCAAGGTCATGATAGAGGTAGAAACGCCGTTGACGCGCGGGAAATATACATCTGACACCATTAAAATGTTCATCTAGCTACCCTGTGTAATATACGCATCTTCACGTTGTAACAAATTTAAGTGACATTGGTGTGACAGCGATGGCGCGATATTGGTGGGCGGTATGGTTTACAATCTAGTTTTGCATAAATGGAAATCTGCATGATAGTCACTGTATTGATATTGGCTTACTTGTTAGGCTCATTGTCGTTTGCCGTGTTAGTAAGCCGCGCCTTGAGTTTGCCTGACCCGCGCAGTCACGGCTCGGGTAATCCAGGTGCGACCAATATGTTACGCACAGGACGTAAATCAGCCGCCGTATTAACCTTGCTCGGCGATATGGCTAAGGGCGTGCTGGCAGTGTGGCTGGCTGGCTATGCGGTCAGTCATTTTGCCTTGCCAGTGGAGCTGGTTTATGGCGCGGCATTGGCGGTTTTTTTGGGGCATTTATACCCCATATTTTTTGGCTTTAAGGGCGGCAAAGGCGTGGCGACTGCGTTGGGTGTGTTGTTTGCGTTGTCGTTATGGCTGGGTTTGGCGTGTCTGCTGACTTGGGCATTGGTGTTCGTGGTCACGCGGATTTCTTCATTGGCGGCGTTGGTAGCCACTTTAGTTGCACCGATATTCGCCTATTTTATGATGGACACAGCGGCAGTATTGGCGTTGTTGGTATTGACTGCGCTGATATTTTGGCGGCATCGCGCTAATATCGCGCGTTTGTTGGCGGGGCAAGAAGGTGGGTTCAAAAAGCCGCGTGTTTAAGTCGTGATGAGGTGAGCTATGGCTTGGTTTGAAAAAGAAATGGATTATGCGCGGGCACAGTTGACCGAAGTGTCACGCGATTCTATCGCCTTGGCAGGTGAAAAACTAGGCGAAGTCGTCAAACAAGGCGCGGCAGAAGTTGGCGCGGAACTGCGCGAAGTCGTGCAAACGACTAGTCAGGAAATCGACGTGAAGCTGGATAAAATTTCCGCTGAATTACATAGCCAGCGGCAGTTTACCAAAGACGATGTGCGCGAATTAGTCGATTATGCGGCAGATAAGTTATCCGTGGTGCTCGATGAACGTGTCGCCGTCGCCAAGCAAGAAATCTCATCGCTAGTGCAAGAAAAAGTTGAGTATTTCAAGGCTGAGGTGGATAGCTTTTTTGTACAACGCCAGCAAGATTTAGCCCGCGAGCGGCGGCGATTATTGTTAAACGTCTTGATTGCCGTATTAGCAACCATATCAGTCGGCATCGTCTCATGGTTTTATCAACATTTAGCGCGAGGCGAAATGGACTTATTCGCTGTGTTCCGCGTTATTCTGACCGCACTCACAGGCGGCTATGTGGTGTATTTGCTAGTGCGCTTAGTGCTTCGCTGGCGACGCATGAAAGAGCATCGTAAAGATGTGATGTTCCTCGCTATGCGCTACTGGGGTGTGCTACGACCTGATAGCGTGTTCTCACATGTGCTGTTGATCGTCGTGCTGGGCTTGCTAATGAGCTTAGTCGCCTTTCCCAACGTGCTAGCGCAACTACCAGGCGGCGCAGGCTTGGTGCGTGTGATACAGGATATGTTTCCGCATATACGTTGGTAGGTTATGTTGGATTGTTAGAACTGACCCCGTGCTTTTGGTGGTGCAGGAAGGGATGAGGGTATCTGACTCCGCTTTTTCTAGGTTTTTGAAATGATAGATATTGACGATATAGTATTAAAACCCTTTGCCTTATTTTTACGTTTTTTGTTTTGGCTCGGCTGGGATATGCTTATTCAAACTATAGGTTGGTCTGTTGGTTGGATTTTCTTTCGTGTTGTTACGGTTGGGCATTTTCCAACTGTAACAATACGTGGGCTTGCCAATGTTAATCCTTATTTAGCGGCTTTTATTGAGCTAACAGGTTTGGGGGTTCTAGCCTTTAGCTCTTATGTTCTGTATGTTTATCTTGGGTTGGCGTGGCATTTATAAATCAACCATACATACGAATCTAGTGTTTTCCATGCCAAGCCCATATATTGATCCGAGCTTGGTCATTGTTTAGCCCCTAACGCAATAGCGCGTTGTTGGCTGGCTAGTACGGTGGTTTGTGCCGCTGTTTTATCCCATGCTGGGCTTACCCAGTCACCGAGGTGGTTTAAGGTCATTTCGCCTAATGCGCTTATCCATGCGCTATTTTCGTTGAGGGCGGGGATGTAGTGGAATTCGCCGCCGCCTGCTTTGATAAAATCAGTTTTTACTTCCATGGCGATTTCTTCTAGGGTTTCTAGGCAGTCGGCGACGAAGCCTGGGCAGACGACATCGACGCGGCGGGTTTTGGCGTGACCGAGCTCTTCTAGTGTGGCGGCGGTGTAGGGTTTAATCCATTCGGCACGACCAAAGCGGGATTGGAAGGTGACGCGGTATTGCGCTGGGGATAAGCCGAGTGCTTCGGCGAGTAATCGTCCTGTTTTGTGACATTCGCAATGGTAAGGGTCGCCTTTATCCAAGGTGTAACGCGGTACGCCGTGGAAGCTCATGATGAGGATGTCGGGGCGACCGTTTTGCATCCAGTAGTTTTGTACGTTGGCGGCTAATGCGCTAATGTAACCCGCGTCGTCGTGATAATGTTTGATGGTGCGTAGCGCAGGCTGGTTGCGTTTGCGCATGAGGTGGCTGTACACCGCGTCCATCGCCGATGCGGTACTGCTGGCGGCGTATTGTGGGTAGAGGGGTATGGTCAAAATGCGTTCGCAACCTTGTTCTGCCATGCGCTCGAGTGCGCTATCTACCGATGGGTTGCCGTAGCGCATGGCGTAATCGACCACAAACGGCGATTTGACGCGTTCGCCTAGCCAGCCCTGTAGTAGTTTGGCTTGTTTTTCAGTATGAAAGCGTAACGGTGAACCTTCGTTTTTATCCCAGATGCTGGCGTATTTTTCGGCGGATTTTTTGGGGCGTGTTTGTAAGATAACGCCGTTGAGTATTAGCCACCAAAGTAGGCGTGGGATTTCGACCACGCGTGGATCGGATAAAAATTGCTTGAGGTAGGGTTTGACTGCTTGCTTAGTCGGCGCGTCAGGTGTGCCTAAGTTCAGTAGTAATATGCCTGTTTTGGCTGTGTTGGTATGGCTGTAATTGGGTTCAGTTAGGTAATTTGACATGGTTTTAGTGGAATGAGAGTGCGTTAGATAAGAGTTTGGCAGTGATGTCCACGATAGGGACGATACGTTCATATGCCATGCGTGTGGGGCCGACTACGCCTAGTGTGCCGACGATTTCGCCATTGACTTGGTAGGGTGAGGTGACAACGCTACATTCGTCTAGCGGCATGACATCGGATTCGGAGCCGATAAAAATTTGTACGCCATCTGCGTGTTGGCTTAAGTCTAGCAATTGCATGAGTGAGGTTTTTTGTTCAAATAAATCAAATAAACGCCGCACACGGCTCATATTGGAAGAAAAGCCTGCGACGTTTAATAAATTACGCTCGCCTGACAACACTAAATTATCCACGGAAGGTTGCAAAGCGGCACTGCTGGCATCCAGCGCGAGACTCATTAGCCCGTTAATATCAAGGTGTAGCGATTGCAATTCAGCCTGCATACGCACACGTACCGCGTCAAAGGTCAGCCCTGCGTAATTTTGATTAAGTAATTGCGCGGCGTGAGTGAGTTCGGCGTGGGTGTAATTACGCATGGTGCTCAATACGCGGTTTTGTACCTCGCCATCGGTGGTGACGAGTATGAGCAAAACCCGTTTTTCACCCAGTCGCATAAATTCGATTTGCTGAAAAGCCGCATTGCGGCGGCGCGGTATCATCACCACGCCTGCGAATTGCGTGAGCTGTGAGAGCAGTTGCGATGCGTGTGCGACGACGCGCTGTGGGTCGTCGGGGTGTAGTTGAGCTTCGAGCTGGTCGATTTCCAGATTGTTCAGTGGTTGCACCGTCATCAGGCTATCTACAAATAAACGATAGCCTTGTACCGTGGGAATCCGCCCAGCCGACGTGTGCGGGCTGCTCACCAAACCCATGGCTTCCAAATCCGCCATCACGTTGCGGATAGAAGCCGAGCTTAAATCCAGCGCGGCATATTGCGACAACGTGCGCGAACCTACAGGTTGCCCATCGGCAATATAGCGTTCAACTAGGGTTTTAAGGAGGATGCGGGCGCGTTCGGTTAGCATTTCATTATTGTACAAAAAAACAGCCGTGTGCATAGGGAAAGTTGAGGGGTGAGATGGCTTTAATATGTGTTGTGTAATCAATTACCCAAGCCAGCTGAATAATTATGGGCGATGATTTTCCGACTTTAAGCCAAGCCCCGCAGTATTTCTTGATAAGCCGCCAGTCGTATGTCGCTGATTTTTCCTGCTTGATGGGCGGTTAGTACGGCGCAGTTGGGTTCGTGGGTGTGGCGGCAGTTGTTGTATTTGCAATGACCGATGTAGGGGCGGAATTCTGCGAATAGTTGATCGAGTTCAGCGGCGCGGATGTGGTTGAGGCCGAATGCCTGCATCCCTGGCGAATCTATGATGTGGCTGTCGGCGTTGAGGTGGTAGAGGGTGGCACTGGTGGTGGTGTGTTTGCCTGAGTCGAGTGCGCTGGAGATGTCGCGGGTGGCGATGGCGGCTTCTGGTAGTAGGGCGTTGATTAAGCTGGATTTGCCCATGCCTGATTGCCCGACCAGTACGCTGGTTTTGCCTTGTAGATGCGGCGTGAGCTGGCTGATGTCGTGTTTGGCGGAGACGCGGATGACGTTATGCCCTAGTGCTTGGTAGGGGCTGAGTTGGGCATAGACTTTGTCGGCGATGTCACCTAGGTCGGATTTATTCATGCAGATTAAGCTGTCTATGCCTGCGGCCTCGGCGGCGATTAGGCAACGGTTGACGAGCAAATCGTAATAGCTGGGCACGGGGGAAACGACGACGATGGCGAGGTCAACATTGGCGGCGATGAGTTTGCTACGGTGTTCGACTGAGCGATACAGCAGGCTGGCGCGGGGGATGATGGATTCAATCACGCCTTGGTTGGGGCTGGTGAGTTTGAGCTTGACCCAGTCGCCGCAAGTGACGTTGCTTTGCTTGCCACGGGTGACGCAGTCGAGTATCTGCTGGTCAATTTCGACTTGATAATGTCTGCCGTAGCTGGCGATAACGTGACCTTCAATTAGGGTGTTCATGCGTTGAGCGATTTCATAGTATAGAGTAACGCCAGCGCGTCTTTAGGGGTGAGTTCGTCGGGATTGATGCCGTTGAGCAATTCGATTGCGGGATGTACTTGCGCAACGGCGACGGTGCTGAATAAGTCGGGCTGTTGCGCGTCGTGGGTGGCGGCTTGTTCGAGTTCGGCTAATTTGCGCCGTGCCGCGCTGATGGTGGCGGCGGGTACGCCTGCGAGGGCGGCGACTTGCAAGCCATAGCTTTGGCTGGCATGACCATCCTTAATGCTGTGTAAAAAGATGATGCGGTCTTTGTGTTCTACGGCTTGTGCCTGCACATTAGCGATTTGGCGCAGGCTGTTCGGTAGCTGTGTGAGCTCAAAATAATGGGTGGCAAATAGTGTGTAAGCGCGGGTTTTCTCGGCTAATTGTCGCGCCACTGCCCAAGCGAGTGCCAAGCCGTCAAAGGTCGATGTGCCGCGCCCGATTTCGTCCAGCAACACCAAACTATGCTTGCTGGCGTTGTGCAAGATGTGTGCGGTTTCGGTCATTTCTACCATAAACGTCGAACGCCCGCCTGCCAGATCGTCGGAGCTGCCGATGCGAGTGAAAATCTGGTCGATGATGCCTATGCGTGCGCTGGTGGCTGGAACCCAGCTACCGCAACACGCGAGTAATGTGATGAGCGCAGTTTGGCGCATGTAGGTGGATTTACCACCCATGTTCGGACCTGTAATCAGCAACATCTGGCGACTGCGTGTAAGCTGGGTGTCGTTGGGGATGAATTCGGCGATGCGGCTTTCTACCACGGGGTGCCGCCCTGCTACTATGCTGATGATGTTATCGTCAACCAGCTCAGGCTGGCAAAAGTTCAGCGTGACCGCCCGTTCAGCCAGACAGCATAATGTGTCGATTTGTGCGAGTGCGGCGGCTAGGGTTTGCAGTGCGGGGACGTGGGTGAGCAGGTCAGTCAGCAGTGCGTCGTAGAGCATTTTTTCGCGGGCTAAGGCGCGGTCGGCGGCGGATAGTGCTTTGTCTTCAAAGGCTTTGAGTTCGGGCGTGATATAGCGTTCGGCGTTTTTCAGCGTCTGGCGGCGGCGATAATCGTCAGGTACGTTGTCGGCTTGGGCGCGGCTGATTTCTATATAAAAACCATGCACTTTATTGTATTCAACGCGCAGGGTGTTGATGCCTGTACGTTCACGCTCGCGGGCTTCCAAGGCGATGAGAAACTCACCGCTGTTGGTTTGCAAGCCGCGCAGTTCGTCGAGGTCGGCATCGTAGCCATCGGCAATCACGCCGCCTTCACGCAACACTACCGCAGGCTCGGCGCGAAGTGCGGCGGTGAGCTGGGCGTGCAGTGCGGTTTGCGGGGCGCAATCGGCAGCTAATTGCGTTAATAGGGGGTTATCGAATTGTGCGAATAATGGTTGTAGCGCGGGTAACAGGCTCAAACTGTCACGCAATCCCGATAAGTCGCGTGGGCGTGCGCTGGCGAGAGCGATGCGTGCGCTGATGCGTTCGATGTCGCCGCAGTCGCGTAATTGTTGGCGCAGTGCCTCACGTTCACGCGGTGCGTTGACCAGCGTGGCAATGGCGGCGGAGCGTAGCCGCAAGCTGTCGCGGTCGCGTAGCGGATGATGTAACCAGTGGCGCAAGCGGCGTGTACCCATGGCTGTGGCGCAGGTGTTGAGCAAGGATAATAAGGTCGGTGCGGCTTCGCCACGCAGGGTTGCGCTAATTTCTAAATTGCGCCGCGTGGCCGTATCCATGCTTACAAACTCATCATCACGCGCAACTTGCAGGCCGTGAATATGCGGCAATTGCCCGCGCTGGGTGCTGTGGGCGTATTGTAATAATGCGCCTGCGGCTTGCAATGCAATGTCCATGTCGGCGCAATTATAGGCACCTAAGTCGTGGGTGGCGAATTGCTGGCATAGCAGTTCTTGCGCCCGTTTGCGGTCGAAATGCCAGGCGGGTAAGCGGTGCGGGCTGGGGGATGCGGGTAGTGCGGGGTAGTCGGCATCGTCTGCTATCAGTATCTCCGCAGGGGCGATGCGTTCTAGTGTGGCAGTCAGTTGTTGCGTGGGGATTTCGCTGACAAAAAATTCGCCACTGGATAGATTGAGCCAAGCCAAGCCGAATTTATCAGCGTGAGCTGGCGCGATGGTCAGTAGCAGATTGTCTTTGTGTTCATCGAGCAAGGCGGCATCGGTCACTGTGCCAGGTGTAACGATACGCGCCACGCGGCGTTCTACTGGACCTTTGCTGGTGGCAGGGTCGCCTACTTGTTCGCAAATGGCTATCGACAAACCTGCTTTCACTAATTTGGCGAGATATTGTTCGGCGGCGTGATAGGGTACGCCTGCCATTTTAATCGGCTGTCCTGCTGTCGCGCCGCGTGTGGTCAGGGTGATGCCGAGTAGTTGCGAAGCGCGTACTGCATCATCAAAAAACAGCTCGTAAAAATCACCCATGCGGTAGAACAGTAGCTTATCGGTGTGCTCTGCTTTGATGCGCAAAAATTGCTGCATCATCGGTGTGTGCTGGGCTAAATTAGGGATAGATGAGGTCTCGGTGTCGCTAGTCGGCATGGTTTTTTGGGGTGTGGGCGATGTTCACAAGGGTAATCGCAGTATTCTACCAAGTGCTGGCAATATAGCTATGTTAGCGCGTAAATTTTAATGTTTGCAATTGTGTAAATTATGTTTATAATTGCGAATCATTATCAATTGCAAAATCACATATCCATGAAAAACATGATGTCATTGCCCGTACAACAGCAACATGCAAATGCGCAGTGTGTACCTGTGATTCCTAGTGATAATTTGTTTAATCAGCAAGATGAGGTGGTGATAGTTCACCACGGCGAGCAGTATCGTTTGCGGCGCACGCGTAATGGCAAGTTGATTTTGACTAAGTAGCGGAAGGGATATAGTAATGTATGTCTGTATTTGCAAAGGCGTAACAGATACGGCGATTCGTGAGGCGGTGTGTCAAGGTGCGTGTCGTATGCGTGATTTGAAAGCATGTTTGGGCGTGAGCGCACAATGCGGTAAATGTGCTTGCCATGCCAAAGCGGTATTGGAAGATAGTTTGCTACAATCGAAGATGGGGCTTTCCCATCAATCTGTTAATCAACCTATTCGTTTTTACGAAGCGGCTGCCTGAGGAGGTGTGTAATGAAAGGTAATCCAGAAATTATCCAGTGGTTAAATCGTCAATTGCAACATGAGTTGACTGCTATTAACCAGTATTTTTTACATGCGCGTATGTATAAAAGCTGGGGCTTTGAAAAGCTAGGTAAGCATGAATATGAAGAATCTATCGAAGAAATGAAACACGCTGATTTGTTGATAGAGCGCGTGTTGATGCTGGAAGGTTTGCCTAATCTGCAAGAGTTAGGCAAGTTGATGATAGGTGAAAAAGTAGAGGAGTGCGTTGCAGGTGATTTGCAATTAGAACGCGGTTCACGCGATACTTTGGTGGCGGCTGTTGCGGCTTGTGAACTGGCAAAAGATTACGTATCGCGTGATATTTTTGTACATATTTTAGATGACACCGAAGAGCATATCGACTGGCTGGAAACACAGCTGGAAGTGATGGAAAAAATCGGTAATCAGAACTGGTTGCAAAGCCAGGTTTAATTGTTGTGATGTGGGGTGATTTTGCCCCGCTTGTTTGAGTTTTTAAGACCAGCCAGCCAGTTCTTTAGAGCAAGCCAGCCAATCTGTTCAGTGGACTTGTGATTAAGGGAGTGGCTATGTTGGCTTATAAAAAATGGGTAGCAATGGGTGTGTGCGCGAGCGCATTGGTGGCGGTAGATGTGCAGGCTGATGAAAGTGTGTTGGGCTATGTGCGCGGTGCTGAAACTTTGCCTCAAGGTGCGAATGAGTTTTATTTGCAGTTGACGCGTCGTGCTGATAAAGGCGTGGGTACTTACGTTGCCAATGATTTGGCGTTGGAGTATGAGCGCGGGATTACATCTAGTTTGACAGGTGGTTTGGCGTTGAAAGGTCAGGCGATAGATACCTCGGGTATTGTGATCAATGGCTATATGCCAGGCGCACAGCAATACGGCATGAAAGCGTCGGGTATTGCGGGTAAGTTGAAGTATAACTTCTTGTCGCCTGCCAAAGATGCTATCGGTTTGGCGACGCAGTTCGAGTTGTCTTATTCTTGGCTGGATCCGCATTCTGGCAGAGCTAAGAATAAAACGAATGCTGAAATGACTTTGATGTTGCAAAAGAACTTGTTTGATGATCAATTGGTTTTGTTCAGCAATACCGCGATAGGTGCGACTTACGCGGTGCGTGCGCCATTAGATACGGCGACGCAAGCGAGTGCGGATGCGGCAATACAGTCTTTGACTGGCGACCCGACTGCGACCTTTGAGTGGACGGATAAGCCTGAAATGGAAATAGAGTTCAAGCTCGGTCTGGGTGCGTCATACCGTTTTGCGCCTGGTTGGTTTGCAGGGGTAGAAACACAATACGTGACTGAGTTTGAAACAGAGGTTGGGCAGGAGCGTTGGAGTCTATTTGCAGGGCCGTCATTGCATTATGCGTCCAAACAATGGTGGGCAACGGTGACTTGGTATCCGCAGATTATGGGCGGTCGTGAGCAGATTATTAACCAGTCTGATACCAGCTTGCATCTGATAGAGAAAACCAAGCAAGAGCTACGTTTGCGTGTGGGTTATGAATTTTAAGAGGATATTATGAGCGATTTTGATCGTTGGCTGTTAGTGCCTGCGTTGATTATTCCCGCAGCCCTGTCTGCACCTGCGTTTGCGGTGCAGTATATGGATGTGGGGCAGGCGCAAAAAGTGTTGTTTCCGAGTGCGGATAAATTTGATGCCAAAGTGGTGATACTGACGGCTGAACAAAAATCTGCAATCGAGGCCAGCTCAGGCGTGCGTGTGCGCTTGGGCGAGGTGAAGGCGTGGGCAGTGAGTCAGGCGGGCAAGCCTGTGGGTTGGTTCATGCTTGATGAAGTGTATGGCAAACATGAGTTTATTACCTATAGCGTGGCTATCGGCGCAGACGGTACGGTGCGTGGCGTGGAAATACTGGATTATCGCGAAACCCACGGTAGCGAAGTGAATAACGCAAAATGGCGGGCGCAATTTGTCGGTAAAAAAGCGGGCGATACGCTCAAGCTCGATGAAGATATTAAAAATATCAGCGGTGCGACGCTGTCATGCAAGCATTTGACCGACGGCGTGAAGCGTTTATTAGCCACTTATACGGTAGCCTTAAAATGAATGCCCGCGCTGATTTCGCCGCGAGTTCATCTGTTGAATGTGTGCGTGCGCGTCCTTTATTAGGCACGTTAGTTGAGATTGCCGCTACGGGTGCGGATGCGGATAGCGTGCAATTGGCGATTTCGGATGCGTTTGAGGTGGTCGCGCAGGTGCATGATTTGATGAGCTATCATGCTGATGATTCGGATATTTCACGCATCAATCGTGACGCTTATACGCAAGCGGTGAGCGTGAATGCGCATACGATGTGCGTGCTGGAAATGGCGCAAAAGCTGGCGGCGGCGAGTGGCGGTTTGTTTGATATTAGCGTCGCACCTACCTTGACCAAGCTCGGTTTTTTGCCTAAACGCGCCAATATGCCGCGTATATCAGGGCAGGGTAATTGGCGACATATTGTGCTGTCGGCGTACCAAGTGCGTTTAACGCGGCAATTGCGCATAGATGTATCGGGTATCGCCAAAGGCTATGCGGTAGATTGTGCGCTGGCAGTATTGCAAAACGCGGGCATGACGGCTGGGCGCGTCAGTGCAGGTGGCGATTTGCGCGTGTTTGGCGAGCTGGCGCAAACGGTGCATGTACGGCATCCCACTAACGCCACGCAATTATTGCCTATCGTGGCGTTAACGCAGGGCGCGGCGGCGACTTCAGCAGGTTATTTTACCCAGCGGCGTTATCAAGGACGCTGGGTTACGCCGTTGATTAACCCGTTGACACGCACAGCGGCAGGCGTGAGTCGTAGCGTAACCGTATTAGCGGCAGATTGTATGACCGCCGATGCGTTGACCAAAGTGGTACACGCCAACCCCGCGACAGCTATCCCGCTATTACAGCAATTTAACGCACGCGCCATTATGCTCGAAGCCGATGCGGCAACAGGCGCGTGCAAAGTGTTTGATACATCTAGCGTGGCAATGACGAATTGGCACGCCCGTTTAGTCGCATGAATATCCCACATTTACCTTTACCGATACGCTTTCCCAAGCCGCATAAACGGGTGCTGTATGCGGCATTTATTTTGCTGTGGTCGTCAGGTGCGTTGTGGTTGATTTTTCATTATTTCATGCGCACCGAGGGCGATTTTGGCATGACGGCGCATCCGCTAGAAATCTGGTGGTTGCGTTTGCACGGCTTGATGGTGTTTAGCATGTTGGTTGCCGTCGGCTCGGTGTTGCCTGTGCACGTGCGCCGTGCGTGGCATTTGCATAAAAACCGCGCAACTGGCTTGTTCATGAGCATGGTGTTGTTATGGCTGGCGATGACGGGTTACGCGCTGTATTACTTTAGCAGTGATGACAACGAAGCCTGGTTGCCGTTATTGCACTGGATAGTGGGCTTGGCGTTGCCATTGATGCTGATAGTGCATATTTGGCGCGGTCGCCGCCGTGTCGTGACCATTTTTAATTCTGTCTCAAATTAACCATGCCAGCCAATACGACCTTGCGTATAGCCAGCCTAGCGATAACCTGCTGGAGTATAGGCTATGTCAGATTTATTGAGCGTTAAAAAATTGATACCGCAAGATGTGTTGTTCATCTCAGCGGAAGACGAGGCAGTGTGGGATACCACGGTGGAATTTGCCGCTATCCAGAAACAATATGCAGAAAAACTAGCACAAGCCAGCCCGCCATTGCGGCGCAAGAAGTTGTGGGAATTAGCGGTCAGCGTGCATTGCCCTGTGATAGGCACGTGTTTGAATGTGGATGAGCTCAAAAAACTGGCACGTGGTGCGGGTTTGCATGGGCGCGACAAAATGTCGGATTATGCTTTGCACCACGCGGCAGTGAGTGAAGCCAAGACGCGCAATCCTTTTTCTGAACGCTTACAAAAGATGTTGGAGCAGAAATATGATTTAGCGATTAAGCGTTTTGCTAAGTTGAAAACAGATACCGAGATATTGCAACTATGGCGTGAATTTGCGGCGCGAGGCGAAGCGGCGGCTGGGCTGTGGGCGACCATGAGCCATGCGCATATTTCAGCGGCGGCGGCACAGTTAATATATGAAAATATTCATATGTTGTCGCATCAGTTGGGTACGCAAACGCAGGAAGAACAGCGTTTGCTGGGCACGGCGATAGATGAAGTGGCAAAACTACGAGCGCGATTACAGCGCAATAGTGAACGCCACGCTAAAGATTTAGCTGAAAAAGAGCAGGTGTTACGGCTTATGCAGACGCGATTAACGGAGTTGCTGGCAAAAGAGGTCAGTTTACAGCAAGCAACAGCGCGGATATTGGAGCTGGAATCAGCTCAGGAGCGCATTGCGTTGATAGCGCGTGTGGCAGAGCTAGAGCGGCAATTGGCTATGCGTGTACAAGCCGCTACGCTGGATAAAAGTACTATTCCTATTGTGCCAATGCCAGCACCTGTCACCACGGTCAGTGATTGTGCGCAATGCGATGAGAAACAATATGGTCGTTGCGGTGGCTCAGATTTAGCGGGACGTGCTGTGCTGTGTGTGGGTGGTCGTGCCGCACTTTATCCTGAATATCGGCGTGTGGTCGAAGAATCAGGCGGGCAGTTTTTAACCCATGACGGCGGGCGCGAGGACAGCATACATAGATTGCCCGCACTCTTGGCGAAAGCGGATGTGGTCGTTTGCCCAGCGGATTGTTTGAGCCACGGTGCTTATTACGCGGTAAAACGCTATTGCAAACGTTACGGCAAGCCGTGTGCGTTGTTGGATAAATCAGGTGTCAGCACATTCCGCAAAGGCGTGGAAGCGGTGGCTGATGCGCCGCTGGGTGCGGGAATAGTGTCATTTGTTTAATTTTTTTATCGCCAGCCAGTGCATCTTGCCAGCCAGCCGAATACTTTGTTTTAAGGGGTGATATATGCAGTCGAATAAACTTAAATTGAGTGTGTTAGCAACGTTGATGGTGTTGTCAGTCAACAGCTATGCCGATAACGCGACGCTGGAGCAAAAATTTGAGCAGTTGCAAAAAGAGTTGTTGAGCTTAAAGCAACAAATGGCAGATGAAAAATCCGCCCGTACTCAGCAAGTCGCGCAACAAGTGGATAGTGCGGTGAAAGCAGCGGTGGCGGATGCCGTGCCTGCGGGTAGTAATGACACCAGCGTGGGTGGATATGGCGAGCTTTCATACAGTAATTACAAAGATGGGTCGGTTAAAGATCAAATCGATTTGAATCGCTTTGTGCTGTTCTTCGGGCATAAATTTAATGATAAATTGCGTATGTATTCAGAGTTTGAGATTGAACACGCTATCGCCAGTGCGGGTGACAAAGGCGAGGCAGAAATTGAGCAGGCGTATATCGAGTATAGCTTATTACCTAAAGTTAATTTACGCGCGGGTTTGATGTTGATGCCGCTGGGTATTTTGAACGAAAAGCATGAACCACCGACGTATTATGGCGTGTTCCGCAACGAAGTGGAAACGCGGATTATTCCATCGACCTGGCGTGAGGCGGGCGTGGGGCTGCAAGGCTATTTACTCGATAGTGCACTGGAATATAACGTGGGTATTTCCAGCGGCTTTGATGCGAGTAAATATGCGGGCAGTGCGGCTTATGGTATTAAAGACATGCACGGTGAAGCCAGCCAAGCAGCGGCGAATAATCTGGCAGTCTATGCGGGCTTGAATTATCGTCAACCAGGTTGGTTGCTGGGTGGCGGCTTGTTTACGGGTAATACGGGGCAAGACGGCAATGGTGATGTTCCTAATGCTGCATTGAAAGGCGTGAATGCCCGCTTGACTATCATGGATGTGCATGGACAGTACAATATCGGTGATTTAGCCTTGCAAGCCCTGTACGCACGCGGCATGCTGGGCGATACGCAGGCGATTAACAATGCGGCCGGTATCGTGCCAGGTAGTGCATTAGATGCCGCACCTAAGTCGTTCTACGGCTGGTATGGTCAAGCGGCTTATGCGGTGTGGAAAAAAGACGAAATGCGCCTGACTCCATTTGTGCGTTATGAAAAATATAATACGCAAGCCAGTGTCGATACAGGCTACACGGCGAATCCGCTGAACGATGAAACCGTGGCAACGATAGGCGCAAACTTTAATTTGAGCCGCGAAGTGGTGCTGAAAGCGGATTGGCAAAATTACAAGACTGATAACCTGAAAGACCGCTTCAATTTGGGCGTGGGCTGGATGTTCTAAATGCTGTATTAGCAGAATAGTTGCACGCAAAACGCCATGTTGATTTAGTTTAGCATGGCGTTTTGCGTATCGTGCTATGGGTGAGATGCGGTATTATCCGCCATACGCTAGTTTTATAGGGCGGATGCGATACGAATAGGATGCTATGCAGACAGCAGAACAATCAGCAGAACAATTGATACATGACCGAGGGCAACGTGTTACGCCAGTGCGCACTGCGGTGCTGGGTGTGCTGTTGCAGGCGAGTGGCGCGTTGGCGCACACCGATGTATTGGAACGATTGCAAGCGGTGGGCGAATTTGATCGGGTGACAGTTTATCGGGTGCTGGATTGGCTAGTCGCGCAAGGTCTGGTGCATAAAGTGCTGGGCGCAGGTCGCGCCAGTCGGTTTCAAGCCACAGACGCAGAAACCGCGCATCAGCATGGGCATTTCCAGTGCCGAGCGTGTGGCAAGGTATATTGCTTATCTGCCGTCAAGCTGCCGCTGCCGCTTGCACTGCCAGCGAATTTTAAGGCTGAGGCCGTTGAGTTGAATATCAAAGGTGTGTGTGCTGACTGCGCTGAATTGCGCGTAGCTTAATCTTTTTTATTTGGTTTGAATGTGCAACAAAGTTGCATTGTGGTGGGTTTACGCTATAAAATGCAACATTGTTGCGTTTGTCTCGCTAATGTTTGATATTAAGGAAATAAGATGAAAAAATTACCTGTAACGGTTTTATCTGGCTTTTTAGGGGCTGGCAAAACCACTTTGCTTAATCATATTTTGAATAACCGCGAAGGCAAGCGCGTGGCAGTGATTGTCAATGATATGTCTGAAATCAACATTGACGCGCAGTTGATTCGTGATGGCGGCGCGGACTTATCGCGTGCTGAAGAAAAGCTGATAGAAATGTCTAACGGTTGTATCTGCTGTACTTTACGTGAGGATTTGCTGCTGGAAATCAATCGCTTGGCGCAAGAAGATCGCTTTGATTATTTGTTAATCGAGTCAACGGGGATTTCCGAGCCGTTGCCGATTGCAGAGACGTTTACCTTTGCCGATGAGGAAGGGCGCAGTTTGTCCGATGTGGCGCGGCTGGATACGATGGTGACGGTGGTCGATGCGTTTAATTTTTTACGTGATTACCAGTCGTCGGATTCTATCGCTGAACGCGGCGAAAGCCTGGGTGCAGAGGACGAACGCACGGTGGTTGATTTACTGGTTGAGCAGATCGAGTTTTGCGATGTGATTGTGATTAGCAAAGCTGATTTGGTGAGTGAGGCAGACTTATCGCAGTTGCAGCAAATTTTACACACGCTCAACCCGCGCGCAAAAATAACGCTGGCTGAGTTCGGTTGCGTACCGCTTAATCAAGTTATGGACACAGGTTTGTTCGATTTTGAGCTGGCATCACAAGCACCTGGCTGGTTGAAGGAGTTGCGCGGCGAACATGTGCCCGAGAGCGAAGAATACGGCATTACCAGCTTTGTTTATCGTGATCGCCGTCCGTTGCATCCGCAACGATTTTGGGATTTAGTGCATAGCGAATGGCAAGGCGTGCTGCGTTCTAAAGGCTATTTTTGGTTAGCGAGTCGCTACGATTTTGCGGGCAATTGGGCGCAAGCGGGTGGCGCGTGTCGTTATGGCGCGGCTGGTTTTTGGTGGGCGGCTGTCGATACCGAACAATGGCCAGACGACCCAGAATATCTCGCCGCGATTAAAGCGCATTGGCATGATGAGCATGGCGATAGACGGCAAGAGCTGGTGTTTATTGGTATGGAGATGGATGAAACAGAAATCCGCGCCAACCTCGATAAGTGTTTGCTGACCGATAGCGAAATGCAGTTGGGTAGCACGGCTTGGGCTGGTTTTGCTGATCCGTTTCCAGTGTGGGGTGAGGCGGCTGTTGAAGACGAAGTGACGGTGTTGGATGCTGTCAGCTAAGGTACACAGGCTGTGCTCTAGCAACTATCACGTGGTTGTGTAAAATAGGCTATGTTAGTCATGGTTCGATTGGAGATATTTTATGCGTCCTTCTTTAGCTTTACACGGTCATCGTGATGCTGTTCGTGCTATCGCGCTAAGTCACCGCGTTAAGAACGTTCGCGTGTTTGGTTCGGTGCTTCGTGGTGACGACATCGAAGGTAGTGACCTCGATTTATTGGTGGAGCCAACGTCAGCGACCACACTAATGGACATTGCTAAAATTCAATATGAAATTGCCTAGTTACTTAGCGTAAATGTTGATGTGCTGACACCTAAAGCATTACCTGACAAATTTCGTGACCAGGTGATGAATGAGGCGGAGTTGGTGTGAGTAAAGCGGATATTTTGCGTATTCCTGATTACTTACAGCATATTGTGAATGCTATAGAGCGCATTCATCGTTATGTAGAAGATATGGTCGAAGTGGTTTTTCTCGTGGATGAAAAAACACAAGATGCGGTTATTAGGAACTTTGAAATTATTGGCGAAGCATCGCATAACATTGAACATTACCACGCGGCATATGCTGCGGAGCACTCAGAAATACCTTGGGCGATTATGTACACCATGCGTAATCGTGTGGCGCATGACCTTGTGTAGTTGATTTATGTCAGTAATAATAGTACGTCATCGTCAGATATGATGGCGGAAAAATAATCAACTAACATGAGGAGAGTGACATGCGTAAATTGAGTTTGTTAAGCGGTCTGATTGCGGTATTGTTGGCTGTTCCTGCGCACGCGCAGTGGCAGTTGGATAATGCGCATTCGAATTTGAATTTTATTAGCGTTAAGAAAAACAGCATTGCCGAGGTGCATCAGTTCAAGCAGCTTACTGGCGAGGTGAGTGATGCGGGGATGATACATTTGGTGATAAATTTAGCCAGTGTGGATACGCAAATTGATATACGTAATGAGCGTATGAAAACCATGCTGTTTGAAATAGTACAGTTCCCTACAGCGGTGTTTGAGGGGCAGATAGATATGAGTAAAATCAATGCGCTGGCAGTGGGTGCGACGCTGGATATGCCTGTGTCTGGCAAGTTGACGTTACATGGTAAATCGCAGGATGTTAAAGCCATGCTGCATATTACCAAGCTGATGGATAACCAGTTGCAGGCAGTCACTAAAATGCCGATTATCCTGAATGCCGATTTATATGATTTGGTTGGCGGCATAGAGAAGCTGCGTGAGGCGGCTAATTTACCTGTGATTGCGACCAGCGTGCCCGTGACGTTTGATTTGACGTTTAAGCCTTAGTTTTTAGAAAAATTTGCGCGGTTTTAGACGGTGTAAGACTTTTATTTATGTAGTGTTCAGCCTACATACGTTTTGCTTACGCCGTTGTACACTAAACAATACAAACTAAAATCAGGGATGATGAAGTATGGCGACGCTGACTAGCCAGTACTATTGCTGTTTCGTGATTACAGGCACGTTGTTGATGGCGCATGATGTTTATGCGTTAGATGATGTGAGTGAGTCGGCCTTTCTACAAGATTTTCCTGTGGTGTTAAGTGCATCCCGCATGTCGCAACCGTTGGCTGAAGCACCGAATGCAATGACTGTTATCGACCGTGCGATGATCGTTGCTTCTGGTTTTCGTACTATTCCTGATTTATTCCGCATGGTGCCTGGCATGTATGTCAGTGCTTTTTCGGGTAACCGTCCTATTGTTTCTTATCATGGCACGACTGACGATTCTGCGCGGCGTATGCAGGTGTTGGTGGATGGGCGTTCGGTATTTATGCCGCCGTTAGGCGCGGTAGCGTGGGAAGATTTGCCATTGCAAATTGACGATATAGAGCGCATAGAGGTGATACGCGGACCTGCGGCGGCTACTTTTGGCGGCAATTCTACGCAAGGTGTGATTAACATTATTACCCGTGATGCAGGTGCGTATTCAGGTTATAAAGCGAGTGCGACTAAGGGGAATGGTGGTGTCGCGGATGCGTCATTCAGCTTTGGTAAGCGTAGTGAAAAGCTGGATTATCGTTTGAGCCTAGGCTATCGTCATGACGATGGTTATGCGGCGAATCAATATGACATCAATAACGATGGCTATAAAACGCGTTTGTTGAATTTACGCGCAAATTATCGCCCTAATGATGTTGATAATCTTGATTTTCAGGTTGGTTACAACGAAGGTACGCGGGGCGATGGGACGAATAATGGCAGTCCGAATACGCCGCATGATAAGCATAATCATGAATACTTTACCCAGCTGACCTGGTTGCGTAGCTTGGATAATGGTAATGAGCTGAAATTACAGTATTACCATATTTATCAGAATGTGCTCAATACGTTGGAGCCTTACCAGCCGTTGAGCGACAATTACACCAATACTCGTGACGATATTGAATTACAGCACACCGTGCATACGTCGTTGACTAATAGGCTGGTGTGGGGTGGCTCGCTACGGCGTGATTGGACGCATGCGCCGAATAAGTTTTCTGGTGACCAAACGGTCATGCAGGGCACATTATTTGCGAATGATGAATGGCGTATTACGCCTAAATGGCTGCTGAATACGGGGGCGATGCTAGAAGACGGCAGTATTGGTACGCTTAATTTATCGCCGCGCATTGCGTTGATTTATAAGCTCACGCCTCAGCAGTCATTCCGCATTGGGGTTTCTAAGGCGTATCGTAATCCCTCTGTTTATGAGGAACGTAGCAATTATCAATTTGGCCCGCCTGTTAATTACACATTTTATTTGTCCACAGGTGGCTTGCGTCCTGAAATGATCGTGTCGCGTGAAGTGGGTTATTTGGGTGATTTCCCCAAATACGGCTGGACGATAGATGCGCGTTTGTATCAGGATACGATTAAAGATGTGATTTATGAAACCGATGATGCGGGCGGTGTGCCTAAAGATTTCAAAAACCTGTTCGATGCCAGCCATCACGGACTAGAGCTAACCAGCAAGCATCGCTGGGGTGAGGCTAGTTGGTTGATGGTGAATTACACTTTTCAAACCATGCACAGCAATGTGCAATTACCTTATGCTGGGAGTTACAGTGACACCATGCCTAAACAGATGGTGAGTGCGTTGTACGCAACTAAAATCGCTAATAACATTGATTTTAGTTTAGGTTATTATCAGCAGGGAGCGATGGCGGTGATAGACCAAGGTACTAAGGACAGGCAGCCGTTTACGCGGCGAGTGGATATACGCGTTGCGAAACAGTTCAAAATAGATAATGCAGGTCATCACGCTGAGGTAGCATTGGTAGTGCAGGGTTTATCAGGTGCGGGTTATAACGACTATATTATTCAGAATCAATTTAATCGCCGTGCTTTTATTACGACCTCAGTGGCTTTTTAAGCGGTTAGCGCAATTGAGCATCTGGCTTTGTGCGCTAGGTGCTGGGAGTGCTTTTGCTATTGCGCCTAATTTACAGGTGCTGGTGGTGTTGAGTAGTAATGCCGCACCTTATCAAACTTTTGCAAATACGTTAATACAAAACCTGCCTAGCACGATGCGCGTGGTGGTGCAGACACAATCAGACAGCTATGACGCAACGCAAAAAAACGATTTGATAGTCGGTGTGGGCGTGAAAGCCAGCCAGCTTATAGTGGCAAAATCCAATACGCCATTGTTGGCGGTTATGTTGCCTAAACGTAGTTATGAAGCTTTGTTAAAGGATTATAGCGGTAAAGAAATGTCGGCTATTTATATGGATCAGCCTTGGGAGCGGCAAGCCGATTTAATCCGTTTGGTGTCGCCTAATGCCAATAAAGTCGGCGTGCTCTATAGTGTGAGCAGTCATCTCGATACCGCTAATTTAAGCCGTGCATTATCACGTCGAGGCTTGGGGTTTTATCCGCAATTATTAAATGCAGGCGATGCGTTATTTGTGGGGCTGGATACGGTGCTGGATAGTAGTGATGTGTTGCTTGCCATACCTGATAGCGATATTTACAGCAGTAATAATATACGCAACATTTTATTGACGACTTACCGTCATGGCGTGCCGCTGATAGGGCTATCACAGGCTTATGTCAACGCAGGGGCATTGTGTGCCGTATTTTCTACGCCCGAACAAATTGCCGCACAAGCAAGCACGCTGGTGTCGCGTTTTGCGCAAACGCATCAATTGCCAGCACCGCAGTATCCTAGCGCGTTTAGCGTTGCGGTGAATCAGGAGGTGGCGCGGACTTTATCCGTACCGATGCAGTCGGCAGATATGCTGAAAATGCAAATGGATAGTGCGCGAGGGGAGCGATGATGCGCAAAACATATCATATAAGTAGTTATCTGGCATGGCTAACTTTAGTGCCATTATTGGCATTAGCGGTGAGCATGGCATTGTTCTTTTTACATGACCGATTCCGTAGTCTGGATAATAACTTGCAGATGCGTGGCGATTTGATCGCGCATCAATTGGCTAACAGTAGTGAATATGGCGTTTATGCCAATAATTTAGTGTTTTTACAAAACACCGCGCAAGGTGTGTTGCAGCAAGCTGACGTGGATAGCGTGACCATATTGAATGAGCAAGGCGTTGTTCTCGTTGACATTAGTCGCAAAAATAGGGGGCAGGCACAGCAGGAAAATCTGGCGATTTCTCGTCCTATCAATGCAACGCAAGTGGCACTGGATGAATTTGAAAATAAGCCTTTACCCCAGCAAATAGGTGCAGTCACCATTGGTATGAGTTGGGCGCATACGCATACTACCAAATTGCGCCTGTTGTGGTCAGCCGCTATCGCGACCTTGCTGTTTTTGATGCTGGTGCTTTATCTGGTGTATTTGACGAGTCGCCGCATTGCGATGCCGATTGCACAATTGAGTAGTGCTATTGCTGATATGGGTGAGGGGAGCTTGAGCGTGCGCGTCGCTATAGATACGCGTATCAATGAATTAGCGACGCTGGCGCAAGGTATCAATAACATGGCAGCACAGTTGCAAAGTGAGCGCATGGTTTTGCAACAGCGTATTGATGCCGCCACTTTGCAACTAAAATCACTGGCGTTTTACGACACGCTCACGCAGTTACCTAATCGACGTATGTTAGAAGATAGATTAGCGCACGCTATTGCAGTGAGTAATCGGTCGGGGCAATACGCGGCTATCATGTTCATTGATTTGGATAATTTCAAACCGTTGAATGATATGCACGGTCATGCTTGTGGGGATTTGTTGCTAGTTGAAGCGGCGCGACGTATTGGTAGTTGTGTGCGCATGGTGGATACCGTGGCGCGGTTTGGCGGCGATGAGTTTGTCGTGCTTATTTCACAATTAACCCAAGATGCCATTGTGGCGCAAAACGAGGTGATGGCAGTGGCGAATAAAATCTGCCATGAGCTGGCGTTGCCTTATACATTAAGCACTAAAGTGCAGGGGCATACGCAAGTGCTAATAGCGCATCAATGTACTTCGAGTATCGGTATCGCGGTATTTTTGGACGATAACTTGAGCCAAGATGAGATTTTAATGCGTGCCGATAAAGCCATGTATCAGGCTAAATCTAATGGCAGGAATCAGGCGTGTTTGTTTAGTGCAGATGCTGAAAAAAATCAAGATTGAATTTTGCGATATAAAGTCCGTTCGCTGATGCCTAGTTGTTGCGCGAGTGCTTTTTTGTCGTTGCCAAAGTGAGCTAATGCCCATTGTAAATAGTGTTGCTCCAGCGTGGCTAAGGGGATGATGTTTTGTCCGATAAAGGTGGCGGAGCTGGTGTCGGGCACGGCTTGGATGATTTCGCTATCGAGGTGGGCGGGCAAGATGGTGTCGTCGTCGGCAAGCAGGCTGGCGCGTTCTAGTATGTTGCGTAATTCGCGGATATTGCCAGGGAAATCGCAACTGGTGAGCAGGTTCAGGCTGTCTTGGCTGAGCTTGAACGGGCGGTCTGGGCGGATACGGGCGAGTAGCGTTTCGGCGAGCAAGGGGATGTCTTCACGGCGTTCAACCAATGCGGGCAAGTGAATAGGGAAGGTGCTGATGCGGTAGTATAAATCTTTGCGGAAGCTGTCTTGCGCGACCATGTTTTTCAAATCGCGATGGGTGGCGGAGATGAGCCTGAAATCAGCCCGTAATGGTTCTACGCCGCCAACACGGCGGTATGTGCCTGTTTCTAGCAAACGTAATAATTTAACTTGCAGGCTTAAGGGAATGTCGCCAATTTCATCTAAAAAAAGCGTGCCGCCGCTGGCGGATTCAACCAAGCCGTGTTTGCGTTGATTTGCACCTGTGAATGCGCCTTTTTCATAACCGAATAATTCGCTTTCAAATAAGCTATCAGTTACGCCCGAACAATCCACTGGCACAAAAGGCCCAGCTTTGCGCCGACTGGCATCGTGTATGGCTTGCGCGACCAGTTCTTTGCCAGTGCCTGACTCGCCGAGCAACACAACGGTGGCATCAGACGGCGCAACGCGCTCGATGAGTCCCAGCATTTGATTAAATGCGGCTGAACGTCCAACCAGCCCACGTTTATCAGGGCGTGTACTGGCTTGGGCGATGGTGTGCATCATTTCCACGTAATACACAATATTGCCCTCGGCATTGCGGATAGGGCTTAGTTCTACATCCACATGCTCCTCGCCGCGAGGGGTGTGATGTAGATGCAATACGCGTTGCGGGCTGCCCGTTAGGGTGGCGGATTTGAGTGGGCAAGATTCGCCCGCTTGGTCGCAGGGGCGAGTATAGTGATGCGATACTTCGTAGCAATGTCGCCCCACCAGCGGGCGGTTATCGCCGTAGGTGGCGCGGTAGGCTTTATTGGCGGCAATAATGGTGTAGTCTTTATCCAGTAGTATGCGCGGTTCGGCTTGGCTGTCTAGGTAGGATAATAACTCGGCAAGTTGGGTGGGCGTAGTCATAATAGATAATGATTGCCAAAAATGACATTGTACGCGTGAACTATACGTCGCTTGCGTCATAAATGACATTTTTTGTGTCGTTAAATGGTGCTAAAAGTATATGAATATCTTAATAATCTAATTTTTGGCAGATATTTTTATAATTATCTATTTGTTTTTAATGTTAATTATTTGATTTGTAAAAAAATGTTAATCAGTTTGTCTAACATTGGCACAGGCTTTGCAATATAAATTACGTAATGTGCTTTAGTTGTTGTGCGGCGATATGTCGCATGGCAGTGTGCTTAATAAGCAGTTATCTTGTTGTCGTTGTGTTCGTGGAGTGCGCTATGCGTGAATTTTGGAACACCCCGCTGGGGAAAGATATTATTGTTGTACTGATTATCAAATTGATTGCTGTGTATGCGATTTGGTGGTTTTTTTTCCGCCCCATCGGTGAGCAACGCCCATTGGATGCGGCGCAAATGAGCGCGTCTATCCTTGGTAAGCAACCGCAAGAGATGGTTAAGCCTATCCCTAATTTATCTGCTACAAATAATAAGGAGTCGTTGAAATGATAAGTGCTGAATTAGTTGATGCCTCGCGGCTGCAGTTTGCCATCGTCGCGCTGTATCACTTCCTTTTTGTGCCGCTAACCTTGGGCATGACGTTTATGTTGGTGATTATGGAATCGACGTATGTGATTACCAATAAGCCAATTTATAAAGATATGGTGAAGTTTTGGGGCAAGTTGTTCGGTATTAACTTTGCGCTGGGGGTGACGACGGGTATTACGATGGAGTTCCAGTTTGGTACGAACTGGGCTTATTACTCGCATTATGTCGGTGATATTTTTGGTGCACCGCTGGCGATTGAGGGCTTGATGGCGTTTTTCCTGGAGTCCACATTCATCGGTTTGTTCTTTTTTGGCTGGGATAAGCTCTCTAAAAACAAGCATTTGATGGTAACCATGTTGATGGCGTTAGGCTCTAACTTGTCAGCATTATGGATATTGGTAGCGAACGGTTGGATGAATAATCCTGTGGGCTCTGAGTTCTCGTTCATCACTATGCGTATGGAAATGGTGGATTTCTGGGATGTGGTGTTTAACCCGCAAGCGCAGGCAAAATTCGTTCACACTATTAGCGCGGGTTATGTGACTGCGGCGACGTTTGTGTTGGGTATTTCGTCTTGGTATCTACTCAAAGGTCGTGACGTAGAGTTCGCTAAACGTTCATTCCGTATCGCGGCAGCGTTTGGTTTCGCATCGGCGATGTCGGTGATTGTGTTGGGCGATGAGTCTGGCTATACGGTAGGCGAGGCACAACAAACCAAAATGGCGGCGATTGAAGCCATGTGGCATACCGAACCAGCGCCTGCGTCGTTTAACTTGATTGCTGATATTAACGAAAAAGAGCAGAAAAATAACTGGGCGATAGAAATACCATACGTCATGGGTATCATCGGTACGCGCTCCTTGACTAAGGAAATCCCAGGCATACACGAGATTAAAGAAAAAAATCGCGTGAAAATTATTAACGGTGCAAAAGCAGTGACGGCACTGGCGGCGTTGCGTAAAGACACTAAAAACGAGGCGTTAAAAGCCGAGTTTGAGAAGTATAAAGCGGATTTGGGTTATGGTTTGTTACTCAAAAAATATACCGAAGATGTCAGCCTGGCCACACCTGAAATGATACAAAAAGCGGTGGATGACACCGTGCCGCACGTCACGCCTATATTCTGGTCGTTCCGTGCCATGGTGGCGATAGGGACTGGCTTGTTGGCGTTGTTTGCCACAGCTTTGTATATGTCGGTGACGAATCGTTGCGGTAAGCAAAAATGGCTGTTGCGCTGGGCGTTGTGGTTTATTCCTATGCCTTGGATAGCGGCTGAATTGGGCTGGTTTGTGGCGGAATATGGTCGTCAACCTTGGACTATCTTTGGTGTGTTGCCTACGCATTTATCTGCGTCCACGCTGACGGCAGGCAATGTCTATGCGTCCATCGGTGGCTTTGTATTGTTCTACACGGGATTGCTGATAGTGGAAATGTATTTGATGGTGAAATTCGCGCGATTAGGCCCTAGTAGTTTACACACAGGGCGTTACCACGGTGAAGCGCAACATTAAGCGGCTAATAGTGCTAGATGCGGCTGATGCGCATCTAGCGTTTGCAAAATCAAGGAGAATAAAATGTTTGATTATGAAACACTGAAAGTCATTTGGTGGCTATTCGTCGGCGTGCTGTTGGTCGGCTTTGCGGTGATGGACGGGCATGATATGGGTGTGGGTACGTTGTTGCCTTTTGTCGGTAAAACAGATGAAGAGCGTCGTGTTTTGATTAACACCGTGGGGGCGCATTGGGAAGGTAACCAAGTTTGGTTTGTGCTTGGTGGCGGTGCAATTTTTGCGGCTTGGCCATTAGTTTACGCAACCGCATTTTCGGGCTTTTATTGGGCGATGATGGCGGTGTTGTGGGCGTTGTTTTTCCGTCCTGTGGGCTTTGATTACCGCTCTAAGCTCGCCAGTAAAACATGGCGTACTAGCTGGGATTGGGGCTTGTTTATCGGTGGTACTGTGCCGCCTATTATTTTTGGTGTGGCATTTGGTAATTTACTGCAAGGCGTACCGTTCCATTTTAGTGATGATTTACGCTCTACTTATACGGGTACTTTCTGGCAATTGCTGAATCCATTTGCGCTATTAGCGGGTGTGATAAGCTCGGCGATGATAATTGCGCATGGGGCGAATTTCCTCATGATTAGAACCGAGGGCGATATTTATCGCCGTAGCCGTACTGCGGCTATGATATTTGGCAGTTTGGCGTTGTTAGCATTTGCTGCGGCAGGCGTTTGGGTGATGAACGGGATTGCTGGTTATGTGATAACCAGCGGTAATATTCCTGGCGATTTACCGAATCCGCTGGATAAAACGGTGGTGGTGCAAGCGGGCGCGTGGATGCACAATTATAGCCTCTATGCTTGGGCGAAATTGATACCGATGATTGCGTTTATCGGCGGTGCGTTGGCCATTGTTTTTGCGCTTATCAATAAACCATTATTGGCTTTTATCGGTTCGTCATTAAGTATGCTGGGGATAATTGGTACGGCTGGGGTGTCGATGTTCCCGTTCTTGATGCCATCGTCCACTAATCCGAATTCCAGTTTGACAGTGTGGGATAGCGTTTCATCGCATATGACCTTGGAGTTAATGTTCTTCGCGACCATTATTTTCTTGCCGCTGATTGTCATGTACACAAGCTGGGCTTATAAAATCATGGCAGGTAAAGTGACGCTAGACTTTATCAAAAACAACGATCATTCCGCTTACTAAATTAGGAGAATAACATGTGGTATTTTGCATGGATTTTGGGTGTGGCGGCGGCAGTTTTGTTGGCCATAGTGAATGCAGTATATGGTGAAAACCACGAAGAACGCGAAGCCGAAGCCCGTCAATCGGCGAAGGAATAATCGTGTACTCAACTTTAGCGCGTATCGTTTCTATGGTCTTGGCATTAGTGCTGGCTGGGTTGGTGACGTTTTACCCGCCTGCGGTAGCGAGTTTGAGTCATGGCTTGATTACGCTGGTGATTTGGGGAATGAGCGCGGGCTTTGTTCATGGTATAGGCTTTGACCCTGATGGTCGATTTTGGCGCATCGTTTTAGGTCCAGTCAGTGCTTGGGCTCTGATGGGTATGGGCTTGTTTTTAATCGCTAAGTCTTATTTGTAGCAGGGTAATATATAAGGAGTGTATGATGTATTTCCGACAATTGTTTGATGAAGTAAGCTCAACTTATACTTATTTGTTGGGTGATATGGGTGCGCGGGTAGCGGTGCTCATAGACCCCGTGCAGGCGCACAATGATATGTATTTGTCGTTATTGCGTGAGCAGGGCTTGCAATTGAAATATGTGCTGGAAACGCATGTTCATGCCGATCATATTACAGGCGCGTCGGCATTGCGGACGGTGACAGGTGCGTTAGCGGCAATCGGTGCGCACGCGGGTGCTAGTTGCGCAGACATACAATTAGAATGTAATAATGTGCTAACATTCGGAAATGAACATATCAAGGCACTGGCAACCCCTGGGCATACCACGGGTTGTACGTCCTATTTATGGCGTGACCGTTTATTCACGGGTGATGCTTTGTTAATCGGCGGCTGTGGTCGTACTGATTTTCAAGGCGGTGATGCGGGCACGTTATATGACAGTATTACACGTCAAATTTGGCCACTCGCCGATGAGACGCTGATCTATCCTGGACATGATTATCACCATAAACATGTTTCCAGCGTGGCTCAGGAGCGCGAAACTAACCCGCGCCTATCGGGTAAAAGCCGCGATGAATTTATCGCAATTATGAATCAATTAGATTTACCCATGCCGCGATTGATTACGCTGGCTGTCCCTGTCAATCAGCATTGTGGAAAGGAACTACAATATGCAGCCTAATTTACCCGCCAGTCATTACGATCGTATCGGTGGCGTGGACAAAATCCGCACGCTGGTGCATCGGTTCTATGAATTGATGGATGAATTACCTGAATCGTATGGAATTCGTAAGCTACATGCTGATAGTCTGCAAGGTTCAGAAGATAAGTTGGTTAAGTTTTTATCTGGCTGGATGGGCGGTCCGCAATTATATGTACAGGAATACGGTCATCCCATGTTGCGCCGCCGTCACCTGCCTTTTGCTATTGGCGCGTCGGAACGTGATCAGTGGCTGATGTGTATGGACATGGCGTTATTGGAAGTGGTGGCTGACAGCGCATTACGACGTGAATTATCCGACGCATTCGCGAAAGTTGCCGACCATATGCGCAATCAGGCAGAAGTGCAAGTTGCTTAAATTTTTTGGAGAACTATAGTATGAGTATGACCCCGCAACAGTTAGTGGCTGAAGCTAAGTCACAAATCAAAGAAATTGACATTGCCACGGCTGCTACGCAAATAGCCGCAGGTGTTATCGTCATTGACGTGCGCGAGCCCGCTGAATTTGAAGCAGGTCGTTTACCCAATTCAGTCAATATCCCACGTGGCGTGCTGGAATTCAAAACAGGTGAACATCCTGCGTTGGCAAACAAAGATGCCACTATCCTGATTACCTGCAAAACAGGCGGACGTGCAGCATTGGCAACATTGAGTTTACAACGTTTAGGCTACACACAATTAGCTTCCATTGCTGGGGGTTTTGAGGCGTGGGCAGGTGCGGGTCAGGCTGTACTTAAAGATAGCACCAGTTTTGGCGGTTAATTTTATTATTTTAAGAAAGTAACAACATGGCACACATAGTAATCCTAGGCGCAGGCACAGGCGGCACCCCAGCAGCATACGAGTTACGCGAGATACTCGGCAAAGAACACAGCGTCACCTTGATTAACGCATCAGAAACATTTC
>JABFSE010000018.1 GCA_013140765.1 Sulfuriferula sp.
TCATAATGGTATATAGCGACAACAGTAATGAAAGAATAGTGTATCCATGCTAATATGGATACACTATTCTTTCATTACTGTTGTCGCTATATACCATTATGAAACTAATCCCTGTCATTATTTGCGGCGGTGCTGGCTCACGGCTCTGGCCTGTTTCACGTGAATTGCATCCTAAGCCTTTTATCCGTTTGGCAGACGGTCAAAGTCTGTTACAAAAAGCATTTATACGCGGGGCAAACCTGCCCAATGTCAGTGAGATTTTAACCGTTACCAACCGCGATCTACTATTCAAAACTGAAGATGAATACCGTGAAATCAACACCACAGAATTAGCGACATCGTTCATCCTCGAGCCATTCGGTCGCAACACTGCCGCCGCTATTGCCGCCGCCACCTTACACATCGCCAAAACGCACGGTGATGATGCGCTCATGCTGGTATTAGCCGCCGACCACTTAATCGCCGACCAAGCCGCCTTTGCCGCCGCCGTTGCGCAAGCCATAGCACTTGCTCATGAGGGCAAATTAGTCACCTTTGGTATCCAGCCCGACGCACCCGAAACAGGTTTTGGCTACATAGAAGCTGACGGCAATAAAGTGCTACGCTTCATCGAAAAACCCGATGCCGTCACCGCACAAACTTATCTGGATGCAGGTAATTTTTATTGGAATGCGGGCATGTTCTGCTTTAGCGCGGGCGTTATGTTGCGTGAAATGCAGGCTAACTGCCCTGATATTCTCAACGCTACCGCCCACAGCATTGCCCAATCACGCCTCGCTGAAGGGCAAGGCTATGCCCAGCTAGACTTAGACCCAAACACCTTCAAACTCGTACCTGACGACTCCATAGACTACGCCGTCATGGAAAAATCCCAACAAGTCGCCGTTGTTCCCTGCAATATGGGTTGGAGCGACATAGGCTCATGGAGCGCACTGGGCGACCTCACCGCACCTGACAAGGACGGCAACCGTATCAACGGCGAAGTGCTAATGCACAACGTCACTAACTGCTACTTGCAAGGCGACAGTCGCTTGATAGGTGCGGTTGGCGTTGACAACCTTATCATTATCGACACCCCCGACGCTTTGCTAGTCGCCGACCGCACCAACACCCAAGATGTTAAACACCTCTACAGCGCACTCAAAGCACAAAAACACGATGCCCACCGCATACACCGCACCGCACATCGTCCTTGGGGAACTTACACCGTGCTTGAAGAAGGCGACCGCTTCAAAATCAAGCGCATAGAAGTCAAGCCAGGTGCCAGCCTCAGCCTGCAAATGCACCACCACCGCAGTGAGCACTGGATAGTCGTCAGCGGCATGGCGAAAATAGTCAATGACACACAAGAAATTCTATTAAGCACTAATCAGTCCACCTACATTCCCGCAGGACACAAGCACCGACTAGAAAACCCAGGTCTGCTAGGGTTGGTGATGATAGAGGTGCAGAGTGGCGAATATCTGGGTGAGGACGATATAGTGCGTTTTGATGATGTTTATGGTCGTTCGTAGTTAGTCCGTTATAGCTCGGGCTGATGACGGTGTAGTAATTTGGCTAATGCGTCTTTGAGCTCGCCTGTTTCCAGATCGGTGTGGAGTTTGTTGAGTTCGCTTAGTGCGTTGGGGCTGATGTGATTTTTTTGAGGTTTTTCAATGGGACTAGGCAATGCGTTAGTGCGGACTTTGATGAGAATTTGCGCTTGTGCAAAGCCGTATTTGGCGAATTCGACACGTAAGGTGCTGGTGAGCTGGCGTAATTTTGCCGCCGCCGCACCGTTGTCACAATAGATGTTTATGCTGTCTGTTTGAATTTGCCCGATACGGCTGACTTCAGCCAAACCGCTAGGGGCAATGCTGCGCCAGATTTTTTGCCAGCGCATGATTTCGCTGACGTGGGTATTGAGTGAGCGCAGGCGATCATCGTTGTCAATAAAACGGTAAGCGCGTTGGCTGGGGCTGGTGAAATTGGACATAATCTGCTGTTATCAAAGCAATTCGGAATGGTCTAGCGAATATGGTAACATGTTCGTATTTGCAAGCAATATCACCTTAATTTAATACCATGATTTCATCTCTGTTGAAAAAAGTATTTGGTAGTCGTAATGACCGCTTAGTTAAACAATATGTCGCTAAAGTGCGTGCAATTAACGTCTTGGAGCCGGAGTTTCAAGCCTTGTCCGACGCTGATTTATGCGCTAAAACGGCCGCATATAAAACGCGCTATGCTAATGGGGAAACCTTAGAGCAACTCTTGCCTGAAGCCTTTGCCGCCGTGCGGGAAGCGGCGCGGCGGGTGTTGGGGATGCGTCATTACGATGTGCAGCTTATCGGCGGGATGGTGCTGCATGATGGCAAAATCGCTGAAATGCGCACGGGTGAGGGTAAAACCTTGATGGCGAGCTTGCCCGCTTACCTCAATGCCTTGTCTGGTAAGGGCGTGCATATTGTCACCGTGAATGATTACCTCGCCAGCCGTGATGCGGCACAAATGGCGCGGGTGCATAATTTTCTGGGCTTGACGGTGGGCGTTAATCTGTCGCAAATGCCGCATGATGAAAAACAAGCCGCTTACGCCGCCGATATTACCTACGGTACGAACAACGAATTTGGTTTTGATTATCTGCGCGATAACATGGTTTATCAAACCTACGAGAAGGTGCAACGTAGCTTGAATTTTGCCATTGTCGATGAAGTCGATTCTATTTTGATTGATGAAGCACGCACGCCGTTGATTATTTCTGGGCAAGCGGACGACAGTACCGAGCTGTATTTAAGCGTGAATCAAATCATGCCGCATTTACATCAGCAAACGGTAGAAGACGGCGAGGGCGATTATTGGGTGGATGAAAAAGCCCACACTGTGTTGCTATCTGAGGCGGGGCATGAGCGTGCCGAGCAGTTGCTGACCGACGCGGGGCTGTTGCCAGTGGGTTCTAGTTTGTACGAAGCGGCAAATATCGGGCTGATGCACCATGTTTACGCGGCGTTACGAGCGCATGTTTTGTATCATTTGAATCAGCATTATGTGGTGCAAAATAATGAAGTCGTCATTGTCGATGAGTTTACAGGTCGTTTAATGTCAGGGCGACGTTGGTCTGACGGCTTGCATCAGGCGGTTGAAGCCAAAGAAGGCGTGGCGATACAGAAAGAAAATCAAACTTTAGCGTCGATTACTTTCCAGAACTATTTCCGTATGTTTACCAAACTCGGCGGCATGACGGGTACGGCAGACACTGAGGCTTACGAATTCCAGCAGATTTACGGCTTGGAAACGGTGGTTATCCCTACACACCGACCTATGGTGCGTATTGATAAAATGGATCAGGTGTTCCGCACTGCGCGAGAAAAACACCAAGCGATAATTAACGATATTGCTGATTGTTACGAGCGCGGTCAACCTGTGCTGGTGGGGACGACCTCTATCGAAAATAACGAATATCTGTCAGGTTTGCTCAAAGCGGCAAAACTTCCACATGAGGTATTGAACGCGAAACAGCATGACCGCGAAGCCGATATTATCGCGCAAGCGGGGCAAATTAAAGCTATTACTATCGCTACTAATATGGCGGGACGCGGTACGGATATTGTGCTGGGCGGTAGTGTAGAGCGCGAGCTAGAAGCGGTGCGTTTGGATGCGAATTTGTCTGAAGCTGACAAAAAAGCCCGTACTGATGCGATTAAAGCGCAATGGTTGCCTATGCACGATGCGGTATTGGCGGCGGGTGGTTTGCATATTATCGGTACTGAACGCCATGAGTCGCGCCGTGTGGATAACCAATTGCGCGGGCGTTCTGGTCGTCAAGGTGATGCGGGTTCTAGCCGCTTTTACTTGTCGCTGGAAGACCCATTGTTGCGGATTTTTGCATCTGACCGCGTAGGCGCAATCATGGACAAGCTGAAAATGCCTGAAGGTGAGGCGATCGAGCATCCGTGGGTGACGCGTGCGATAGAAAACGCACAGCGTAAAGTCGAAGCACGTAACTTTGATATGCGTAAGCAATTGCTGGAATACGATGACGTATCCAATGATCAACGCAAAGTTATTTACAATCAGCGCAATGAGTTATTAGAAACGCAAGATGTTTCCGAAACCATTACCGCGATGCGGGCAGATGTGTTGGCGCAATTAGTGGCTACCTACATTGTGCCTGGCAGTATGGCTGAACAATGGGATATCGCAGGATTAGAACGTGCACTGAGCGCGGAATATCAATTAAATCTGCCTGTGCAACAATGGCTGGATCAAGACGCCGCGCTGGATGAAGCGGGCGTGCGTGATCGCGTCGTTGCCGCCGCCGACAGTGCCTACGGTGAAAAAACCGCGACAGCAGGTGATGCTGGGATGCAACATTTTGAACGTGCCGTGATGTTGCAAAACATAGATACGCACTGGCGCGAACATCTGTCAGCGTTGGATCATTTGCGTCAAGGCATACATTTGCGTGGCTATGCGCAAAAGAACCCTAAGCAGGAATACAAGCGCGAAGCATTCGAGCTGTTTTCAGGCATGTTAGCTACGATTAAGCAAGAAGTGACACAAATCACGCTCACCGTGCAGATTCAGACTGCCGCTGATGCTGCCGAAATGGACGCGCCGCCTGAGTTATCGAATGTTGAGTATCATCATGCCGATTATGCGGCGGTACTGGCAGGTGAAGACACCCCCATTGCCAGCGAACCGAACAACGCGCAGTATAGCAATGTAGGGCGTAATGACCCTTGTCCGTGTGGTTCAGGCAAAAAATTCAAACAGTGTCACGGTAAATTAGCCTAATTAACCCGCAACGCTATCATGGTGGCGTTGTCACTATCGGGAGCCCGAAATGAAGCGTCATCCCGTCCCCGCGAGCTTGCAACGTGAAACAGCCAAGCTGATACGTTTGGCTGTGGCTTTGCAAGTGTCAGGCAGCCAGTTGGAAAGCCAGTCTTGGCAGGCGCAAATGCGTAAACATATTGCGCAAATGTTTCAGAAAAAACAAAACGAGACTTTAGAGCAAGCCTTAGATTATCTGTGGACAGAAAACCCGTTGGCATGTGAATTACTCGCCCAGCAAATCGAAAACTACGCCGAGAGCATCACTGATACCACCGACACCGACGCAGTGCTCATCGCTATTCCACTGCTGGCTTGGTCGCGTTATAGCATTGCCAGTGGGCAAATCAGCAAAACTCGCTTGCGCGAATTACGCACCGCTTTGAGCGGCTATTTGCTGGCTGATTCAGCGCGTATTTCCTTGATAGACGTGCTTTTCAGTCCAGAGCAGCTCCCTGCTGGCTTTATCGAAACACGGGCTTTATTGCAACAAATGATACCGCTGGCAGTCGCTAACCAAGATATGCACTTTGACGTGGATAAGCTCCTGACAGCGGGCGACTATGTCGCGGATGTGCGCTATGTATTTGCGGCAGTCGTGGTCGATAAAGATGCGCCGTTATTCGTGTGGCAACAAGCGGAAATCACGCAAAACGAAGCCTTGCAAACCTGGCAATTGCATACCAAAGATACCATGTCAGCGTTATTGCCAGGCTGTCATTATCAGGCACAGCTACCCAATGCGTTTTTTAGTGCTTGGCGCAAGCTGGAGTATGAAGCGCGTACTTTTTCATTACGCGCCGCCGTTGCGTATTTGTGCGAATCGCTGGAAATTACCCCACAAAACCTACGCGCCGTCATCGCACCTTTTTATGATGATGTGCTGGAAGAATACCGCATCGGTTTCGGTCTGCCAAAATCCAATCAAGTATTACACGGCGTAACGTGGCCACTCATTGGCGACGAGAGTGAAGAAACCGACATGATTAGCCAAATCGAGGCCGAATTAACCGACATAGGTAAAATTATCGTCCTCACCACCGCGATGCCGATGGAACACTGCGACGATTGCGGCACACCGTTGTTTCCCAACGCCGAGAGCGAGCTAGTGCATCCCGAAATGCCAGAGCCAGCCACGCCTGTGCCTACGCATTTGCATTAACCCCCACCCAGCATAAAGTCGATACGGTTGCCTGGTAGTTTCTTTTGTTCGTCGGTGTCGGCTTTGGCGGTGGTAATGAAGATGCGGGTTGCGTCTATTGCGCCTAGTTTGAGCAGGTATTCTTTAGCTGCTTGTGCGCGTTGCAGGGCGAGGTCGCGTAGGTTGTCTGCGCTGATTTTGATGTTGGCGAGCATGAGGGTTTCCATTTGTGCGGCGGGTATGTCTTTGTCTAATAAGCCCATGATTTTGGGTTTGTCGGCGATCTTTTCGGCTTTGTAAGCTAATTTCAAATAGTTGGCGTATTCGTTAGGTGCGACGGTAATTGCGTCAACTGAGGTGATAGATACGCCGTCTTTGACTAATTGCTTCAGTTTTTGCACTTTGAGTAAGCGTTCAAAAGCCAGTTGGCGTAAACCTTTGCTGTCTATTCCTGCATCCATGTGCCCTGCGATGTCGAGCTTCAGGCTGGGGCGATCGGCTAAGGCTTTGCTCAAATTATTGAGTTTGGTTGCGCCTTCTGTGTTGACCAGTGCGCTACCAGGTGCAAAACTCATGTAGCTTAATTGACTACTGTCGCCGCCAAATAAACCGCCTATGAGTGCAAATGGTGAGGTCACTGCTTTCACCAGCAAATTCACTATCACTTTAACGATAAGCCCACCTATGCTGAATTGTGGGTCGTCTAATGAACCAGAAATAGGCAGGTTAATGTCGATATTGCCGTTACGATCTTTGAGCAAGGCGAGGGCTAGGGTGACGGGGAGCTTGGTTGCGGTAGGGTTGTCAACTTTATCGCCCAAGGTGAGTTGGTTAAGGGTGAGGTGATTTTCTGCGCTGAGTTTTTTGTCAACAATGTTGTATTTTACCTCGAAGCCCAGCTTGCCTTTTTGTATGCCGTAGCCCGCGTATTTGGCGGCGTAGGGCGTGAGTGGCGATAATTCAAAATCGCTTAATTTAGCGACTAAATCCAAGTATAGATTGCCAGATAAAGGATTGGTTTGTCCGCTGATATTGAGTTGCCCCTGATTGTCCACTTTACCGTTAATCAAAATATCTGCCTTGCTGTCAGTTGCCGATGACAGCCCTGTTACGCCGCCACTCAAGTTAGTTAAGTTGGCGGAGTAATTGGGTTTGATGTAGTGGTCGGTGAAGTTGATATGCCCGTTAGTGAGCATGATTTTGTTAATGCTGACGCGCTTATCGCTAGGGGCGGATACGGCGGCTGTATGGGCGGCAGTCACGTTGTTAGTGTCGCTGGGCGGTGTGCTTTTGACTATGCTTTGCACATTGAGCTTGCCGTCTGGGTTGACGATTAGGCGTGAATATAAGCCTGTCAGCGCGATGTTGTTGATGCCGATTTGTTGCGGATCGCTGGCGTAATGGATGTTTTGCAAGGCGAGGTTATCCCATTTGAGCAGGTCGCTTAAATCGGTATTATCTATGCTGGCAAACTGGCTGATGCTGGCATTGCCGTCGTAAGTGATACGGGTAGGGTTAGCGGTGATGCGGAGTTTACCTGTGCTGGAAACCGCGCCGTCAGTGACGGTGGCATTGAGTAGGTCAGCAAAATAGGGTTGCATAGGCACAATGTCAATGGCGCGTGCGGCGATATTGAGCGTGCTGGAAAACGGGCTAGGCGTGACCATGCCGAGTGCGGTGAGCTTGCCTGTGCGATTGATGTTGAGCTGTAAATCAACGTTGGTTTTATGGTTGGCACGGCTATCAAAATCATTGACAGTGAGCTGGATATTACTGGTTTTGATGTTGACAGGATTAGCACGGCTGGCATCGGTTAGATTGACTGCGTAGTGCTGTAACGCCAGCTTGTGTACGGCAATTTGCCATGCAGGTACGGCGTGGCTGGCGGGCTGATGAGCGGGGGCGGGCGACGTGAGCTGGCTGAAGTTAATCATGCCCTGTGCGTTGCGTTGTACGTTAATGTTGCCGTCTGTGGTGCTGATGTCGCCTAAGTTAATTTGCTTATCAGCGAGATTAAGTGTGGCTTGTTTGATGTCCAGATGCGCGATATGCACTAGTTTGGTGGGACTATGCGGCAGCGTCATGGTGAAGTCGTTCAGCTCGCTGGTGAGCGCACTGAGCTGTAATTGTGGCGGCTGGTTAGCGGCCAGGTTGAATTGATAGTGGGTCGCGGCGTTAAGCGTGCCTGTGGGCGTAAATAGGATGAATTGCCGATAATAAGGCGCGTAATGTTGCAATGGGATGCCCGTTAATTTCACATCGCCCGTGATGCTCAATGGCTGGAGTGTGAGGCTGGCGGTGTTGTTCAGGGTTTCGTTTTGCGCTGTGTGGAAGCTGGCGAGCAACTGCATGGGTTGATTCGCCGTGGTGGTAAATTTGCTTAGTTGTAGGTTGATGTCATTAAGCTGAGTGTGGAAATCAGGTTTCGCATCGTCGAATTTAAGCGTGCCGTGGGTTAGGTTTACGGTCGTTATATTTAGCATGAGCGGCGCGGCTGGCGGTGTTTTACTGGGTGTGCTGGCGGGCGCAAGCTGGGCAAGATTGAGCTGTCCACGTGCATCACGGGTGAGGTGGATAATAGGTGTGTCTAGGCTGAGTTGTTTGAGTTGGTATTGGTTTTTGAATATATCGGCTTGGGCAATGTTGACGCTGAGTTGCTTGAATGTCAGCACGCTATCGGTCGCTTGATTGATTTGCACTTGGCTCAAATTCGCCGTGCCGCTGATAGTTAATGCAGGCTGGTGTTGTTTGTTTTCAGTAAAATTGACGATTAAATTAGTATCCAGCCGTGCGCTAGGAACGCTGAAGTTGAGTTTTATTGGCACGTAGCTCATGTATTTTGCCACATCGACATCGCTGAGTTTTACGTCGATAGTGCTGTTTTTAGTCGCTGAAAAAGGCTGACTACGCCCTGACAGTTTCACCGTCGCGCCATTGATATTGGCGGTCAGTAGCGGGGTGATGTAGTTGTCGGCTTGGTAGGGTAGATTAGAAATAAACGGGACGTTGATATGCAGGTCGCGAATGATTTGTTGCGCGTGGGCAGGCTGGTCGTTAAAAGTGATGCGCCCTTGGGTGATAGCGATATTGTTGAGCGAAAATAAGGTTTTGTGCTCGCTAGGCTTGAGCATGTCATCAATAATATCGGAGATGTTGTAAGTATTCGGCGTTAAGCGGGTAACGTGTAGATTGGGTTGCGAGAGCTGTAACGCCTCGATTATCGGTGCGCCCGCAAAAATAGACCGCGCTTGTACATTGACATACAAGCTATCAAAGCTAAGTAACGGCGATTTGCCGTCGCGGTCTAGCATGTTGAATTTGTTAATACGCGCCGATAAGATGATGGGGTTAATGCTGATACTGGCTATGCTGACAGGGCGGTGATATTTATCGGTAATGAGCTTTTCTAGCAAGGGCTTGACCGCGAACGGCATGATAAAAAAGCCCACCGCCCACAATGTTAAGGTGGTAATAACGGCGCGGCGAGTCCATTTTTGGAAGCGTGGCGTAGTGATAAATGCGGGGATTTTCATATAGACACGCTCCGAAATAAGGGCTTAATTCGCTGAGTTGTTCGATTGATATAAAAACGCATCGGCGAAAAACTCCGCCTCGGGTAGCTGGTGTGCCAAGCAACCTGCTTGCGCCGCTTCCACCATGGCAGGTGCGCCGCAAGCATAGACTTGATAGCCTGATAAATCGGCAAAATCTTGCAACACGGCATCTACTACCAAGCCCGTGCGACCAGGCCAAGCATCGTGTTCAGTGGGCGCAGATAGGACGGGAATAAACGTAACGTTGGGGTTTTCCTGTTGCCATTTTGACGCAAGATGCGGCAAATATAAATCACGTAATTCACGTGCGCCCCAATACAACACCATTTCGCGATGAGCGTGATGATGTAGCGCGTGCTCTATCATGGATTTAATCGGCGCAAAGCCCGTACCGCCTGCGATAAAAATGATGGGCTTGTCGCTATCCTCACGCAGGAAGAATCCGCCTAGTGGACCTTCTATGCGCAATATGTCTTTTTCTTTCATGGCGTTAAAGATGTGTTCGGTGTATTCGCCCCCCGCAACATAGCGGATATGCAGTTGCAGTAGCGCATCATCATGCGGCGCGTTGGCGAGTGAAAAACTGCGGCGATTGCCGTTTTTGAGCAAAATGTCGATGTATTGACCAGCTAAAAACTGCATACGCTCATTGGCAGGGAGCTTGAGCGATAAGCCCATGACATCGTGCCCGAGTTTGTCCATTTTGTGGACGCGGCAAGGTAGTGTTTTAATCTGTATGTCTTTTGCCGCGCCGACTTCACGGCATTCTATGCTGATGTCGCTAGTGGCACAGGCAACGCAAAATAGTGCCTTGCCTGCGGTTATGTCAGCATCTGTTAATGCGCCAGATTGAAATTCGCCAAAGTCGATTTCCCCCGCGACGACCTTGCCTTTACAGCTACCACATGCGCCATTGCGGCAACCATAGGGTAACATATAGCCCTCACGTAGCGCGGCGGCGAGTATGGTTTCGCCGTCTTCAGCAATTAAAGTATGCCCGCTGGGCAGTATGGTGATTTGATGCGACATGATAGGCTTTCAGGTAAACGTGTGTTGATAATAGGATGTGGCGATATAGGCTTGCGCACAGCAAAATTGCTCATACCGCATTATCGCGTATTTGGTATGGTGCGTTCAACTAATGCCGCAAATACATTGCGTGAGGCAGGCATCATGCCCATTATCGCCGATTTGGATAATCGCGCCAGCCTAAGCCGTATCGCAGGCATAGCCGACATCGTCATCCACTTAGCACCGCCGCCCGCTACAGGCACGACCGACCCGCGCACGCGCAGTTTATTAGCCATACTTGCGCCGCGACCGCCACGCCAGCTCATCTATATCAGCACCAGCGGCGTTTACGGTGATTGCCAAGGTGCATATATAGACGAAACTCGCACTCCGCGCCCCGTTAATCGCCGCGCACTTTGTCGCGCCGATGCCGAGCAACAAATACGGCGGTTCGCACAGCACGCGCGTACCCAAATTGCCACCTTGCGCGTGCCAGGCATTTATGCCGAAAACCGCTTGCCGCTGGAACGCCTACGACGCGGCACACCCATTTTGCGCGATGTGGATGACGTTTACACCAATCACATCCACGCCGACGATCTAGCGCGGATTATCGTCGCCGCCGTGTACCGTAGCCGCAATGCTCGCACCTACCACGCCAGCGACGACAGCGAACTGAAGATGGGCGCGTATTTTCAGCAAATCGCCACTGCCTACCAGCTCCCCATGCCCGTCGCCATTAGCCGCGAACAAGCGCAAACCACACTGTCAGAAATACAAATGTCATTCATGAGCGAATCCCGCCGTATGCGCAACCAGCGTATCAAAATCGAGCTACGCGTGCGCTTGAGCTATCCTACAGTGGGGGATTTTGTGGGTGGCGTTAGCAAGTAAGTGGTTGCTAGTCGAGTAGGTAATCGCCCAGTAACGCATCGCATTTAGAGGTGAAATAGCTGTAATTTGTCGGTAGTAGAAAATAATGATTTAGCCCTGCTGGTTGAGCCTATGGTAGTTATGCCAGACGACGGACTTAGTGATAATCCAAACGATGAAAATTACCGCTACAAGGATACGGGTGAGATAGCGGGTAGCAAAAAAGAGCAGGCGGTTATGCGGATTAAGCAGGCAGGTAAGGATGGTGAACGGCTACGGAGGGAGGCTTTTGCTTATTTTACAATCCCCAAAAAAACAGCCAAACAGCGTTCAACCTCTATCATTAAGCCCACATCAATGTGTCCAAATGATGGTCCTATCCTGTCGCGCTTTACAGTGACAGCTTTATCAATCATCACCTGTGAGATATTCTGCAAACCATTTTTAATGCTTGGGTGAATTGTAATACGTAGTAGTGGTGCAGCAACAATGGTGCTGGTCATGGGCAGCACCGTAACAGTTGCGTGCTCACCAAACTGGTCAGCTTGAATCACCAAGGCGGGTCTTGGTTTGCCAAGGTCACCTTGCATGGCGATAGTCACAAAGTCACCTCGCGTCATGCAGTCCAACCAGCTACGTCCGCCAAAGCATTATCCATGAAGTCCTGCATATCTGTATCAGACATGTCCGCCTGCGTAACTAATCTGGATTGACGGCGGCATTCCTCTGCGAAGTTTGGCCGTCGCGTATCAGGTACCCAAATTTGCACTGGACGAAGTCCTGACATACGCATCGCATCGCGGTGCTTTTGAACTCGTGCATTAACATGCGTGGTTCCCATTAAAATCCCCTATAAAGTAACATGTAACATTTTACAAAACGGATGAGTTACATGCAATATGTTTTAGTAAATCGCTCAACGTATCCAAATTTCCGCTTTCCTACCTAGCAATTAGGTCAACTAATGGAGGGTATAGAAAGTCCAGAAGCAAATTGGCGCACGCCGCCTGACTTGAAGACGATTTGCCAAGCCCGCATCGAAGAGCTTGGGTTGCAGGCACTGGGCAAGTTTGCCGAACAACTGAGGCTGTTGCTAGAACAGCTTGTTTTGAGTGCTTCAAATTTACACAATCTTCAAAATCCTAAAATACCCTGCGTAACACTACTCGCCTGCGCCCGCACCCTAGCAAAATCCAGCAATTCAGGCAAGCGTGCATGTTTATTGCGCAAATCCCAATCTGCTATACTCGAATGCTTGCGTTACTGGCGGAAATTGCAGTTCCGTTTAGTGCGCAAATCCCAATCTGCTATACTGCATGGGGTTTCATGCAAAGCACCGCAGCAGTTCCGTTTAGTGCGCAAATCCCAATCTGCTATACTGCCGTGGTTGGTGGGTTAGCGTCGGATATAGTTCCGTTTAGTGCGCAAATCCCAATCTGCTATACTGGACGTTTATTTTAATGACGGCGTGCTGTAGTTCCGTTTAGTGCGCAAATTCCAATCTGCTATACTGCATGGGGTTTCATGCAAAGCACCGCAGCAGTTCCGTTTAGTGCGCAAATCCCAATCTGCTATACTGCCTCACTGTTTGGGGCGGCAATCTATCAAGTTCCGTTTAGTGCGCAAATCCCAATCTGCTATACTTGAGAATCACGATGGCAGTTGAGAAGGTAAAGTTCCGTTTAGTGC
>JABFSE010000013.1 GCA_013140765.1 Sulfuriferula sp.
GGTTATCGGCGCGGCGATGCGTAAACTCGTCCACCTTATCTATGGCGTAGTGAAGTCTGGCAAGCCATTTGATGCTAATTTCGCTAATAAGGGGCTTGCTATTCAAGACGGTATCTGACCCCGATGCCTCTTGGATTGCAAGACCTGACCCCGATGCCTCAATTTTTGCAATTTTTGAAACTCAGACTAATTTTGATCCTTTTGAACGGTTACACTTCCAGCATAGTGTTTGTAAATTATCCGTTGATGTTATTCCTCCTTTGGAAAGTGGAATAATATGATCTATCTCTAATAACAGATTTTTTTCGTCGTTGATCGACAAGCCACAACATTGACAAGCAAAATTATCTCTACATTTTATTTTTTCTCTAAGACTTGATGTCATTAATGCTCTTTGTCCTGCAATGCTTTTCTTAAATTTAACCAAATCATTTAGATACATAATAAATTTATCTAAATTACCGATGTCTAATTTTATATCGCATTTTAAAGAGCTGTTTCCTCCAGCAGACACATATTGAAATGTGTAAACGGGAAAATATAAGTCACTTAGATCTATAGACTCAAAACCCAACTCCTCAATTAACTTCACTTTACTAAAATTGAGTATCAGTGAAGGTATAGATTTGCTTACACTGTCTAATATTGAGTTTCTTTCATTTTGCAACAGTATCTTTCCTTGCTCAGCTGCTGCAAAATTATTTAATACAGCCTCAAGGCTCGATAATGTTTCTTCACTAATTTTGATATCGAAGTATTTGCATAGGTACTTAAAAGGGTGATCACTTGCATTTTTACAAACAGATGCAGAGCAGTTGTGAGTTTGATGGTGTTTTATGTTTTTATTCCATTCCTTTCTTTTGAATTGATAATTACTATTATCATATAAGTCACTTTCCCCATATTCATAAGATTTTATATTTGAATGGGCGCATTTTAGTTCTTCTATGTGATTGTTCAATTCATTGCAGTTATTCGTGTAGTGCTGAATGCTATCTTTTATGACTTTAAACTTACGACCATTGAAATATAAGGAGATGTAAATTTGATATACGACGATTAGGAATATGATTAACAAAATAATAGGCATTACAATAGCCATTTTTTCCTCATGCAATCAGGTGTCTAACGTTTGAGATGAGGGGGGTCCCAGCTTTCTGGGGCACCCCCTCTCGATTAAAGGGGCAGTAGAGCATGTAATGATTAAAATCATGCGGACGAATCGAGATTTTTGGCTCATAAGATTATAAGAGCAAAGCTATAAATTGGCATAAAAAACTAACCGCAATAAGTACCATGCCAAAATTTTTAAAAGAATCTCGTTTTTTGCCTTTGGCTTTAATTTCTGCAAGGATTGTTCCTTGAGAGTCTGCATAAAATGGAAGACCTGAACTTTCGGTTTTACCGACAGACCAGAAAATAGTAGCTCCAATAAATCCAAAGATTAGGCCAATTGCATTCAGCAAACTTATATCCCTAACATAAAATTAACCAGCGCTGCACCGTTTTATGGTGCAGCGTCCAGCGACCAAAGGGGGTGAGGTTGAGCGCCATATTAGGGTTAAGGTTAGATTTTGGTACCATCGATAGTTACCTTTGCAATGGAATTTGCGTCGTTGGGAATAGAAATTTCCATTACCTTTCCAGATTCTGTTTTAACGGTAATTTTGACGCTTCGGGGCCGTGGTCTCAAATCATCACCACAAACAAACAGAACGGTATCTTCACATGAATCGTTTTCACTGATGTATGGCATTAAGGAGCCGTCTACCAATGGTGCCGAAATAGTAATGTTTGCCATGAAGCACCTTTTTTATTAATGAGCGATTTGCGAAATTATAACGTAAAATAGACAACCTAAAAAGCGCCAATAAAGCACCCTAATGCCGATAAAATAACGACATTAGAGAGACATCATCAAGCCTTATTCACTTCCAAATTCCGCAACCGTATATGCAATTCACGCAGTTGTTTTTCATCTACATTATTCGGCGCTTGTGTCATCAAGTCATTAGCACGCTGGGTTTTAGGGAAGGCGATTACATCGCGGATGGATTCTGCGCCTGCCATGAGGGCGACTAATCTATCTAAGCCGAACGCCAGACCGCCGTGTGGAGGGGCACCGAACTGGAGTGCGTCTAGCAGGAAGCCGAATTTTTCTTGGGCTTGTTCTGCGCTGATGCCTAGGGCGCGGAATACTACGTCTTGCACGGCTTGCTGATGGATGCGGACTGAGCCGCCACCGACTTCCCAACCGTTGAGTACCATGTCGTAGGCGCGGGAAATGGCGGCTCCTGGGTTGCTGGTGAGTAGCTCTTCGTGGCCGATTTTTGGGGCGGTGAACGGGTGATGTAGCGCATCCCAGCGTTTTTCGTCTTCGTTGTATTCGAACATGGGGAAGTCAACCACCCACAATGGTCGCCATTCGTTGACTGCATGACCGTGAGCGTGACCGACTTTGAGACGTAGTGCGCCTAGTGCGTCGTTGACGACTTTGGCTTTGTCTGCGCCGAAGAAAATCAGGTCGCCATTTTTTGCGCCTGTGCGTTTGATGATTTCTGCTAATGCGGCTTCAGGTAGGAATTTAACGATAGGCGATTGCAAACCTGGCTCAGTAACTTGACTGGCATCATTAACTTTGATGTAGGCCAGACCTTTTGCACCGTAGATTTTGACGAAATCAGTGTAGTCGTCGATTTCTTTGCGTGACAGGCTTGCGCCATTGGGGATGTTCATCGCGGCAACGCGTCCGCCTTCCATGTCGGCGGCACCTCGGAATACTTTGAAATCCACTGTTTTCATCAAGTCGGTGAGGTCGATGAGCTCTAGTGCGATGCGCATGTCTGGCTTGTCTGAGCCGTAGCGGTTCATGGCTTCGGCGTAGGGCATACGTGGGAATGGGGTAACCAGATCCACATCCATTACCAGTTTGAACATTTTGCGTATCATGTCTTCAACTAAATCCATGATTTCGTCTTCGTTCATGAACGAGGTTTCGATGTCAACTTGGGTGAATTCAGGCTGGCGATCTGCGCGTAAATCTTCGTCGCGGAAGCATTTGGTGATTTGGAAATAGCGGTCGAAACCCGATACCATGAGCAATTGTTTGAATAGCTGTGGGGACTGCGGTAAGGCGTAAAATTGCCCTGCATGTACACGTGAAGGCACGAGGTAATCGCGTGCACCTTCGGGGGTGGAGCGGGTGAGCATCGGTGTTTCGATTTCCATGAAGCCGTTGGCATCCAGATGGTCACGCAGGGTCTTGGCAACGCGGTAACGCAGGCGCATATTGGCTTGCATGGCGGGGCGGCGTAAATCGATGTAGCGGTGGGTTAAGCGCACGTTTTCTGACAGGTTTTCGTCGTCAAGCTGGAACGGCGGCGTGGCTGAGGCGTTGAGCACTTCAATCGCGGTGGCGACGATTTCGATTTCGCCTGTGGCGAGGTTGGTATTCACTGTGCCTTCAGGGCGGGCGCGAACTAGCCCGGTGATTTTGAGGACGTATTCGCTGCGGATTTCTTCGGCGATTTTGAAGGTGTCGGCTTGCTCGGGGTTGCACACCACTTGCACCATGCCTTCGCGGTCGCGTAGGTCGATAAAGATAACGCCGCCATGGTCACGGCGACGATGTGCCCAGCCAGCAATGGTAATAGTTTGGTCTAAATTTGCGCGGTTGACCGCGCCACAGTAATGAGTACGCATAATAGTTTTTTAAGTATGTGAAGGGGGGATGAGTTTTTCGGATGCGCTGGCTACGCCCATCGAAACGATGTATTTCAATGCGGTATCTACGCTGATGTTCAGCTCTATGGTTTCGCTTTTTTTGACGAAAAAATAAAAGCCGTTGACAGGGCTAGGGGTGGTAGGGATGAATACGGCTACGTGTTCATCGGGCAAGTGTGGATTGAGCTCGCTGGGTAAATTGGTTTGAAAAGCCAATGACCAAGCCTGTGGATGTGGGTAGCGTACCAGCAAAACCTTGCGAAATGCTTCGCCATTGCCAGAAAACAGCGTGTCGGACACTTGTTTAACGCTGGCATATATGGACTTGACGATGGGTATGCGCGAGAGCAGTTTTTCCCAAAAAGCCAGCAGGCGTTGACCGACGATGTTAGTTGCTATCAAGCCGCTGATGCCGATGACCAGTAAGGTGAGTATCGCGCCTAAGCCTGGGATTTTTGCGCCTAACCAAGCGTCAGGTCGCCAGCTGAGTGGTAACAGTAACAGACTTTGATCGAGTGTGGAAATAATGAGGTTGAGTGCCCAGATGGTAATGCCTAAGGGTACCCAAATCAATAAACCAGTGATGAAATAACGTTTCATGGCGAGCTAAATCAAACGCAAGCAGGGCACGCGCCTGTGCCACAAGCGGGCGCGGGTTCTGCTTTGCTCGGGGTTTTGAAATCAGTGGCGTAGTAGCCACCACCTTTGAGCTGAAAACCAGCGGCAGTGAGCTGTTTGCTAAAGCTGTCTTTGCCGCAGGTGGGGCAAATGCTGAGTTCGGCATCGGACATTTTTTGGATAATGTCTTGTTCAAAATTGCACGCGCTACATTTATAGGCATAGATCGCCATAGTGCCAACTCCATAAAATAAGTAATTAGCGATATTGTACATTAAGTGGCCTATATTTAAGGCAATTGGCATGAATTTCAACGTCGAAATAGCTGGCTTAGGAATCGCCAAGGCGCGGCTAATAAATCGCCTACGACTTGTATTAACCAGTGTCGCGCATCGGTGGATGACATGCGTGATGCGCGTAACGCCAAGTAAAACGCGAGTGAAAAACTGACGGTGAGATTGATAAACCCTATCGCTAATACACCCGTTGTGCCGAGTAAAATGTTGACCCAGCCAGCTTGCCAGCCGAGTATAAATAAGGCGTAAGCGAGATTGGCCGCGCCAAAGGCGATGTGCCGTATGTCTAATGGTAAGCCTGATAAATGACCGAATGCGGCAACCAGCCCCAAATATAAGCCAAAGAAAAAATTGCCTGCTAATGCGCCTAAATGATGTTCAGCATAATGCGTCATGCCGCGCCATAAGCGTCCGCCTAATAGGCGTGTCGGCCAAGTGAGCAAGGCTAAACGCTGGGGGATTTTTTCGTACAAACTTTTGTTGTCGTAATAACCGCTGACTACGCCAGCTAAAAATAAGCCTACGGCGGCAATGGCGGCATAGAGCCAGTTCATAGGCTGGGCGAGTGAGACTTCGGCGAGTAGTGTGTGTGCTTTTTGTGCGTCTATCGGTTGCCAATGCCCAAAATAGCTAACGGTACTAATGATGCTGAATGCGGTGAGGAAGGCGAAAATCAGATTGCCTAAAATCGCCATTAGCTGGCTGGTGAATACTTGCCCGATAAATGATTGCAAGGCTTTGGCTTGGCTGGCTTCTGTGCGCAATTGGCTTAGTGTTTGCGCCATCCAGCTGGCGGTCATGGCAGGCTGTTTGGTGGCGACGGTTAGACCTAGCATGTAAATTAACACAAAGCCGAGTGCGTAATTGAGGCTGACTAATGCGGCTTCTTGTAAGGGTAAAAAATGCGCCTTGGCAATGGTGATTTTTAACAGTGCCATGGCGGCGATGATTACGCCCGCGCCTGCCGCCGAGCGGAACATTTTGAGCAACGCGTTACGGTTGTCGGCAATGTAGTGCTCACCCGTATGCCCCGCATGCTGGGTGATTTGATAGGAAAGCTGTTGCGTGGTGTCGCGTAATAATCGGGCTATGCTGTAACGTGCTCGCACGCTAGTGCTGATTTTGGTGAATAGCTTAATGATGAAATTTAATTTGTCCAAGCCTTGCGCATTGAGTAGGCGCAGTAGCAAATCTAGCCGCGTGAGTTGCTGGGTGAGGCGTACTCGTAAATGTGTGAGTTCTATGCTAGTGCCATGTTGCGCACCATGTCGGGTGACGCGGGCGAGGGTGTCTAAGCATTGGGTAATGAGCACTTGGGCATGGCTGATGTCTGGGTTGGATTGCGTAATTTGTTGTGCGATTTCTTCGTGCAGGGCTAAGAAAGGTGAGCGATGCTGGCTGAGTTCTGGCAGTATCGCTAATAGTTCGGTCTCTAAACCCGCCGCCGCGATGCGGTGTGATAAGCCGTTAATGGCATCTAAATAATGCGCATGTAGCGTTGCTATGGCGGGGTGTGGTAGTTCGAGCTTTAGCGTGATTAAGACGCGTTGCCATAAATTATTGTCAACTGCATTGATCCAATTGCCGTCGCTGTCGTTGAGCGCATCATCGAGCCAGTCGCGTAAGGAGTCGGTTTGCGGGAGTGGCGGCAGTAATTTATATTGTATGCGGCGTGATAATTCGCTGGCGAAATTTTGCGTCGGTAATATGCCTGCCGACATCAGTAGTTCGCTGATACGTTTTTGATTGAGCAAGGCGAATAAATGCGCTCGTAACGCCTCTGCGTAGTCGGGGTGGCGCTCAATCAAGCCTAATAAGTCTGCTAAATTGCGTGAGGCTGTTGTAACATCGTCGCTGTTTTTGGGTCTGAGTAGGTAGAATATGCGCCGAAGTAGGCTATGTTGCGCGTCAGCCTCTTCGCCGACCATGCGTTTTAGTGCGCGTTCTAGAAATTCAGGCGTGTAATCCATGGTTGCAGTTGACGACAGTTAAGTAAGAAGCCTGAATTATATCGTATCGCAAGTTCAGTTTGATGTCAGTTGTGTGTGGCATGATGTTTTGAGTTGCCATTAGCCATTTGTTGAAGGAGTAGCATGAAAGTTAATTTAGTGGTGTTGGGTTTGATGGGTTTGATGTTAAGCGCGTGTAGTAGCCATGAAGATACGCATCCTGGGCAACCTGTGACGCATCGTAAAGCGATATTCAAGGAAATGTTGCGTTCATTTGAACCTATGGGTTTGGTGGCGCGTGGGCGTAATCCATATAATCAGGCTGAGTTTTTGAAATATGCGCAAGAATTGCAACAGCTGGGTACGCAGCCTTGGCAGTATTTTACGCCTGATAGCAATTATGACCCTAGCCGCGCCAAGCCTGAAGTGTGGGATAAACCTGTGGAATTTAAGCAGGCGCAACAGCATTTTATGGATGCAACAACGCAATTAGTCAGCACGGCAAAAACGGGTGATTTTAGCAAGGTGCAACATGATTTCGCGGCGGTTGAAGATAGCTGTAAGGCTTGCCATCAGCAGTTTCGGGGTGTGCCACGCTAGTTTAGGTGTGTAGTATGGTCATTAAGTCGGTTTCTAGCCGCAAGCGTTGGTGTACATCGTTGAGTATAGGGCTGTGCAGGGTGAAGGTGTCTTCGGCACGCTCGCCTAAGGTGCTGATTTTTGCGGTTTGAACGCTGATTTTGTGTGTGTGCAGTACGCTGGCGATGGCAAATAATAGCCCTGGTCGGTCGCCTGCGACGAGGTTGAGTAGGTAAAACTTATTATTTTCGTCAGCGCGTAAACTGATTTCAGGCGGAAAAGGGAAGTGCTTGAGGTGGCGGCTAATGCGCCCACGGGTCGGGGCTTTTAAGGGCGTGTGGGTGTTGAGTCGGTTGGCAAGTTCATGCTCTATGTAGCTGATAAAGTCACGGTAAGGCATGGCGCGTTGGTGCTTGTCGAGTATGACAAAGCTGTCTAAAGCGTAGCCATTGCGGGTGGTGTGTATCTTGGCATCGACGATGGTGTAATTGACTTCTTCAAAAAATCCACATATTTGCGCGAATAAATGCGATTCGTCCTGCGTGTATATCATCACTTGTATGCCTTCACCTACGGGGCTGAGGCGGGCACGCACGACGGCTACATCAGTCGTCACGCGATGCCAGAGGTGGCGTGTGTGCCAGGCGATTTCTTGGGCATCGTGACGTAAAAAATACGCATCGCTGAGTTGTTGCCAGAGTGCGTCTTCGACGTGTGTTTGCAAGCCGTATAGCCGTAAAATGTTGGCGGCTTGTTGTTGGGTGTGGGTGAAGTTTTGTGTCGGCGTATTGCCTAGCAATTGTTGTTGGCTGGCATAAAACAAATCCGCGAGTAGCTTGGCTTTCCATGCGTTCCATACTTTAGGGCTAGTGCCGCGTATGTCGCAGGTGGTGAGTATGTACAAGGCAATCAAATGGCGTTCGCTGGGGACGTGTGCGGTGAAGCGGGTGATGACTTCGGGGTCGGATAAGTCTTGTTTTTGTGCGGTCGCCGATAAATTAAGGTGCTCGCCGACTAACCACACGACGAGTTCCGCATCGGCTACAGGTAGCTGATGAGCACGGCAGAATGTACGTGCGTCTATCATGCCTAAGGTGGCGTGATCGCCGCCGCGACCTTTGGCGATATCATGAAATAACGCGCCGAGATAGAGCACTTCTGGGCGTTCAAAATTGGCCATTAAGCGGCTGGCAAGCGGATGTTCATGCGCCAGCTCAGGCACGGTCAGACGGCGTAAATTGCGCAATACCGCCAGCGTGTGTTCGTCCACTGTGTATATATGGTACAAATCATGTTGCATTTGCCCGACGATGCGCCCAAACGCAGGGATGTATCGCCCTAAAATACCGTAGTGATTCATGCTCCTCAGGGTGTGGGTAATGCCAGCGGGCGCACGCAGTATTTGCATGAATTGCGCTTGGTGTATGGGGTTGCGCCGAAACGCGGCGTTAATGTGTTTGCTGGCACGCCACAGTCCACGCAAAGTGGGTGCGCTCATGCCTTGGAGTTCTGGATGGGCTTGCAGGAGTAAAAAACTCTCAAAAATAGTGCTAGGGTCACGCTCAAACAGCGTTTCATCGACCACGCACAGTAGTTGATTATTGTTGCTGAAACGTTCATTGATAATGATGCGATTGGGTATGCTGTCAAAGACGCGAGTGCGTAAATTGGGCAATAAAATATCACGTATCTGCGCGAGGGCTTTGATGTTGCGATAGTAGCGGTGCATGAGCAACTCGCTGGCGCGGCGTGCGTGCGTGGCGTTGATTTGGTATTGCACCGCCAGACCGTGTTGGAAATCAAATAACAGACGATCTTCGCGCCGCCCTGCTAAGTAATGCAAGCGTAGTCTGAGATCGGATAAAAAGCGGGTAATTTGTTGGAGTCGGTGTAATTCGCTCTCGCTTAATAAGTTGGCGCGTACTAAATCACGTTGCGTATTGCCGATGCCAGCGGCGATGGCTAACCAGCGTAAATTATGCAAATCGCGTAAGCCGCCTGGGCTTTCTTTGATGTTAGGCTCTAGTTGATAAGTGCTGTCATTAAACCGTGCATGACGCTGGTCTTGCTCCAGTAGTTTGCCTTCAAAAAAACTGCGAGGGTTAAATAGCCGCTGATATTGTTGCTGAAAATCGGTAAAAGTAGCCTTGTTGCCAGCCAAGTAGCGTGATTCTAGTAGGTTGGTGAGTATGGTGATGTCGTCACGGGCAACGACGGTGCACTCGTCTATGGTGCGCACACTAGTGCCGACTTCTAGCCCTATATCCCAAAACACACCGATTAGCTGGCTGAGGTTTTGTTCCTCTGCTTCGTTAGCAGGGTGCGCTAATAAGATGAGCAAATCTACATCTGAGTACGGAAATAGCTCCCCACGCCCGTAGCCACCCACCGCAACTAATGTGGCAGTTGTGGGTAAATCCAGCGTTTGCCAGATGTCGATAAGCAACGTGTCAACTAGCTGTTTATTAACGTTTAATATCGTGTGAGTAGCTTTTTTGGCGAGAAATAATTGCTTGATGTTGGCACGCCCAGCCGTGAGGTGTTCCCGCCATTTAGTGATCGATAGGGGCGTGGCGGGCATGGGCTTATTTAACGAAATCAGGCGGCGGCGGTGTGCCTGCAGAGACGGTCAATACTTCGTAGCCTGTTTCGGTGACTAATACGGTGTGCTCCCATTGGGCGGATAGACTGCGATCTTTGGTGACGATAGTCCAGCCATCGTTAAGCTGACGGATGTCGCGTTTGCCCGCGTTTATCATCGGCTCAACCGTGAATATCATGCCTGCCGCTAATTTTAGTCCAGTGCCAGCGCGACCATAATGCAATACTTGCGGTTCTTCATGGAATTTTTGCCCTATGCCATGCCCACAAAATTCACGCACGACGCTATAGCCTTGCCCTTCGGCAAATTTTTGTATGGTATGCCCCATATCGCCTAAGGTGATGCCAGGCTTAATCATGGCAATGCCGTGCCACATGGCTTGATAAGTGATTTCGCATAAACGCTTAGCGTAGGCGACAGGCTGACCGACATAAAACATGCGGCTAGTATCGCCATGCCAGCCATCTTTAATGACGGTCACGTCTATATTGACAATATCACCATCTTTGAGCTGTTTATCACCAGGCACGCCGTGGCAAATTTGCTGGTTAATCGAGGTGCAGATGGATTTAGGATAAGGCGTATGCCCACCAGGCGCGTAGTTGAGCGGCGCGGGTATGGTGTGTTGCACATCGACCATATAATCATGGCAGAGTTTGTCGAGCTGGTCGGTGGTGACACCAGGCACAACGTAAGGCGTGATGAAGTCCAGCACTTCAGCACCGAGGCGACCCGCGATGCGCATTTTTTCTATATCGGCTGGCGATTTAATACTGACTGACATGATGTGTTAAGTGCAAATAGGTAAGATTGATAAGGATAAGGGGTAATGGCTATGGGGTCAAAAAAATTTATTATGCACAATAATCAGTAAGGGCAACAGCTACCTTGTCAATTGCACCGTTTCGTCATATAATCGCGCTCTTTTATAATTCAATTGGTTAGGTACTCATAATGGTTGTTATTCGTCTTGCACGCGGTGGCGCGAAAAACCGCCCTTTCTACAATGTTGTTGTTGCTGATTCACGCAATCGTCGTGATGGTCGCTTCATTGAGCGCGTTGGTTTTTACAACCCGTTGGCTAAAGAAGGTGTTGAAGGTTTACGTTTGAGCTTGGATCGCGTGACACATTGGGTTTCTCAAGGCGCACAAGTGAGCGATGCAGTAGCTAAATTAGTTAAGACTGAAAGTGCAAAAGTCGCTGGATAATCTTGTGGTAATGGGTCGCGTTGCGATTCCATATGGTGTTAAGGGCTGGATGAAAATCCAGACTTTCACTGAAGCCGCTGATACGCTGGCTGATTATGCGCAGTGGTATGTAAAGCGCGGTAATGATTGGCAACTTTATACGGTTGCTAACGCCAAGCTGCATACCAATTCGCTGGTCGCCGAATTAACAGGCGTTAGTGATAGAGATCAGGCTTTGGCATTAAAAGGTTGCGATATTGCGGTTCAGGCAGATAGTTTACCCGCGCCCGCTGACGGCGAATACTACTGGTCCGATTTAATCGGGCTGGCAGTGGTTAATGCGCGTGGCGATGCTTTCGGTGTGGTAGAAAAAATCCTTGAAGCAGGTGGACACGATGTGCTGGTAGTCAAAGGTGGGCGTGAGCATTTGATACCGTTTGTTGGTCATATCGTGCAAAAAGTTGATTTGCCAGCTAAAACCATCACCGTTGATTGGGAGTTGGATTACTGATGCCGTTGCAAATAGATGTGGTGAGTTTATTCCCACAAATGTTTGCGGCAATTAGCGAGTTAGGCATTAGTAGTCGGGCATTCACGCGTCAACTTGCGCATTTGCAAACGTGGAATCCACGTGATTTTACGCATGATAATCACCGTACTGTTGACGATAGACCTTACGGTGGTGGTCCTGGTATGGTGATGTTGGCAGAGCCGTTAGACGCGGCACTGGATGCTGCGGTAGCGCGGCAACGTCAATGTGGTGTTGAGCCACACGTGATTTACATGTCGCCGCAGGGACGTACATTGGATCATGCTTTAGTCATGGAATTAGTGGCACGTCCAGGCTTGGTTTTTTTGGCGGGGCGTTATGAGGGAGTTGATCAGCGTTTGCTCGATAAGCGCGTTGATGAATTTATCTCTATTGGGGATTATGTATTATCAGGTGGCGAATTGGCGGCTATGGTGGTGATCGATGCCATCGTGCGCCATATTCCTGGTGTGTTGGGCGATGCGGATTCAGCGATACAGGATTCATTTGTGAATGGTTTGCTGGATTATCCTCATTACACACGCCCAGAAACGTATCAAGGTGAGACTGTGCCAGCGGTATTATTAGGCGGTAATCACGCCAAAATACAGCAATGGCGGTTACAGCAGTCTTTGTTAGCGACGAGTAAATATCGTCCAGATTTATTAGCGCGGCGCGGTATGAGCCAAGCAGAAATTGACTTGTTGGCAGTGTGCCAGCAGGAAAATAAACCAGACTAATCATCTGGTAACAACAAACCCTGTACGTCAAGCGGCGGCTTGCTCCGTGCAGTAAGGTCTAAGACCTCAATTTTATTTTAGGAGTACGCGATGAATTTGATACAACAATTAGAGCAGGAAGAAATTGCCCGTTTGGGTAAAGTATTACCTGCTTTTGCACCTGGCGACACTGTTGTCGTTAGCGTAAAAGTTAAAGAAGGTACACGTGAACGTTTGCAAGCCTACGAAGGCGTGGTTATCGCTAAACGTAACCGTGGCTTGAACTCAGCATTTACCGTGCGTAAAATTTCAGCAGGTGAAGGTGTGGAACGTACATTCCAAACTTATTCACCGTTAATCGCAACCGTAGAAGTAAAACGCCGTGGTGATGTACGCCGTGCGAAACTGTACTACTTGCGTGAGCGTTCAGGTAAATCTGCACGTATTAAAGAAAAATTGCCAGCACGTAAAGTTAAAGCGACTGCTTAATTTTTGCTTGGTGGTGCTAAAAAAGCAGACTGTGATGGTCTGCTTTTTTTACGCCTGCTGGTTACGCACATAATCATCATCAAAAATTGCGTCTATCGTTTCTATGATTTGATTAAGTTTGTGGAAATCTGCCGCCGTGCCATTGCCTGCCATGAAGTCGCGGCGTAATGGTCCTAGGCTGTTGACGACGGCGGCGCGGGTGACTGTGGCGTGTGGGTTATTGAGCGCACACCAGTCGTATATCATTTGCGTGACGCTGGTTAAAAATACATCGTTTGTGCTGGATAATAATGGGTAGCCAGTGCGTGTTTGTAGTGCGTTTATTAAGTCTGTGTAAGTCATGGTGTATTAGTTCGTGTTAATCTCAGCGAGATGCTAGTTAAAAAACACTAAGGAGGCAAGAGCAATGGGAAAAATGAAGCTGCCACGCGGCGTTATCGCTTTGGGTTTGGTGAGTTTGTTTATGGATATGTCGTCGGAGATGATACATAGCCTGTTGCCCGTTTATTTAGTGGTGGTATTGGGCGCATCGGCGTTGTCGGTGGGGGTGATAGAGGGGATTGCTGAGGCGACGGCTTCGATTACTAAGGTGTTTTCAGGGGTGATTTCGGATTGGATAGGGCGACGTAAACCGCTGGTGTTGCTGGGTTACGGCATGGCGGCGTTGACTAAGCCGCTGTTTCCATTGGCAACAGGGATGACGGCGATATTGACGGCACGTTTTCTTGACCGTGTCGGCAAGGGCATACGTGGTGCGCCACGGGATGCGCTGATTGCCGATATTACGCTGCCTGAGCAACGTGGTGCGGCGTTTGGTTTGCGTCAGTCTATGGATACGGTGGGTGCATTTTCAGGGCCGTTAATCGCGATGTTGTTGATGGCGGTGAGCCATGATAATTATAAATTGGTGTTTTGGATTGCGGTTGTGCCTGCGTTTATTTGTGTACTGCTGATTGTGTTTGGCGTGGATGAACCCGATGTAGCACGACCTGTGACACAGCGGCGTTTGCCGTTGACTAAGGAGAATATGCGCCGTTTACCTATGTATTTTTGGGCGGTGATAGGGTTTACCGCCGTGCTGACTTTGGCGCGTTTTTCTGAGGCTTTCTTATTGTTGCGGGCGGAAAGTGTGGGTTTAGCGGTGACGTGGATACCGATGGTGCTAATTGTGATGAATGTGGTGTACGCCGCCAGCGCATACCCGTTTGGTAAATACTCTGATACGGGTAATCGGCGTAATTTATTAGTATTAGGCGTAGTGTTGCTGATTGCCGCAGATGGTGTGCTGGCAAATGCCAGTAATGTTTGGCTGGTGAGTTTGGGCGCGGTGCTGTGGGGTTTGCATATGGGCGCAACGCAAGGTCTGTTATCGGCTTTGGTAGCCGATGCAGCACCTGCTGATTTGCGCGGTACGGCGTTTGGCGTGTTTAATTTGGCGAGTGGGCTGGCGTTGTTGCTCGCCAGCGTGATTGCGGGCGGTTTGTGGACTTATTACGGTCCTGCGTTTACTTTTTATGCGGGGATAGCTTTTGCGCTGATTGCGTTGGTGGGCTTGATGGGTGTGACTGGACGCTGGGTCTTAAGTAAAAATTAAGTATCGTCAGCATTTAGTCAGTTAAAATAAGTGCTTTTCAACGAGGAGTAAAAAATATGCGTGATGCAACATCTTACAATATACCCGCAATCGTAATGCACTGGTTAGTTGCTTTATTGATAGCAGCAACTTTTCCTATCGCTTGGATTATGGTTGATATGCAGGATGATAGTCCCGAGCAGTTATCATTGTTTTCTTTGCATATTACTATTGGTGTATCGGTGCTGATGTTGGCGATTGCGCGGTTGGTGAATCGCGCTTTGCGTGGCGTACCTGCCGCGCCTGCGGATACGCCTGCCATTGTGAACAAACTCACCAGTTTGGTTCATTTTGCGTTATACGCGTTGCTGTTTATCGTGCCGATGTCAGGCTGGGTAATGAGTTCTGCGGGTGGGCATGATGTGAGCTGGTTAGGGCTATTTACTTTGCCTAGTATCGTCGTCGCCGATGACAGCCTGCATCACACGATGGAAGGCGTGCATGAAACCGTGGCCAATGTGTTGCTAGGGTTAATCGCATTGCACACTGCCGCCGCGTTGAAACATCATTTTATCCAGCGTGATGGGGTGTTGGCGCGGATGTTGCCGTTTTTGCGTAAGTAGTCATTAACAAGTAACCAACAAGTTGCCTGATAATAGCTATCGCGCAACTTGTTGCTGTGTCAATGTATGCGTTCCATGTCTATGACTAGTGAGGCATGGTATTGCCGCCACTTAATCATGATGACAAAAGGATGGATACGCGTACTGTTTTGCAACTCGGTGAAGGGTGCTGCAGTGCTGGTGGGGACGGAAATGTTCATGAATTCACCAAAATGCTTACGGGCATTGCCTGCTAGTGTGTTGGCAATTTCACCTACTGCATCGAGGAAGTCTTGTTCAGTGCGGTTAGGTTCTTGCATCGCAATCAGTAAATGACGTATCAATATGCGTGGGGCTGAGAAGTAAATGCTACCTTGGTAATCGCCAGATAAATTAATCGTGCCTAAGTAATCATATAGCGGTGGCGGCTCCGCATCTGAAGCGAGGTAGGCGGCTTTGACGATGGCGATTTCATTTGAGATTTGGTTGAAATAATGACCTATCGCATCAATAAAAACATGGATTTCAGTTTCGTTTATTTTGTGCATATTAGTTCACCAAAGATTCTAGAGCAGAAATAAGTTGTTCGTCGTTAAATGGTTTATATAGAAAGCCGCTTGCGCCATTTTTTAAGGCTTTGAGTGCGGTAGATTTATCACTCAGTGCTGAGATAACCAGTATGCGCACGGCTGGGTTCATGTATGCCAAGGCTTTGGTGCATTCGACACCATCCATTTCTGGCATGGTTAAATCCATAGTGACGATGTCTGGGTGTGCTTTGACAAATAAATCTACCGCTTCTTTGCCATTGCTCGCTTGCCCAACGATGTCAATTTCCAACTTGGCTAAATCGACATGTCGGCTAATGCGGGCAATGCGGTTACGGATGATGCTGGAATCATCGACTATCATTAACTTCATGATGATTGTGCCACTGGGCTGCGACCGAGCGCAAAGTGAATAATAAACTCGGTACTGTGATTGACGCGCGTTTTTACATGCAGACGACCGCCAATTGCATTGATTTTATCCAAGATGAGGTCCAAGCCTATTCCATGTCCCGCATTGGCATGGGCGGTGGTCAGGGTGGAGAAACCTGGTTCAAATATTTTCATGACGATACTGCGTGTGTCCATGCTAGTTAAGGCTTCCTGATCATAATAATTGTTGCGCAATAGCGCGGATTTAATACGTTCTGGGTCTAAACCATGACCGTCATCCCGTATTACCCACTCAAATTGGTCTTTTTGTATTTCTTTGCAAGACAGGTGTATTGAGCCTGTGGGCGATTTACCTAACAATATGCGCTCGTCAGGTGTTTCTATGCCGTGACTGACCGCGTTGCGTAAGAGCTGTATGGTGATATTGCGCAGTTCTTTAGTGAGGCATTCTGGCAATTTGGGTAAGGCGGCTAAATCAGCGGTTAATTTAGCTTGTTTTTGCTGATCGCTGGCAATACTTAGGCAAAGTAACTGCATGTCATCCACCAAGTTGGATGCGTGGGCAACAGGGGTGAGGGTAGAGACGTTAGCGCCTGTGACGCTACTCATAATGGTACGTACCAGATGCAATCTTTCAAAGAAATCATCCAAACGTACTGTGAGCCCGACCATATCGTTGCCTTGAATATGTGGCAGGTTACGGATACGTATCATTTCTTGCTCAAATGAATGCGTGTTGCTAGTGCAACTCTCTAGTCCTAAGGTTGCGGCTTCGCCTTTAATGGTGTGGGTTTCACGCAGTATCTTATTGATAATGCTGTGGTAATCTGCGCCGCCGTGCTCTGATGCTTGTTGTAATGCGGCATTGATGTTAGTCAAGCTGGTTTCCATTAGCGCGAGAAAGTTGTGCATTTGCTCGTGATCTATGGCGAGGATTTTTTGCAGATAGCTTAATTCAACTTTGGATTGACCTTTTACATCCGCCAGCGCGGTGACTAAGTGCACACGTTCAGTGACATCCTGCACGGTGACCAGTAGGTGTGAAATTTTATCCGCAACTAATACACGGTTAAACTGAAAACTCAGGTAGCGTGTATCCGATTTGCCACGGCTATCGGTGAGTTGTACTTCGACTTCGCTCAACGGATTTAGGCTGATAATCAGATTTTCTTTAACGTGGTTACCAAATAGTAATTCGATGTAATCGCGGGCGGATACCAGTGTCTCTGAAGAAGACATACTGCCCAATATGGCGATAAAATCAGCTCCAGGTTTGATTTCCTGTAGCAAAATAGTGCGTAATGAAGCTGAGTATTGATTACCAATTTTCAGATTTTCATCGAGTAAGAATAAGCCTTCTTTGACGGTTGCCAGTATTTCGTCTGTTTCTTGTTGCGCTTGTTCGACTAGCTCATCACTGCGACGCAAGCTACGGATAAATTTGAATAGAATAAAGCCGAAGTTGAGCAATGCCAAGCCTATCCCTATCGTCTGTACCAAGCGCAGACGCTCTGCTTTGGCTGATGCGATTTTTTCTAAATCGTTGGTAAGTCCATTCATTAAGCCTAGTAGCTTGATATTGTTGGCACGTGCGTAAGTGATGGCGGTGGTGAGCTGTTCGGGGGTGAATTCGGCTTGAGTAATAATGGGCTGAGTTGCCAATGTGTAGCCTTGCCAGATGGTGCTGGCTTCGCTCAAAATTTGCAGTCCTTTGGGCGAGGTGATGGCATTAAGTTCAACCATTTTGTCATTACCCCCCATGACGCTACCCCCTGTGTGGAATGCTTTGAGGGTGCTGTCAAATAAGCCGACAGTTTTCTTCAGTTCGGTTTTGCCTGCACCAATATCACGCCCAGCACTGGCATCGTTAGCAATAATCAGCAAGGATTTAGTCATGCGCTGAGAAAGCATACGTTGCCGACCTGCCAGATTGATAGAAATCGCATCTTGACCGATTTGGTAGGAGGTGAAGAAGTTAAGTATTAAGACACCTAAGTCAAATACAAGAAACAATGCAACCGCAATCACAATGACGCGATATTTCCCCAAGCCCTGCTTTTTTGAGACACTCATAATCGCTCCCCTTGAAATAATCTAAATGAATTAGTATTAACTAAGTGAAGCAATGCAAACATCGTGCCGATATTTTTATTTCTTAATAAAAAATAAAAATATCATTACAAATCATAGTTATATTTTTATTTTTTATGGAGACTTTATTGTTTTTAGCAATAATTTTAGCGTAATGGCACGGAGTTTGTGCGCGATGATAGCTATTGGTGCGTAGATATGGGTGCTGACGTTGTGTTTAATTTATGTGCGACGATGCGGGGATTGGCGTGATGGACATCGTGATGTTGGGTGGCGCGTAGTGCATCCAGACCAAATAATAATTGGTAGAGGCTGGCGATTATGCCCGTGATATGAGCTTTATAAACACCGTATTCATGACCGCGTCGGTGTAATAGGTAAAAAAAGCTGAAATTCGATACGCCGTAGCTGATTCTGGCGGGTAGCCAATAGTAGAGGAAATGCCAGCCAGCGAGGTAAATCATGCTGGTAAATAATAGTAGATGCAATACGAATTGCCATGCTAGGGTAGGCGTGATGCGGTGAGTTTTTAGCCATAGATAGAGTGCTTGTTCGGGCGCGGTAACGGCGTTGCAGATACCTGATAAATAGCCACCTTTTAGCTGAAAGTATTCAGGATCATTCGGCGTACACATATAGTGGTGATGGCGAAAATGAATGTCGCGGTATTCGCGATAGCCTAAAAATAACGGCGTGAGTGCTAAGGGTAGTAAACGCGTTACCCAATCTAGTTGTTCAGTGGCGCAAATATGGAAAATCTCATGCACAGCCAGCATCCAGCGCACTATTAAAATAGGTGTGGTGAGCAATAATAACCAATAGGGCACGATGCCAGCCACTGCGAGTGCGAATAGCCCAAATAGCATGATGGTGAGTAGCAAGATGGTGCGTTGATAGCGGCGACCGTCGTTGGCTGTTGTGTAATGGGCTGTGGACATAATTACACGCTATTAGCCTTGACGGTAAGTAGCTCGACTTCTGCGGTGTCGCTGGCGTTGCTTAACCAGATTTGCCCTTCTTGCATAGTGAAATTCAGCGTCATGTTGCGTTCGGCTAATTTTGCTAATGCGCGGGTGGTGTCAGGGGGTAAATTATAAACGGCCAAATTGCGTAATTTAGCCAGTTTGTCGCTACTTTGTTCCCACCACATATCGGCTACGCGTCCGCCATAGTTATAAACGGCGACTTGATCGGCGCGACCACAGGCGCGGCGTATGAGTTTTTCGTCGGGTAAGCCGACGTTAATCCAGTTGGCTATCGCACCTGTGTAGTCTTTTTGCCATAAATCAGGTTCATCTTCGACACAAATGCCATTGGCAAAGCTCAATGCCTCGTCAGCGTGCAGGGCAAAAGCCAGCAAGCGCACCATCATGCGTTCGTCGGTTTCTGATGGGTGGCGTGCCAATGTCAGGTTGTAATCCTGATAATGGTGTTTATCCATATTGGCAATTTGCAATGTGGCTTTGAAAACGGTCGCTTTGAGTGCCATTAGTTATATATCACCAACATGCTGACGGCGGCGATAGCGACCAGTAACAGCAATAGTGCGCGTAAATTAGATGCAAAATAAAGGTGGGTGCTATTGATGGTGTTTGGTAGCGTTTTATAGCCCGTTATCATGGCAGTGATTAAGTCGCTGTGTTTATAAAAACGATAAAAGAATATCGCGACGATGTGTATGGCAATAATAGCAATCAAGAAATCAAACGCAGTGCTGTGTATGAGCGTGAAGGTATCGCTTAAATCTTTGCTGATAAAATGTGCTAATGGGCCACTATCAAGCAGGTCATTATTGGCAAATAAACCCGTCGTCACTTGCAAAATAAGCAAAGCCAGCATGACGACAACCGCCCATGCGCCTAATGGATTATGTCCTAAAGCCTCGCTAGGTCGTGGTTTTAAGAGCGTTTTGGCGTAGCCTAAAGCAGGGCGTAAGCCTAGGTTGAATTGCTTAAAGCGTGTGGTACTGCTGCCAAATACGCCCCACAACAGGCGAAATGTCAGCAAGGTCAGCAAGGTGTAGCCAGCATAAAAGTGGGTTTTTATTGCGTTGTCAAACAGCTCTATGCTCCCCCATGAAACGGCAAAGCAGATGACTAGGCTCCAATGGAATAAACGCGTGGGTAAATCCCACACTTTAACGGTTAAATGCGTTGAGTTCATGATGGCTTTAATGTGCGTTTAAGGTGAATTTGTAGCCAATTTGTTTCCATGCGCGGCTTTCGTCTTTTAGTGCGGCAGCGGTGAGTGGGTTGGCATTTAGCCAGTCTTGGCTAATGTCTAATTGCGCGGCATTATTGAGCAATGTTAAGGTCAACGCGCTCAAACTGATATGCGTGCGGCTACGGTAAAACAGCGTTGCTAACCGCAGTATGAGCACCAGCGGCTGTAACGCGGCTGGCAATGCGCCCAATTTATCTAGCCCACCTCGTTGGGCGCGTATCAGCAGAGCGATGCTGGTTTGATCTGGTTGTGAAAAACCTGGCATGTCCGCATTTGCCACAATGTATGCGCCATGTTTATGGTAGCCCGTATGGGCAATGGAAATGCCGATTTCGTGTAATTGCGCTGCCCAGATTAAATAGGGTGAAAACGTCTGTGTGTCGAGCTGTGGTGCGATTTGTTGGTATAGCTGGCGGCTTAGCTCAGTGACGCGTTTAGCTTGTTTGTTGTCAACATGGTAACGGCGCATAAACTGCGTGACGGTCGCGGTACGCATGTCTTTGTGATGGAAGCGACCCAACAAATCGTACAGTACGCCTTCGCGCAATGCGCCATCTGCTATCGTCATTTGTTGGATATTGAATTCAGCAAATATGCCACACAGCACTGCAACGCCCCCTGCAAATACGGGTTTGCGGTCAGCTTTCATGCCCGCTAATTCGATTTTATCCACGTCACCTATGGTGATGAGTTGCGCGAGTAAGGTGTTTAATCCCGTCAGCGTAATGCCGCTTTCAGCCCAGCGGTTTTGCACTAGCACATCGCTGATAACACGCGCAGTGCCACTGGAGCCGACGGCTTCATGCCATTTGCCAGCGTAACTGGCGGCGATAGTTTGGGCCTCGGTACGCGCGGTTAGGATAGCTGCGCCCATGTTTTTTTGGTTAATTTTGCCATCAGCAAAAAAACGCTGAGTAAAATTCACGCAACCCAGATGCAGGCTTTCCATGAGCGTGGGCGACATGCCGTCACCAATCACGCATTCGGTTGAGCCGCCGCCTATGTCTATGACTAAGCGCGGGTGTTCGACCGCAGGCAGGCTGTGCGCTACGCCGATATAGACTAAACGTGCTTCTTCACGTCCTGCGATAATTTCTATTGGGTAGCCCAGTATGGCTTCAGCTTGCTGTAAAAAGGCGGCCGTGTTTTCGGCAACGCGCAATGCGCTCGTGCCTACACAGCGTACTGCCCCCTGTGGCAAGCCGCGCAGGCGTTCACTAAATCTTGCCAGACACGCCAAAGCACGCGCTTGTGATGCGGCATCGAGTTGTTTGTCAGCACCTATCCCTGCGGTTAAACGGACAGGCTCTTTGAGCACGTCTAGCGGATAGATTTGGTCGTCAACAACACGGGCAACTTGGAGTTTGAAACTATTAGAGCCTAAATCAACAGCGGCGAGGGTGGTGTATTCGTTCATCAATGCAATGCGCCAAAAAATAGATAAGTAACTGCTATGGCGGCGAGTAAACCGCCAAGGTCAGCGATTAAACCACAAGCAACGGCGTGACGCACGCGCTGTATGCCGACCGCGCCAAAATAAACCGCCAGCACGTAAAAAGTGGTTTCGGTACTGCCTTGAATAACAGACGCAAGCCTGCCCGCAAATGAATCTGCGCCGAAAGTGTGCATGGTGTCTATCATCATGGCGCGAGAGCCGCTGCCTGATAGCGGCTTCATCAATGCCGTGGGCAATGCGTCCACAAAACGCGTATCCCAGCCTAGCCAGATAACGGCATGGCGTAAGCCCTGCATAATCAAGTCAAGTACACCGCTGGCACGAAACACGGCGATAGCGGCAAGCATGGCGACTAGGTAGGGAATAATAGTAATGGCAGTGTGAAAGCCTTCTTTTGCGCCTTCGACAAACGCCTCGTAAGCGTTAATGCGCTTAAACGCTGCGCCTGCGATGAAGCTGGTGATTAAACCAAATAATAAAAAATTACTGAGCAGGCTGGATTGATGCAGCATTTCTGCTGTGGGGAGCTGGGAAAAATAAGCCACCAAACCAAATACCAGTGCACTAATAACGCCTAAATACGCGAGCACGACTTTATCGAGCAAATTGATTTTTTGGAAAAAAGCCGTCGCCAGTAACCCCGCCATCGTCGAGCAATAAGTAGCGATAAGGATGGGGATAAAAACATCGGTAGGGTCATGTGCACCTGCCTGTGCGCGGTAGGTGAAAATAGTGACGGGCAATAGCGTGACTGATGAGGCGTTAATGACCAAAAATAAAATCTGCGCATCCGATGCGGTGTCTTGGCGTGGGTTGAGCGTTTGTAGTTCCTGCATGGCTTTGATGCCCATGGGCGTGGCGGCGTTGTCCAGCCCCAGCATATTCGCCGCCATGTTCATGGTAATCGCGCCTAGTGCGGGGTGGTTGGCGGGTACGTCGGGGAATAAACGTCGAAATAGCGGATTCATCAGCCAAGTTAAACCTTGTAAAAAGCCCGCTTTTTCGCCGATACGCATAATGCCTAACCATAGTGCCATGATGCCGATTAAGCCTAACGAGATTTCTACTGCATTTTTAGCTGAGGTAAATATCGCCTGCATAATGAGCGCGTAGCTGTCGGCTTGCCCGTAAACCAGCCAATTTACGCCTGCAAAGATAAACGCTAGTAAGAAAAATCCTATCCAGATAAAATTAAGCATAGACGTTTAGCCCGCGAGTTTGGCAAGCGCGGTAATGAGTAACAATAGCAACCAGATGCTTAACGCACGCCACATCAGGCTCACTGCGCTGTGTATGTCGGCAGGATCGGGTGAGTTGCCTAAGCCTAATTCAGGTCGCCAACATTCGCCGTGCGGATAAGTAATTGCCCCGCCTAATTTAATCCCCATTGCGCCTGCGGCACTGGAGAGCAATACGCCTGTATTCAAATCGCCCCAGTCGGCGGCTTGGCTACGCCAGCAATAGACAGCATCTTCAAAATTACCCGCGATGGCAAAGCTTAAGGCGGTAATGCGGGCAGGGAAATAATCCAAAAATAGTGCCATGCGCTGGCTGAATTGCGCGAATAGACCTAGTTGTTCAGTTTGCCAAATGTCTGCTAAACACAGGCTAAGTCGATAAAGTAGTGCACCGACAGGTCCTAGTGGCATCAACACGATAAACCAGAATAATACGCCGAACAAATGGTGCAAGGTGTGCGTATAAGTGTGCTCTATCGTGGCGCGTATTAGTCCTTCGGCTTGGCTGGGTGTACCTGCGGGTGATAGTTGTTGCGCATAAATTTGTTGAGCGAGCGGGAGGTCGTTGTGAGCGAGGGCTTGTGCAATGTCAGCCGTTGCGTGTCTTGTGGTGCGAAATCGTAAGCTGGCATACAGCACGGCAATTTGCCACAGCCAGCTTAACCATGCGCTAATGTGTTGTAAGCTGAAAAAGATCAGGCTGACGATAGCCAATATAGGCACGCTGATAACGAGCCAGGCCAGTACACCGTGTTGATACGTGCCAGCATTGAGATGGTGTGCCAGCATCTGCGCGGGGCGCATTAGCCATTTTGTCCACGATAGTTGCAGTGGACGCAAGTGCTCAAGCAAAATCGCAGCAAGTATGGCGGTCATGGTGTGCTTTAGTCGGCAATATCTATTGTCAATGTGCCCATTTCATTGATGGACGTGCCCGCTGTGTAGATTTCTACGCTGGGCATGGTGATGTCTTTGCCTTGCGGTTTGAGGTAATCATGCAGCCCTTGGTAGGCAATACTCGGTGCTAACATTAAACTCCCTTGCGCTGTCGCACGTAGTACGCGACGGGCGGGCAGTGTGTCGGTAAGTATGGGCGGTTTGACGACGGTGTTGGCTGGCAGTAAGTAACCAACACGGGCATGTTGATCGTGCTTGGCCGTGGTACGTGGGTCAGCGTAGAGTATGGTGATAAACTTGCCTGGGGTGATTTTTTGCGCGGTGAGTGCGGTGTAAACTTTTTGTTGCGCACTATCTAGATTACCATAGCTACCATAGTATTCGGTATAAGCGTAATAGGTAGGTTGGGTTTCAATTTCGCTGATAGTTGCGCGATTAAAGCCACCCCACCACCAAAAAATAATAGCAATAGGGAGAACGAATGCCAGTAAAAAAGCCAGCCAGTTTTGCTTAATAAATTGCGTCATGCGGATTCAAAACCTGTGATGTAAACTGGTGTGAAGATACCATATTCAGACGCGCCTTGTCGCGGTTACAATGATAATAATATAGTGGATGGAGATGAAGATGATTAAAATAATTTTGCTCGTATTTGGTTTGTTGACGAGTTGGGCGCACGCTGAAGATTATGCGGCGGTGAGCGTGCCTGTTACGCCGATTAAAATTGGTAAGCATAGTTATTATGTACAGGGCATGTCGGGCGCGGCATCGTCAGCGAATCAGGGTTATATGTCAAATGCAGGATTCGTGGTTACGCCTGCGGGTGTGGTGGTATTTGACACCTTAGGCACGCCGTCATTGGCGGCTGAGTTGCTCAAACAAATCCGCAAAATCACCCCATTGCCGATTAAATACGTCATTATCAGTCATTACCATGCCGATCATTATTACGGCTTGCAAGTATTCAAAGCCGCAGGTGCCGAAAGCTGGGCGCATCAGAATGGGCAAGGTGCGATAGATACCGAGGGCGCGGCGGAGCGACTGGCGCAACGTAAAGAAACGCTATTTCCTTGGGTAGATGAGCACACGCAACTATTGCCTGCGGATAAATGGCTGGAGGGCGATAAAGATTTTGAGCTGGGCGGTGTGCATTTCAAATTGCGCTTTGTCGGTCCCGCGCATTCGGCCGAAGACATGGCGATGCTAGTGCAGGAAGATAAAGTGCTTTATACAGGCGATTTGGTGTTCCGTGGACGGATACCTTTTGTTGGTGATGCCGATAGCAATCTGTGGTTAGCGGCGTTAAACAAGCTCATCGTGCTGAAGCCCAAAACGATGGTGGCAGGGCATGGTGCGGCTTCGGTCAAGCCTGAGCTGGATTTGAAGTTCACTCGCGATTATTTAACTTTCTTGCGTAAAAATATGGGGCAGGCGGTGGCGGATTTAGTGCCGTTTGACGAGGCTTACAGTAAAACGAATTGGGGCAATTACGCTAAGATGCCCGCATTCAAAGAAGCTAATCGCCCTAACGCCTACAATACTTATTTGCTCATGGAAAAAGAGTCCATGACGCCATGATGCGCTACTGGTTAATCGCCTATTTGAGCATAAATTGCGCGTATGCCGACGGCATGGTCATGCTACCGTTGCAATACCGCACATTGGACGAAGTATTGCCCGTGTTGCAACCGCTATTGAGCGCAGGCGAAACGCTGACAGGGATGAACGACCAGCTCATCGTGCGGGCATCCGCTAGTCATCTGGCAGACATCAAAGCCGTCCTAGCCCGTATTGACACCGCACCGCGCCAGCTGGTGATATATGTGCGCCAGAATATGAATCAGCAACAACAGCGTAACGACCTCAATATCAATGGTCGTGCCAGCGTCGGTGGCGTAGCGGTGAGTGTGCCCAATAATCAACGCCCTAATGCGCGTTTAAGTCATGACGGTATCAATCTGGATGTGCAAAACAGCCAGCGTGACAGCGTAGAGCAAGCCGATCAGATGGTGCGCGTGATGGACGGTGGCGTGGCGCATATTAACGCAGGTGTAAGCGTACCCGTGCCGATACGCCAAGTAGTCTATGGCGCGAACGGGGCAGTGATTTCTACCAGCACCGTTTATCAGGATTTTGGATCGAGTTTTTACGTCACGCCACATCTCATCGGTGAACGCGTGAGCTTAGACATTAGCCCGCAACAAACCAGCCTGCAAACTAGCCAATACGGTAGCCGCAACGTACAACGCCTATCGACCAGCGTGCAAACCAAACTGGGCGTCTGGACACAAATCGGCGGTACTGACACTAATAATACCCAAAATGCAGCACAATTATTAGGGCAATCAGCTGGCACTCAACAAAGTCAGCAGGGTGTTTGGCTGAAAGTGGTGGCGGAGTAGTCGCTGTTAATCAAACACTACCGTCTTGTTTGCATACAGTAAAACGCGGTTTTCGATGTGCCAGCGCACTGCACGCGACAGGACGATTTTTTCTAGGTCGGCACCGCGACGGATTAGGTCTTCCAAATCATCTCGATGCGAGATGCGGGCAACGTCTTGTTCGATAATCGGACCGTCGTCGAGTATTTCGGTCACATAATGGCTGGTCGCACCGATGAGCTTGACCCCGCGTTCAAAGGCGCGATGATAGGGTTTTGCACCGTGGAAAGCGGGCAGGAAAGAGTGATGGATGTTAATGATGCGATTAGGATAATGGCGAATAAAGTCGGGTGATAACACCTGCATGTAGCGTGCTAATACGACAAAGTCCACGTGATTTTTACGCAAAATCGCAAGTTGCTCGGCTTCCGCTTCCGCTTTGTTGTCTTTATTGATAACGATGTGTTGGAACGGGATACGGTAAGCCTCCGCCAGCCATTGGGTATCGGTATGATTGCTGATGATGATGGGAATTTCGCAATTAAGCTCACCTGCCTGATAGCGGTACAGTAAGTCAGCTAGGCAATGATCATAGCGCGATACAAAAATAGCCAAACGTGGGCGATGCGCTGATGTCGCTAATCGCCATTGCATTTGAAAACGCGTGGCAATGGGGCTAAATGCGTTATTAAAATCGCTGGTATCAATATCAAATCCCGATAAATCCCATTCTACGCGCATTAAAAATAAGCCTAATTCCGCATCTTGATGTTGATCCGCGTGGAGGATGTTGGCATTGTGCTGATATAGAAAATCAGCAATCGCTGCCACCAGACCTTTTTGGTCGGGGCAACTAATAAGTAAAATAGCCGTGGCTTTGTTAGACATAATCCGCTCCTGATGAGGAGTGCTATTATAAGCGAGATGCTGGCTTGCCGCTAATTTAGCGTAGTCTACTGTACCGACTCAGATGAGGATTTATGATGTTTAATCGCGAGTTGGTAAATGCGCATTAAATCGTGCTCGTTGACATCGATATACGAGTCGATTTGCGCGAGCGCATAGACAAAGTCTGCGTGTGAAATTGCTGGGTAGGGGGTGATGACTTCGCTGGGTTTTTCCATTTTGTCGATGGCAAAATAAACGGGGTAACGGCGGCTAGGGTTAAACCAGCTAAATGCGATAGCGGTCAGTAAAATAATGGTGACATTGATGATGACGGGTTCTAGTATAAATAAATAGCCTAGCGCGTGTAGTTTTTCTCCCCCCATCACGGCGACTAATGCGGTTGCGCCACCAGGTGGATGTATGCACCGTAAATAGTGCATTGCGCCCACGGCAACGGCGACAGCTAAAGGGGCTGCCAACCAGGTGATAGTCACTAATTTAGCGCAACTTACGCCTGCAATTGCTGATATGACATGACCGCCAAATACCGCCCATGGCTGCGACAACCCGCCATGTGGCACTGCAAATAAGAGCACTGCTGATGCGCCCATGGAGGCGACCATGATAAGCGCAATGTGTGCCTGTAAAAAGTAATCGGATATTAAGAAAACGCTCAGTATTCCAAAAAATGCACCTGTAATGGCTATCCAGCGTTCAGTGTGGCTTACAGGGGTGAAATCTAGTCCAATAATGGCGAATAGCTTTTGACGCATTGCATGATTCCAGATGTAAATTAGCGTTCGATGGGCACTGTTAAATCTTGCCAATCTTCGCGTCCAGCGCGAAAAATATCCCATAGCCCAAATGGAATAACGGTAATGGCAATAACGCACCAGATGGCGAACAATCTATACCAGCCATGAATAAACTACTAAAAGGCTGACCGAGCACCATCATAGCACCGACAGCACCTTAAAATCGATACCCTGAGATGCGCGTGTAATAGGCTGTACGTGTATTTGGATGGTAGGCAACAGACGAATAAACGAATATAGAAGCGGCAATCCAGAGTAATAATAAGGGCGCAATGAGCGTAGCTGTAATGCTGGTGATGTTAAATAATCGTGCAGAAAATAAAGATTGCGCCGCTGTTATTGATTTTATTTCCGTCATCAATGCCCCCGTAGTTCAGAAGTGTGTGCGATATATTAAACAAGCAGTTAAAATGCATCTTATCAGCCCGTCACTGTCAAGTCGCTGACGATAGCCGCTGTGTGATTATCGCTTATGGTTAATTAAGTAAGCATCTGCATAAATATCATTCATTTTAGCGCCCGCTAGATAGGCTTTTTTGCGTGCGCTGGTGACCATGTTGGGATTGCCGCATAAAAATATACGCCAGCCAGCTAAGTGTGGATGCGCTACGAATGCGACATCCATTGCGCGCCCTGCTTGGTATCGATTGTCTATGTTAGTGCTTGATACGCAAGGAACATAGTGAAAATTAGAATAATGCACGGTCATTTCACATAGCTCATTAACCAGATACAGCCCCGTGACATCATGGCTGCCATGATACAAATAGATGTCGCCAAAATGCCTGTGATTAAGCGCGTCGCGGATGATACCCATGAGTGGCGCAAGCCCAGAACCAGTACCGATTAACAGCAACGGTTGTTGTGGTGTATCAGGCACATAAAAACAAGCGCCGACGGGCGCGCTAATTTGCACGCGGTCGCCTACTTTTAATTCATTATGAATCCAGTTGCTCACTCGTCCATCGGGCATGCGCCGCACATGCAAACGTAGATAAGGATCGGTTGGCACGCTTGCGAGTGAATAGCTACGAGTATTATCATTATCTTGATAGAGGTTGATAAATTGCCCCGCATGATAATTTTGCAAGCTCGGACAATCCAAGCCCACACATTTTATGTCGTCATTCAATTGTCGTACTGCGGTCACCGTTGCGGATAGTAATCTATCGGCGTTGTCAGGCAAGGTGATAGTCATATCCTCAGTCGGATAACAGACACATGCCATAAAATAATTTTGTGCTTGTAACGTAGGTTTTAATCCATTTTGCGCAGTGATGGGTACATTTGCGCTACTTGATTGCATGACACAGGTTTGGCATATTCCGTTACGGCAAGAATAAGGCACTGCTACACCTGAACGTGTTAAGGCATCCAATACCGTTTCGTCTGCATTGCATTGGTAGCGTACTTGGTTCACCGTTAATTGTGCCATGCTGTTTCCTTTATTTACCTAGTACATCATTGCGCGTGGTTTCGCAGACTACACCCACTTCAGCAATCAGCTCGGCAGGTACGTTGAGCGCTTGTAATGATGCGACTAAGTTTTCAACTACGGCATCAAAATGGCTGTCGTTTAAGCCTCGCGTCACTAAGTGCGCATGACCTTTACGCATATCAGCACCCGTGTAATGCACGGGACCGCCAAAAGCCATAGTCAAAAAAGCCTTTTGTTTCGCAGCTTGGTGTTCCATATCAACATCATCAAAAAAATCACTAATACGTTCATCGCTCAATACCCGACGATAAAACACATCCACCGCCGCGTTCACTGCGGCATCACCGCCTATTTTTTCATACAGATTTGCACTCATTATCAAGCTCCTGAAAATAGATGTATATAAAATACATGTTATTGGATATAAAAAATGGGGCACGCTACCCCGCTCCGATGTAAAATGAAATGGAAGAATAAGTCATTTAAGATGCATCTTGAATGTATCTTATATAATACTTGCTATTTTTGTCAAGCATAAGTAACCACTAATATGCAACTTACTCAATATACAGATTACTCATTACGTGTGCTTGTTTATCTCGGCATGAAAAATGACGGCAGAGCAACGATTACTGAGCTGGCTGATTATTACCAAATTTCGCGTAATCACTTAGTAAAAGTGGTGCATAACTTAGCGCAGCAGCAGCTCATTTTGACGCAGCGTGGTAAAAATGGAGGCATGTCTCTAGCGCGACCTGCTAATCAGATTAAAGTTGGCGATGTTGTCCGACTGACAGAGCCAAATTTCCATATCGCCGAATGTTTTAATAACGTAAGTAATAAATGCGTACTTACGCCGAATTGCCGCTTAAAATCAATACTATATCAAGCTAATGTTGCATTTTTGACTATCTTGGACAATTACACTATTGCCGATAGTATAGTCGGTTTAACCGTATTCAAGCCCGATAACAGCCATGCACAAGGCTAATCTAGCGCAGACCTTGTGCCTATGCGCTAATGGAGTTTAACCCGTGCGCGCGTGGGCGAGCTGATTAGGTGTGCGTAGGTACTGAGCAGCGTTTTTACCCAGCCATGTAGGGCAATTTGGTGCATTTTGTGCAGAGACCAATACATGAAACGCGCCAGCAAGCTTTCAATAATGATGCCACCAGAGAAGCTACTCATAAGATTGCCGACAGTGGAGGATTGTCCCAGCGTAATAAGTATGCAGTGTTCGGCAACACCTGGGATACCAAAATCATTAGCAATTGAGCCGACAGAAATGACTAAGGTATCGTAGTGAAAGTGGCGACGTGGGATGATTTCTATCCCACCTTCGTCTAAAGTAGGCGCAACGCTAACTGTTTTTTGCGTGCGATCAAGCGCATCCATGCGTCCAAGACGAAAGCGGAAATGATTCCAGTGCCCTTGTGCGAGGTACTCCAGTCGTTCGGCATACGAGTCCAGACTGCCTGCGGCGACTTCATACAGCAATGGTTTCCATAGATGTGATGGCGAGGCATCTATCAGCGTGATATTGGCGCGTTTTTGCTTGCCCAATTGATTGCCTAGCTTAGTCGCCAGTTCCAATCCATCCGCACACACACCAACAATAATAATTTCGTGTATGGATTACTGTGTTTGCATGACGACACCTCATCGTGTTCGGTTTTTTTAATGATACGATACAATGAGATAGTGGTGAAATGTATTTTGTAAAATTTTGCTATAACAATTAGCGCGTAAGCTATACCGCATCCTGCTTACGGATTTCTTCAGCTGTTATGCGAACCAGCCGATCGTTTTTCATGACGATAATTGCTGTGTTGGTAAACACAGCTTGCTGGCGTGCCATCATTGCTGCTCGGCGCATCGCGATGAGTGAATTAACCAGATCTTGGTCTTTCGCTGTGCTCAATTCGTTTTGTGTCATGTACGCTCTCCCCATGCTATCAATAATGGTTCACTATCCTTGTTGTCAAATAATGCCCAAGCATCTACTGCAGTACGGTAGGTATGTTCAAAATTCTTTTTCCCTGCCTCAAATCTTCGCTGAATAACCGCTTCTGGTATGTCATGACCGCCTTGACGAACACGTTCTGCGACACGCGCAACCGCCATATCAGATGATGGTAGGCTTAGGAAGAATAGGCTGACATGGTAACCCAGATTACGCCAGTTCTGGATATGGTGTAAATATGCCAGTCCTGATAATGTGGTTTCAAATGCAAAGCTTTCTTTGTTCTCAACGCAAGAACGGATTTCTTTTAACATCAATCGACCTGCTCTAAAAGCGGCTGATTCAGGTGCGAATGGTGATAACCCTGCCGCAATTAAATCTGCGTTAATAAACCGATTGCAGTGTGCTTCTGCGGGTAGAAATGCGCGGGCAAAAGTGGTTTTCCACGCGCCATTCGGTCCTGCAATAATAATTATTTTCTTGCTTATACTATCCATGGGTTGACGTTTAAGTCTTTATAAAGAGGCGTACTTCATCCCAAACTCAGCACAGCTAACTGTTCCTTACTCACAATAAACACAAATTCATCACTGCCGTCAGTTTCCAGCCAAGTAAATGGCAGGTTAGGGAATTCGGCTTCCAACACTTCGCGGTTGTGGCCTATTTCGGCTATTAGCAGGCCTTTGGGGTAGAGATGGCTGGCGGCGTGTTGGAGTATGGTGCGGATGTGATCCAAGCCGTCTTCGCCGCTGGCGAGTGCTAATGCGGGTTCGACCTGATATTCAGCGGGGAGCTCGTCCATGCTGATGGCGTTGACGTAGGGTGGGTTGGTAATGATGATGTCGTATTGCTGATGGTCTAGTTCAGTGTATAAATCTGATTGTACTAGGCGAATTTGGTCAGCTAATTCGTAATCATGGACATTGCGGTTAGCTACTGCCAGCGCGTCGGCTGAAATATCGACGGCATCAATATCGGCGTTAGGGAATGCTTCTGCCATGAGTATCGCCAGACAGCCTGAGCCTGTGCATAAATCCAGTGCGCTGGTGACGCATTCGGCATCATTGACCCATGGTGCTAGGCGTTCGCGTAGCAGGTTGGCGATGAATGAGCGCGGTATGAGCACGCGTTCATCGACGTAAAAACTGTACTCGCCTAGCCAAGCCTGATGCGTAATATAAGCCGCAGGAATGCGCTGATTGACGCGCTGGTCAAATACATTACGCACGTCTTCGCGCTCGATTTCGGTCAGGCACGCGTCTAAAAACGGCTCTAGTTGGTCTATGGGTAAATGTAGCGTGTGCAATATCAAATATGCGGCTTCGTCCACGGCGTTGGTCGTGCCGTGACCGAAGTGCAAACCTGTCTGATTCATGCGGCTGATGCCAAAGCGCAACCAGTCGCGCACGGTGATGAGGGCATCGGTATCGAGGAAGTAATCTGTTTTCATTTGGCGAGTAAGTGTTCCAGCGTGATTTGATAAACGGCGCGTAATGGGTCTAAATCGGCGACGGCGACGTGTTCGTTGAGCTTGTGGATGCTGGCGTTTATCGGTCCGAATTCGACTACTTGGGTGGCGATGTCGGCGATGAAACGGCCGTCTGACGTGCCGCCTGTGGTGGATAGTTCGGTGTCCAGTCCAGTCACAGTTTTAATCGCCGCGCTAATTGCCGCAACCAGGCTACCGCGTGGGGTGAGATAGGGTTTGCCTGAATTTTCCCAGTCTAGGTTATATTCCAGCCCGTGTTTATCAAGAATAGCGTGGACGCGAGATTTGAGTTCTTCTTTGGTGCTGGCGGTGGAATGGCGGAAATTGAATTTGATTTCTACCGTGCCAGGCACGACGTTGGTCGCACCCGTGCCACCATGAATGTTGGAAATTTGCCAGCTGGTGGGCGGAAAGTATTCATTGCCTTCATCCCATATCGTCGCGGCGAGTTCTGCAATCGCAGGCGCGGCCTGGTGTATAGGGTTGCGTACCAGATGTGGATAAGCGATGTGGCCTTGTATGCCTTGGACGGTGAGCTTGCCTGATAATGAGCCGCGTCTGCCATTTTTGATGGTGTCGCCGAGTGCGGATACGCAAGTGGGTTCGCCGACGATACAACAATCTATTAGCTCACCGCGTGCTTGGAGTGCTTCGACAACTTTGACTGTGCCGTCAGTCGCCACGCCTTCTTCGTCAGAGGTAATGAGTAGCGCGATTGAACCTGTGTGGTCGGGGTGCTCGGCGACAAAGCCTTCGATGGAAGTCACAAACGCCGCTAGCGAGGCTTTCATGTCCGCCGCGCCGCGTCCGTACAATTGTCCGTCACGTATGGTAGGCGTGAAAGGGTCGGATAGCCATTTATCAACGGGGCCTGTGGGCACGACATCGGTGTGACCTGCAAAGCATACCAGTGGTGCGGTCGTGCCGCGTCGCGCCCATAAATTAGTTACGCCGTTGGAATTGATGTATTCAAAGCTGAATCCGAGTGGGGCAAGGCGTGCTTGCATCATGGTTTGGCAACCCGCGTCGTCGGGTGTGCTGGATTGGCGAATAATGAGGTCTTGCGTGAGTTTTAAGGTGTCGTTCATGATTGTGGTGTCAGTAATTGTTCGTATTCGGCTTCGTTAAAGCCGACTAATAGGGTGTTGTTTAATGTTAATACGGGGCGTTTAATGCTACTGGTTTTTTCGCGCATGACGGCGACGGCACTATGGGCATCGGTGACGCTGGCTTTGGTCGCGTCATCCAGTTGCCGCCAGGTCGTACCTTGGCGATTAAGTAGCGTTTCCCAGCCGACTTGTTGCGCCCAGTTATTTAATTGTACGGCAGAAATGGCGATTTTTTTGAAATCATGAAATTGATAACTGAGCTGACGCGCATCCAGCCAAGCCCGCGCTTTTTTAACGCTAGTGCAATTAGGAATGCCGTAAAGCTGGATTATTTGGTTTTGCGGTGTTGGCATGGGTTTTTAGTGCAATCCACATATAAATGCAAAGAATGTTCATGAATAGTAAAGCCGCGTTCGGCAGCAATGTTTTTTTGGCGGCGTTCGATTTCTTCATCGAAAAACTCTTCTACCAGCCCGCATTGTAAACAGACTAAATGATCATGATGCTCGTCGGTATTCAGTTCGTAAACGGCTTTGTCGCTATCAAAGTGATGGCGTAGCAATAAACCCGCTTGCTCAAATTGCGTGAGCACGCGGTAAACCGTCGCCAAGCCGATGTCAATTTCTTCTACCACTAACATACGGTAAATGTCTTCCGCAGTCAGGTGGCGTTTTTCGCTTTTTTCAAACAGCTCTAGTACTTTGAGTCTGGGTAGCGTGGCTTTGAGCCCGATATTTTTCAAATCTGCTGGTGTGCTCATATAGTAGGCGTGTTGCTGGTAAATGATAGCCACTATCATAGAGACTTTATCTGTTTTTGCAAACATTCCGCAAACATTCCTTACACGGCTGTGGCTGAATGCTTGTATGGCGGGGCTTACATTCTCGAGGATGGTACGGATAGCTGGGTGGATAAGACGATTAGTTATAAAACAACACGCGGAACTGGTAGCAAACGGTAATCGCCGTTGCCCAGCCATTGCCCGTTTGCCCGAAAAAGCCTTGTTGTGCCGCAGACAGATTGCCGCCTGATAACAGGGCATAGCCCACAGCTGCGGCAAGAGCGGCGGCAGCTAGGTAAGTAGGCAGCAACACCGCCCCCACCCCAAAAGTCACCACAGCCAAAATCAGCGCAAAGAAAAACACATTCCAGCTCGATTGCGAATTCACCCACTGATACATCAAATCCTCATTAGCGGGCATATTGCCGCCTTTCCACTTTTCAAACATCACCCCTGCTATGGCAATATGTTCGGGTGCGTCACACGCGGTCGTGGTTGCGCCTGCGACGGCACTTACACAGGTCTGCCCTGTCTCGCCACCGACCCAGCCCGCTTCCATCGGCATACCTACATACCAGATAGGCGAGGCAAACCCTTGTACGGTGGTGGTCTTGGTAGAAAAAGTGCTACTACTCGTGGTGGTAAACTGGTTCATGCGCGGGTTCTCCTGCATGACGTAGGAAAGGATGGCGTGGTGCTTGCGCATGGCGTGCCCTACCGCCACTTTCATGGCTTCCCAGCTAATGTTGTGGAACAGCGGATCAGTCTGCGCACCTGCAAAAATTGCAAACGGATTGTAGCCTGGCAAGCGATTATCTATTTCACCCTGGGTGCGATATTTGCCTGCTGATTTCCATTGTTCGCCACTCCACGGTGTAAAGTCTGCCTGATACACATTCACGCTGTTATCGGGCATACGCTCTACCTTTTGCACGGTAATGCGCCCTATGGCGTTGGACGGCGAATATTGGGCAAAGATGTAGGCGGCGTTGTTGGTTTGCTTCTCGGCGCGGTTGGTGATTTGTGAATTCTTGCCGCCTAGTGTGCCGAGGTTTTCTTTACCTAGGGTGAACCATTTGTCACCTGCCAGCATTTGCATCTATATTACTCAAAATTGCAATGCGCTGATGCGGGGACGTGTTGCTGGTAATTGATTTAGGCTATCATAGTGGCTTTATATAACTTTGCAAATACAGTTATGCGCCTTCTTATTACTTGTGGTTTAATTCTTAGCAGTTTGGCGGGGTGTAGTTACTTGCCAAAAATCAATGCCAATACTTTTTCACCTTATAAAATCGACATCCAGCAAGGCAATTATGTGGATGAAGTTGCGGTGGATAAGCTCAAATTGGGCATGACCCGAGCACAAGTCAAATTCGTCATGGGTACGCCTTTGATAACAGATGTGTTTCATGCTAATCGTTGGGATTATATTTACACTTTCCGTACAGCTGGCAAGCTCACTGAGCAACGCCGTGTGGTGTTGTATTTCAAAGATGATGCACTCGATTTCATCGGTAAACATTTAGGCGATACTAAGGCGGATAACGCAACCGAGGGCACTAAGCCTGTGGATGCGGCTGTGCAGGCGATTAAGCAAGAAGAAAAACAGCCTGTTGAGGTAAAGCCATGAGCAATCCGATTAAAATTGTGATTGCAGGTAGTGCAGGGCGTATGGGGCAGGTGTTGATAGAGGCAGTTAATAGCGCGCCTGATTGTGTGCTGTACGGTGCGCTAGAGCGTGCGGGTAGTCCTAACATTGCCAAATCAGCGATATTTACCGATGGTATTTTGATTAGCGATGATGTCGCGGCAACTTTGCGCGGCGCGGATGCATTGATAGATTTTACTCGCCCTGAAGGCACAATGGCGCATTTGGCATTATGCTGTCAATTGGGTGTCAACATTATCATCGGTACAACAGGTTTCAGTGCTGAACAAAAACAGCAAATTGCCGATGCAGGTAAGGATATAGGCGTGGTGTTTGCGCCGAATATGAGCGTGGGCGTGAACCTCACGTTCAAGCTATTAGAAATCGCCGCTAAGGTGTTGAATGAAGGCTACGATATTGAAGTAGTCGAAGCGCATCACCGTCATAAAGTCGATGCGCCGTCAGGCACGGCGTTGCGTATGGGCGAAGTGGTTGCCGAGGCGTTGGGGCGTGATTTGAGCGAGTGTGCGGTGTATGGGCGCGAAGGTGTAACGGGCGAGCGCGATCCATCCACTATAGGTTTTGCCACGGTGCGCGGTGGTGACATCGTCGGCGACCATACGGTGATGTTTGCGGGCATAGGCGAGCGTGTAGAGATTACACATAAGGCCTCTAGTCGTATGACTTTTGCCCAAGGCGCGTTGCGTGCGGCGCGGTATTTGTCCACCAGCGGTGCTGGGGCGTTTGATATGCAAGATGTGTTGGGCTTGCGTGCGTGATTTGTCTGTAACAAGCTGTAACGTTTTGCTGATATTGTGAAATGTTATTGTTATCTGCGTGCGGCATAATAAGCTCGTCATTAGGACATTGCTTAACTTATTTATTTCGGAGAAAACCATGAAAAAATCTAGCTTAGTATTGATGTTGTTAGCCACCATGAGTGCCTCAGCCAGCTTTGCTGATGAGCTGAATCCTAGCATAGACAGTGCGCAGGCGCGTGCGCAAACATTCCAAAGTTTGACCCCAGAGCAACAGCAAGCGGCTATCAATTCGGCAAAGCAACAAGGCCAAGCGACAGCACAGCAAAAGCAAGATAACTGGAACAGCATGACACCAGAACAACAACAAGCGCAAAAGCAAACCATGCAATCGAATATGCAAACCAAGATGCAGGGTATGAATGGGCAAAATGGCGGACAAAATGGTGAAATGAAAGCCCGCATGGAAAGCAAAATGCAAAGCATGAATAATGGCGGCGGTGGTCAGATGGGCGGCATGATGCAAAAAATGCGTAGCCGTATGGGTCGGTAACAATCAATTAGTAACAAAAAAGCCCCAAGGATGACGACTTGGGGCTTTTTTTGTGCACGTTAAGTTTGTAAACCTTATCCACGAACCACACTAAAAACACGAATAAAGCCAAATCAAAACCATGAAATTTTTGTGTGTTTTCGTGCCTTTCGTGGACAATTAGCTTTTAGACCTGTTAGCGCAATGCTTTAGCTGCTGTGACCATGTTGGCTAATGCGGCTTGGGTTTCTGCCCAGCCACGGGTTTTCAGCCCGCAATCGGGGTTGACCCATAGATGTTCAGCGGGGATGACTTCGGCGGCTTTTTTCAGCAGGCGCACCATTTCATCGACTGGTGGCACGCGTGGGCTGTGGATGTCATACACGCCTGGACCAATCTCATTCGGGTAATTGAAATCACCGAAGCCGCGCAGTAATTCCATGTCCGAGCGCGAGGTTTCTATGGTGATGACATCTGCGTCCAGCGCGGCGATGGCGGGAAAAATGTCGTTAAATTCCGAATAGCACATATGCGTGTGGATTTGTGTGCTGTTATCCACGCCTGACGCGCTGATACGGAACGCACGTCCTGCCCAGTCCAGATACGCATCCCAGTCACCACGCCGTAGCGGCAAGCCTTCGCGGATGGCGGGTTCGTCTATCTGGATGATGCCTATGCCTGCGTGTTCTAAATCAACCACTTCGTCGCGGATAGCCAGCGCGATTTGCAGTGCGGTATCGCTGCGAGGCTGGTCGTCGCGAACGAATGACCATTGCAATATGGTGATAGGACCCGTCAACATGCCTTTCATCGGCAAGCTGGTGAGGCTTTGCGCGTATTGTGTCCATGTTACCGTCATGGCTTGTGGGCGCGATACGTCGCCGTAAATAATCGGCGGCTTGACGCAACGTGAGCCATAGCTTTGCACCCAGCCGTTTTGGCTGAATGCGAAGCCAGATAATTGTTCGCCGAAGTATTCCACCATGTCGTTGCGTTCGGCTTCACCGTGTACCAGCACATCCAAGCCTAAATTGATTTGCTGTTCAACGGCGTATTTGATTTCTTGTTGCATCGCCAGCGTGTAGTCTGCCGCGTTGAGTTCGCCACGTTTATAACCTGCACGTGCGGCGCGGATTTCCTTGGTTTGTGGGAATGAACCTATGGTGGTGGTCGGGTAAGCGGGCAAATTAAAACGACTGCGCTGTGCGGCTTGGCGGGCTTTGAACGGCGCATGACGTTGGTCGGCATCAGCGGGTAAGCTGGCTAAACGTGCATTGACGGCGGGGTTGTGGATGCGTGGACTGGTGCGGCGCGAGGCGGCGGCAGCGCGTGATGCACTGAATGCGGTTTCAGCGGCGGCTACGCCAGTGTCGAGCGCGGTTTTAATCGTGCCGAGCTCATCGAGCTTTTGCGTGGCATAAGCCAGCCAGCTACGCAATTCGTCGTCAAAAGCCGTTTCCAACGCTAAATCTACGGGGACGTGTTGCAATGAGCATGACGGGGCTATCCATAAACGATCGCCAAGTTTTTCCTGCGCGGCGAGGGCTGTTGCCAATACTGCATCGAGATCAGCACGCCAGATATTGCGCCCGTCGATTAAGCCTATGGATAACACTTTGTAATGCGGCAAGCGGTCGATAACGCTAGTGATTTGCTGTGGCGCACGCACTGCGTCGATGTGCAAGCCCGCGACGGGCAGGTTGCAAGCCAGCACTAAATTATCATCCAATGCGCCAAAATACGTCGCTAATAGCAGCTTGATATTGGCACTGTTGAGGATGTTGTAAGTCGGTTCAAACGCGGATTTCCAGTTGGCAGGCAAGTCCAGGCACAAGATAGGTTCGTCTATTTGTACCCATTCCACACCTAGCTGTTTGAGCTGGCTGAGAATTTCGCCATAGACAGCACGCAATTGCGGCAACAGGCTGAGGCGGTCAAAGTCGGCAGATTTTTCTTTGCCCAAGTAAAGGAAAGTCACGGGCCCTATTAAGCTGACTTTAGGTGTGTGTCCCAGCGCCTGCGCTTCGCGTACTTCGTCAAACAAACGCGTGGAATTGAGTTTGAATTCGGTGTCAGCGTTAAATTCAGGCACGAGGTAATGGTAATTGGTATCGAACCATTTAGTCATTTCCAGTGCCCAGGTACCGTGATTATCATGTTGATGCGTGCCGCAACAACTGGCAGGGGCTTCGTTGGCAACGCCACGGGCGAGGGTGAAATGGCGGTCTAGCTCGGATTCTGCACCTGTGAAGCCAAAACGACTCGGCTCGCAACCCAGTAGCTGTATGTGGTTGAGCATTTGATCGTAGTAAGCAAAATCACCCACCGCGACAAAATCCAGCCCAGCGTCGCGTTGCAATTGCCAATGGCGGGCACGCAATTCACTGGCGACGGAATTGAGCGCGGGCGCGTCGATTTCACCGCGCCAGAATTTTTCCAGCGCAAATTTCAGTTCGCGCTGTTTGCCGATACGGGGAAAGCCTAAAGTGTGGATGGTAGTCATGTTATTTCTCATTGATTGAAGATAACGTGCATTTTGCGCCGACATGATTTATGATACAAACGAGTTATTTTTGTTAAATTGATGAATTAAATTCATATATGCTTGCACTCAAACATTTGCGCTTAATCGAAGTCTTGAACGAAACGGGTAGCCTCACGCGTGCGGCGACGCGCTTGTTTTTGACGCAGTCGGCTCTTTCGCACCAGTTAGTCGCCCTCGAAGCGCATTACGGCTTGATGCTGTTTGTTCGTGCGCGCCCGTTGCGGTTGACCCCAGCAGGCGAGTATTTGCTGGCTTTGGCGCGTGAGATTCTGCCGCGTATCGACACGGCCAAGCGTGATTTGGCGCGGCTGGCAGAGGATAACCAGCCAGGAAAACTGCGTATTGCGGTGGAATGTCACACCTGTTACGACTGGCTGATGCCCGCAATGGACGCGTATCGCACTCACTGGCCAGAGGTGGAAATGGATTTGGTCGGCGGTTTTCATACTGATCCAATTGCACTGTTGGCTGAAGATAAAGCTGATTTGGTGATCGTTTCTGAGGCGCAACCGCAAAAAGGCGTGGTGTTCAACCCGCTGTTCCGATATGAAATGCTGGCATTGATGGCGACGGGGCATAAATTGGCAGATAAAGCCTATTTGACTGCCAAGGATTTCAGCCACGACCCGTTAATTACCTATCCCGCGCCAGATAGATTGCTAGACTTGGTGCGGCGCGTGTTGAAGCCGTCAGGTATCAATCCTGAGCGTCGCCATGCCGAGCTGACTATCGCTATCGTGCAACTGGTTGCCAGTCGTAAAGGATTGGCGGCTTTACCTGCCTGGGCGGTGCAATCGTACCTGGAGCGCGGTTATGTGGTGGCGCGTCCGATTACCAAAAAAGGCTTGTGGAGTGGGCTATACACAGCGGCACGGGCGGATGATGCGCAACGTGCTTTTCATTTGGATTTTATCGCAACTTTGCAAGAGCAGGCATTTATGACTTTGCCTGGCATAGAACCGTTATTGGAGAATGAATATGAATGATTTGGATGTAATCCATCATGCCGCCATGTCGGTGACTGACATTGCCGCCAGCGTGGCATGGTATCAGCAACATTTTCGTTGCCAAATTGCGTATCAGGATGCGACTTGGGCATTGCTGAAATTTGCCAATATGAGCATCGCGCTGGTGATACCCGAGCAACACCCGCCGCATCTAGGTGTATTGCGTGAACACGCTGAGCAATTCGGCACGCTCACCACTCACCGCGACGGCACGCGCTCGATTTATTTGCCTGACCCTGACGGTAATCAAGTCGAAGTGATGGATAGCGCGAGTGTGAAATCATAATGGATATGGTCGCATTGCAACAAAAGCTGGTCGAATTTGCCGATGAGCGGGATTGGGATGTGTTTCATACGCCCAAAAATCTGGCGATGGCATTGGCGGGCGAAGCAGGCGAATTGCTGGCAGAATTTCAATGGCTCACCGCCGCGCAATCTAGCGCGTTATCAGTCGAGCAGCACACGGTTATTAAATATGAAATGGCTGACGTATTGCTGTATTTGTTGCGGCTGGCAGATAAATTGGACGTGGATTTAGAGCAGGCGGCGATTGAGAAAATCGCACTGAATGCACAAAAATACCCCGTCGATTTAGCCAAGGGTAATGCGCTGAAATACAATAAATTAGGGGGTGAAACTGGTGGGTGCTGAGGGGTTCGAACCCCCGACAATCGCCTTGTAAGGGCGGTGCTCTACCAACTGAGCTAAGCACCCATGCGGTTTATTGCTTGGGTTGTTGCTGAAGTGCTACTGTGCAACGAGGGCGTAATTTAACCATAATATGCCGCCCTCGTCAACTTTTTTGTTAAAGTCGCTACGATTAGGCTTCGTGATGCAGTGCGACTAAATGTGCGATGAGCTTACGCACACGCACCATGCTGGCGGTGATGGTGGCTTGTACTTCATTGCCGTTAATGGCGATTTTGCTATTGCCGCGCCCTGCCGCGTGATTAACGACGACACCAATCGCGGCGTAGCGTAAATCAAGTTCGCGGGCGAGGGCAGCTTCTGGCATCCCTGTCATACCGACCATTGTTGCACCGTCGCGTTCTAGGCGGTTGATTTCAGCTGCGGTTTCCAAACGCGGACCTTGGGTGCAGGCATAAACACCTTGTTTGATGCAGTGCTCATTCGCACTGGCACACGCTTCTATAATGCGCTGGCGCATTTCTTCACAATACGGCTCAGTAAAATCTATGTGGGTGACAGCCTGACCTGCCCCGTTAAAATAGGTGTTTTTGCGTCCAGATGTATAGTCAATAATTTGGTCTGGTATCACTAATGTGCCAGGCGTGAGGTCGGCATGTATGCCGCCGACACTGGCGACTGACACAATATGCGTGGCGTTGTGTTCGCGCAATGCCCAGATATTGGCAAGGTAATTGACTTGATGCGGCGGGATGGTGTGCCCATAGCCATGTCGCGCTAGAAATATCACTTCATGCCCGTTGATATGACCAAACGTCAATGCGCCTGAAGCCTCGCCGTAGGGCGTGCGTGCGACTTTGCGGTGGGTGATGGTGAGGTTGTCTAGTTGCGTAAGCCCAGTACCACCTATGATTGCGAGCATGTTGTTATCCTTTTGGTCAATAAAATGCAAAACGCCATTACCCACTGAGTAATGGCGTTAGTGTTTAGCGATAAGTTTACTGCGCTTGCTGTATGCCCGCAATATGCCAAGGCGCACTACGATCGTTGGCAGGTTTTTGGATATGCCAAATTTCGTTGAATGGTTCTGCAGGTGCATTCGCCACTTCACGAATCAAACCGTGGAAACGCACGCTGACAGTGATGAAATCGGCTTCGGTGACTACATCTATCACGTCGGCATTGAGCAGGGTGACTTCTGTTTTTTGTGGTTCAGTACCGCGTTCTTGGATTTGCATACTGATTTCAGCAAAAATTTCAGGCGTGGTGTATTCGCGAATGTCGTTCAAATCAGCAGCATCGTAAGCGGCTTGCAAGCGGATAAAATGCGATTTTGCTTCGCGTACAAAAGCCGCATCATCAAACCAGTCTGGGCGTGTGCTGGTTGCTTGTGGCGCGGCGTTGTAACCACCACCGCTACCCATTGCAGGCACGGCAACAGGCTCACTGTAGCCTGTGTAGGCAGTGGCTGGCTGTTGTTGTGTGCCTGGTGCTGGGGTGCGGCGCAACATGCGGAATAAGAAAAATGCACCAGCGGCTAAGGCTATCATCATTAAAATATCCATGCCTTTAATGCCATCAAAGCCATGTCCCATGAACATAGAAGCGAGCAAGCCACCTGCCGCCAAGCCAGCTAAAGGACCTAACCATTTGCTCATACCGCTCTTAGCAGGGGCAGCAGCAGGCGGTGCGCTCATAGGAGCGCGAGTGGGTGCGGTTTGGCTGATGCTTTCACGCTGTTTGCCAAAGCTCTTGCCACCACCGAAACGTTTAGCATCAGCGATGCCTGTCATGAGGCTCATGCTAATGAACATGACTAAAACAAGATTAAAAAATTTACGCATTAAATTACTCCAAATAAAGAAGGGTGCTCCATCAGCATAACAGCTAATTATGACGATTTAGTCAGCAAATGAGGGTAATAAGTTCAATATCAAGTTGCCGTATCCACAGGCATGGCATAAATAGCAGGTAAATTACGCCATGCACCTGCTACGTCCATACCACAGCCGAATACGTAGCGGTCGGGCAGGGTAAGTCCCACATAATCGGCGAGTATAGGTTTGGGCTTGGCGATGTGTTTATTGCTTAACACCGCGCAGGCAACGCTGGCGGCTCCCATGTCTAACAGCTTTTGTTTAATTGCGGCGAGGGTATGACCTTCGTCCAAAATGTCGTCTAATAAAATAACATGCCTGTGTGCGACATCGGTTTTAGGCATCGCCATCCAATTGATTTCGCTACCATGTAATTCGCGCCCGTAACGAGATGCGTGGATGTAATCGCATTCTAGTGGGAAATGTAATAACGGTAGTAACTGCCCTGCAAAAATAATCCCGCCATTCATAACCGTCAGTAACAACGGCATTTTGTCAGCGTAATCTTGTTGGATAGCGGTGGCTACCGTGTTAATGGCGGCGGTAATCGCGTCTGCATCATAGATGCAGTCAGCGTTATTCAAAATTGCCCAAGCGTCGTTGTGATTAGTCATTTTTATTTCTCTGGCGGCGAGTTTCGTACAAACATATCCCTGCGGAAACTGATACGTTCAGACTTTCTACTGTGCCGTACATAGGGATTTTGACCAAAGTGTCGCAGTGTTCGCGGGTCAGGCGGCGTATGCCTGAGCCTTCTGCGCCCAACACCCAAGCGACTGAGCCGCTGGCATTGGTTTGGGCGATTTCGGTTTCCGCTTCGCCGTCTGTGCCGATGATGAATACACCGTACTCTTTAATTTCGCGCATGGCACGGGCGAGGTTGGTGACGGTGAGGTAGGGCACAGTATCGGCCGCGCCACAGGCGACTTTTGCCACCGTCGGCGTTAAGCCAACAGCGCGGTCTTTAGGTGCGATAACCGCATTTGCACCCATGGCATCGGCCACCCGTAAGCACGCGCCGAGGTTGTGCGGGTCTTGTACGCCATCTAATATCAATAGCAATAAATCGCCTTGTAAATCGCCTAATAGTTCGTCAACATGGCGCGGTTGTTGCGCCATCGTGACACGCGCGGCAACGCCTTGGTGGCGCGGACCACCTGCTATGCCGTCCAGTCGTTTGCCGTCAACTTGTAAAATACGCAAGCCTAGTTGTTTGGCAGATTCGACCAAATCACGTGCACGTGGGTCTTGTCTTGCCGCGTCAACAAAAATTTCTTCGACGCTGGCTGGGTTTTGACGTAAACGCGCAGTGACTGCGTGAAATCCATAAATTAAAATACTGGCCATGTTGTTCTCTATTTATTGACTTTGCGACGACGCGGTTTTTTTGCTGGTGCGCCCGCAGGAGGCGTGGATTTTACGGCAGTCGATTTACTTTGCGTAGCTTTTTTTGCTGATTTCGTTTTAGGCGCAACGCCAGGGTTGGCAAGTTGACCGTCCGCAGTGATTAAGCTGAAATCGATGCGTGTGGTGTCCAAGCTGACGCGCACTATTTTAACGTGGACGCGGTCGCCTAAGCGGTAGCGCACACCTGTGCGTTCACCGACAATTTGGTGGCGCGTTTTGTCAAAATGGAAATAGTCACTACCCAGCTCAGAAATATGCACTAAGCCTTCAACATAAATATCATCGAGCGCAACAAATAAGCCAAAGCCCGTGACGCTGGCTATCGTGCCGACGAATTCTTCACCGACGCGATCCTGCATGTAGTAGCACTTGAGCCACGCCTCGACATCACGTGTTGCATCGTCAGCGCGGCGTTCGGTCATGGAGCAATGCCCGCCTGACTCTACCCAATTGCTCTTAGGCACGTATTTTTCACCTGCCAATGCGGCTTTGATAGCGCGATGTATGAGTAAATCAGGGTAACGGCGGATAGGCGAAGTAAAGTGCGCGTAAGCCTCGTAAGCCAAGCCAAAGTGCCCGACGTTATCAGGGCTGTAAACCGCTTGCTGTAAGGAACGTAACATCACCGTTTGCAGTAATTGCGCATCTGGACGCGGTTTGATTTGCTTTAATAGCTGCGCATAATCTTTGGCTGTCGGTGTCTCACCACCGCCTAAACCCATGCCGAACTCTGATAAAAATTCACGCAAGGCGGTGAGCTTTTCAGGCGTAGGACCTTCGTGGATGCGGTATAAACAGGGATGCTTGCTCTTTTTCAAAAACGCGGCAGCGCAGACGTTGGCAGACAGCATGCACTCTTCAATAATCCTGTGCGCATCGTTGCGGGTGACGGCGATGATGCGCTCTATTTTCTTCTCATCGTTGAATATCATCTGCGTTTCTGTTGTTTCAAAATCTATCGCACCGCGTTTTTCACGGGCTTTGAGCAAGACTTTGAATAGGGTATTCAGATTGTTTAATTGCGGCAGTAAGTGGCTTTTTTCTTCTGCGTTTTCAGGGTGTTGCAACCAATCCCAGACTTGGTTGTAAGTTAGCCGTGCATGTGAATACATCACTGCTGGATAAAAACGATAGCTCTTAACCGCACCCGCCGCATTGATTTGCATATCGCACACCATACACAAGCGTTCGACTTCAGGATTAAGCGAACACAATCCATTAGACAACGCCTCGGGTAACATAGGAATCACGCGGCGGGGGAAATATACCGAATTACCACGGCTATACGCCTCTACGTCCAACGGGTCGCCTGGCTGTACATAATAGGACACGTCAGCAATCGCCACGATAAGGCGGAAATCCTTGCCCTGCGGCTCGCAATACACCGCATCATCAAAATCACGCGCCGTTTCGCCGTCGATAGTCACTAGCGGCAGGTGACGTATATCTTCACGATTAGCATGATCTTTTTTCAGCACTTTTTTAGGTAGTTTTTTAGCAATCGCCTCCACCGTATCGGGGAAAATATATGGCAGTGAATGCTTACGCAAAGCGATTTCTATTTCCATGCCAGGGTCGGTGTAGCTACCCAGCACTTCAACAATACGCCCCATAGGTTTGCTGTGCTTATTGGTTTGCTCTATCAGCTCAACATGCACCACTTCGCCCGCTTTCGCCGTGCCCTCATTGCCCGCAGGAATGAGAATATCTTGGGTGATGCGCTTGTTTTCAGGCGCAACCAGCATAATGCCGTGCTCTATCACTAAACGACCCACAATATGCGTATTAGCGCGTTCCAGCACTTCAACTATTTTACCCTCACGTCGTCCACGCCTATCCGCGCCGATCTCACGCCCCATGACGCGATCGCCGTGCATGGCTTTTTGCATTTCGCGCGGCGATAAAAATAAATCTTCAGAGCCGTCTTCAGGGTGCATGAAACCAAAGCCATCAGGATGCCCGATGATATGCCCCTTGATTAAATCCAGCTTATCAACCACACACAAATCGCCACGACGATTTTGCATCAGCTCACCGTCACGCTCCATCGCGCGTAGGCGACGGGCGAATAAATCTGCTTCTTCAGGTGCCATACCGAGTAATTGCGCTAATTCCTCACCTAACAACGGCGTGCCGTGTTGTTGCAATACCGACATAATAAATTCGCGGCTAGGTAGCGGGTTTTCGTAACGCTCACGCTCGCGCTCTAGGTGCGGGTCTTGCCAGCGCAGTGCTGTTTTTTTAGGTTTTTTTGTGCTCGGTGCTTTGGGGGGTGTGGTTGTTTTCATTGACAAGTATCCATGTTCATTTATAATGCGCATCTCTCAGCCCAGATGGCGGAATTGGTAGACGCGCACGGTTCAGGTCCGTGTGCCGTAAGGTGTGGAGGTTCGAGTCCTCTTCTGGGCACCAAATTTGTATTATTGCTTGAGTCGTACAGTGGTTAAGTTTTGACATTGGCGCGTATTCATAAAGCTATTCTAACAGCATTAAGCGCACTCTTAGCTAAATCTGCGAACTAAAAAGCATGATTAGCGTGTAGCTAGTGCACGTTTTTCAGCGGCGCGTGCCGCTATCTCAAAATGATTATCCCAATACGGATGCCGTCCTCGTGCCCATTGCAACAAGCTGGATAATGGGTAAGCGATAAAAAATAAAATCCCCCAACATTCATATTGCCTTACATGCGCGTGCTCATGAGTGCGTAAACGGGCGAGCTCGGCTGTGCTTTTGCCTATAATCACGTGCCCAAACGTAATCGCAATAAAAGGCGGGCGTTGATAGAGCTTACTGATGATATGGTCTGAGTTAGGTAAGCTAATTTCTAGCGCGCCGCTTACACCACGCGCTTTAGCACCCAGTAATAGCACTGGTAAAACCCATGTTATACCGACGATAGTGCAGGGCAGTGCCCAAAGGTAACGCGTTAGCGGTTTGATTTTGATGCGGTTAGTATGCAAAATTGCAGCACCTTTATCTATTGTTTTTTGCCAAAATGGGCATCTAATTTTGTGTAATCTGGAATCGAACCCGTGTCCATGGTAGTGGTCTAATAATACCAGACACCTCACTAGGTGGGATAATTCACCTAAAGAGAGGAAATTGCAATGACAGGACAAAGAGCGAAATACGACGCAGCGTTTAAGCTAGAGATAGCCAAAATGGTCATAGACTAAGGCTTAACGGTATCGCAAGTGGTCAAAGACATGAACATAGGCGAAACAGCAGTGAGGCGTTGGGTAGCCCAATATCAGGCAGAACGGCTAGGGCAACCTGGCATAGGCAAGCCCCTGACCGCTGAACAGCAACGTATCCGCCAGCTGGAACAAGAGAATCGTCGCTTGAAATCGGATAACGACCTATTAAAAAAAGCGTCAGCCTACTTTGCCCGCGAGTTGAAATGAGTTGCCAACTGCTGAACCATTGGCAAAGCAAGGCAAACATCACCCAACTCTGTGACCTGCTCGACATCAGCCGTGCTGGTTACTATGCAGCCAAAAGCCGCAGCAAAGCCACTCAGGTATGCGCCACCAGCATACACCT